>NZ_FULE01000103.1 GCF_900163965.1 Vibrio ruber DSM 16370
TTGCGTGCCTTTCCAGACACTTCACCTAACGCTGTAAAAGCTTAAGGGCTAGTCCGATTTCGCTCGCCGCTACTTTCGGAATCTCGGTTGATTTCTTTTCCTCGGGGTACTTAGATGTTTCAGTTCTCCCGGTTCGCCTCATTAACCTATGTATTCAGTTAATGATAACTGCTGCTGCAGTTGGGTTTCCCCATTCGGAAATCGCAGACTCAAGTGGCTCTTACTGCCTCATCTGCGCTTATCGCAAGTTAGTACGTCCTTCATCGCCTCTGACTGCCAAGGCATCCACCGTGTACGCTTAATTACTTAACCATACAACCCGAAGAAGTCTTTTTTGCTTGGTCTTTTTCCCTGAATACGGCGTTAGCATCGAAGGCTGCTTGGTTGCTATCAGACGATAGCGCCCTGCGACATCCTTCTTGCTGCCTTGTCTCAGGCAAAAATCCTCAGCGCAAAAACCTAAGGGTTGATATCATCAACTAATTAGGTGTCACACAATATTTTATACATGAGTGTGTGACTTGGTTTTGCCGGACTCAATTTGAATACACAGTTGCCTGTGCATTCCCAAGAACACTTGATTGTGTTGGTCTTTCTCTTTCGAGAAAGGATTGAGAACTTTTACAAATAATCATCTGTTTCCAAAGAAACAAACATTATTTTGTCAGCTTTCCAAATTGTTAAAGAGCAAAGATTTTGTATCTACAAAACCATGTTTAAAGATTCTTCATTAAAAACCCTTAAAGATGGTGGAGCTATGCGGGATCGAACCGCAGACCTCCTGCGTGCAAGGCAGGCGCTCTCCCAGCTGAGCTATAGCCCCATCTTTAGATATTTCTTCAAATCGTTTTATTCAAGGCAGATTGTGAGGCCGCATATATCAATATGCAACGAACAATCTAACGCAGAAGAAAATGATTTTGGTGGGTCTGAGTGGACTTGAACCACCGACCTCTCGCTTATCAGGCGAACGCTCTAACCACCTGAGCTACAGACCCATCTCTTGCTGTGTGCTTTCCCTGATTTCTGCGTCAGGCTGCTTATCCTCGGTCAGTTATTTACTGATGTAAACGCCTTCCCTCGTCAATTGCCTTCCTTGAACTCAGAAAAACCACGGTGCAATTTCTCTTTGCTTATAAACCGAATCAATCTGTGTGGACACTCATCCAAAACATCTTTACGTAAGGAGGTGATCCAGCGCCAGGTTCCCCTAGCGCTACCTTGTTACGACTTCACCCCAGTCATGAACCACAAAGTGGCAAGCGTCCTCCCGAAGGTTAAACTACCTGCTTCTTTTGCAGCCCACTCCCATGGTGTGACGGGCGGTGTGTACAAGGCCCGGGAACGTATTCACCGTAGCATTCTGATCTACGATTACTAGCGATTCCGACTTCATGGAGTCGAGTT
>NZ_FULE01000102.1 GCF_900163965.1 Vibrio ruber DSM 16370
CCGGGCCTTGTACACACCGCCCGTCACACCATGGGAGTGGGCTGCAAAAGAAGCAGGTAGTTTAACCTTCGGGAGGACGCTTGCCACTTTGTGGTTCATGACTGGGGTGAAGTCGTAACAAGGTAGCGCTAGGGGAACCTGGCGCTGGATCACCTCCTTACGTAAAGATATTTTGGATGAGTGTCCACACAGATTGATTTGGTTTATAACAGAGCGTATAGCGTTGTAATTTTCAGTTTTTCTGGAAGTTGCAAGGCAGACAATGTCCCGTTCGTCTAGAGGCCTAGGACACCGCCCTTTCACGGCGGTAACAGGGGTTCGACTCCCCTACGGGATACCACTTCTTTTGAGAAGTACGGGTCGTTAGCTCAGCTGGTAGAGCAGTTGGCTTTTAACCAATTGGTCACAGGTTCGAATCCTGTACGACCCACCATTTTCCTCTTTTGGGGAACGCCTGAAAGTGGGCGATTAGCTCAGTTGGGAGAGCACCTGCCTTACAAGCAGGGGGTCACTGGTTCGAACCCGGTATCGCCCACCACTTTCTAACTATTTTTGGCTCAACAATTCAGACCAGCGGTTTAACCGATGTGGTTCGATTTTGTGGCGCTGAAAGTCATTAGAAAGTGTGGCTTGAATGCTCAAGCGTACACATTGCTCTTTAACAATTTGGAAAGCTGACAAAATAATGTTTGTTTCTTTGGAAACAGATGATTATTTGTAAAAGTTCTCAATCCTTTCTCGAAAGAGAAAGACCAACACAATCAAGTGTTCTTGGGAATACACAGGCAACTGTGTATTCAAATTGAGTCCGGCAAAACCAAGTCACACACTCATGTATAAAATATTGTGTGACACCTAATTAGTTGATGATATCAACCCTTAGGTTTTTGCGCTGAGGATTTTTGCCTGAGACAAGGCAGCAAGAAGGATGTCGCAGGGCGCTATCGTCTGATAGCAACCAAGCAGCCTTCGATGCTAACGCCGTATTCAGGGAAAAAGACCAAGCAAAAAAGACTTCTTCGGGTTGTATGGTTAAGTAATTAAGCGTACACGGTGGATGCCTTGGCAGTCAGAGGCGATGAAGGACGTACTAACTTGCGATAAGCGCAGATGAGGCAGTAAGAGCCACTTGAGTCTGCGATTTCCGAATGGGGAAACCCAACTGCAGCAGCAGTTATCATTAAGTGAATCCATAGCTTAATGAGGCGAACCGGGAGAACTGAAACATCTAAGTACCCCGAGGAAAAGAAATCAACCGAGATTCCGAAAGTAGCGGCGAGCGAAATCGGACTAGCCCTTAAGCTTTTACAGCGTTAGGTGAAGTGTCTGGAAAGGCACGCAATAGAGGGTGATAGCCCCGTAACCGACGGCGTTGTTTAAGTGAAATCGAGTAAGGCGGGACACGTGATATCCTGTCTGAATATGGGGGGA
>NZ_FULE01000100.1 GCF_900163965.1 Vibrio ruber DSM 16370
CTCCAAGGCTAAATACTCCTGACTGACCGATAGTGAACCAGTACCGTGAGGGAAAGGCGAAAAGAACCCCTGTGAGGGGAGTGAAATAGAACCTGAAACCGTGTACGTACAAGCAGTAGGAGCCTCCTTTGTGGGGTGACTGCGTACCTTTTGTATAATGGGTCAGCGACTTATATTCAGTGGCAAGGTTAACCGATTAGGGGAGCCGTAGCGAAAGCGAGTGTTAACTGCGCGCCCAGTCTCTGGATATAGACCCGAAACCGAGTGATCTAGCCATGGGCAGGTTGAAGGTTGAGTAACATCAACTGGAGGACCGAACCGACTAATGTTGAAAAATTAGCGGATGACTTGTGGCTAGGGGTGAAAGGCCAATCAAACTCGGAGATAGCTGGTTCTCCCCGAAAGCTATTTAGGTAGCGCCTCGGACGAATACTACTGGGGGTAGAGCACTGTTAAGGCTAGGGGGTCATCCCGACTTACCAACCCTTTGCAAACTCCGAATACCAGTAAGTACTATCCGGGAGACACACGGCGGGTGCTAACGTCCGTCGTGGAGAGGGAAACAACCCAGACCGCCAGCTAAGGTCCCAAATTACAGCTAAGTGGGAAACGATGTGGGAAGGCTCAGACAGCTAGGATGTTGGCTTAGAAGCAGCCATCATTTAAAGAAAGCGTAATAGCTCACTAGTCGAGTCGGCCTGCGCGGAAGATGTAACGGGGCTAAGCTGTAAACCGAAGCTGCGGCAATATACTTTGGTATATTGGGTAGGGGAGCGTTCTGTAAGCCGTTGAAGGTGGATTGTAAAGTCTGCTGGAGGTATCAGAAGTGCGAATGCTGACATGAGTAACGACAAGGGGGGTGAAAAACCTCCCCGCCGGAAGACCAAGGGTTCCTGTCCAACGTTAATCGGGGCAGGGTAAGTCGACCCCTAAGGCGAGGCCGAAAGGCGTAGTCGATGGGAAACGGGTTAATATTCCCGTACTTGTTGTGAATGCGATGGGGGGACGGAGAAGGCTAGGTGGGCCTGGCGACGGTCGTCCAGGTTCAAGTGCGTAGGCTGTAGAGTTAGGCAAATCCGGCTCTACATTAGGCTGAGACACGATGTCGAGTCACCAAGGTGATGAAGTCATTGATGCCATGCTTCCGGGAAAAGCCTCTAAGCTTCAGTTCACAAGAAATCGTACCCCAAACCGACACAGGTGGTCGGGTAGAGAATACCAAGGCGCTTGAGAGAACTCGGGTGAAGGAACTAGGCAAAATGGTACCGTAACTTCGGGAGAAGGTACGCTCTTGCTGGTGAAGTCCCTTGCGGATGGAGCTGA
>NZ_FULE01000097.1 GCF_900163965.1 Vibrio ruber DSM 16370
CTCAATGATTTGGTTCGCTCGGATGTTGGCACCGCGAAATCAGAACGACATCGCGTTTTAACCGAAGCTGAGTTAAGGTCTTTTGTTGATTTCATCACGCATTCCAACCGGATGATGGACTATTACCAACGGCTTGCATTGCTGTTGACTATCTTTGGTGCACGAACGCAAGAGGTTCGGCTTTCAACGTGGGATGAATGGGATTTTACATCCCGACGATGGACAGTCCCCAAGTAGAACAGTAAAACCGGAGAAATCATTGTTCGTCCTATTCCTCAAGATGTGATCCCGTATTTACAAACCATCAAGCAGGAAACTGAAAAAACGGGTTATGTATTGGGTGGGATTAAAGCTTCTTCCTCGGTCAGTAACAGGGGGCGCTCTTTCTGGAAAACATTAGAACATCAAAGCTTGTGGACATTTCATGACTTGCGTCGAACGATGGCAACACGAATGAATGACTTACGGGTTCCGCCTCATGTGGTTGACCATCTGTTAGGTCATGCTATCGGTGGGGTCAGCGGTGTATATAACCGAAGTCAATACATCCCAGAGAAGGAAGAAGCGTTAGAAAAATGGCTGGATTATTTGGGTATCAGGGATTTTTTATTGTCCTCCCACAGGTAACCGATAATCCTTTTATGTGATAGCTCAAACCCTATCGGATAAGCTTGCCGACACTAACCAATACCATATCCGATAGCCTTGATATACCCAATATAATGCTGTTGTTCTATACAGTATCAAGTGGTTAAAATACCGTTTGCAATTCTAAACCGGTTCACAATCACAAACGGTTTCGGTTGCATTATATAGGGAACGAGGATTCACAATCTTTGTAAACCGGATTGTGGTTCCGGTTGCCAACCACAAATGCAATGATTGGGAATGTTTTCCGAATCTATCTACATCAATGACATGATGTGATGTTACATAAGGCGGTCTTGGTTCCTATGTAACATAACGTTATGTTATATAAGAGCATCATATTCAGAGTATGGGTTGTACATATGTTGGTAAACAAGCGTCGGTTTATCCGCTTGGATGAGATTTCAGAGAAAACACCGTTAACCAAAGGGGATGTGTTGGCGTTGATTGAAAACGGAGATTTAGCCTTTTGTGCAATGGTTGACCTGCATCGGATGGCCGCATTCAATCCTAAAACTAATACGGTTTTAGGTGTGTTCAATTATCGCGGTATGGTTCGTTTGTACAAAAAGGATTCACAAGCGTTCACATTAAAGAATAAAGCTCAGACATTGAAACAGGTGTTTATCCTGCAACCGGATAAAATCAACCAGTGGGGCAGTGTTGCGGAGTATTTCGGGGAAGTGGCACACAGCCGTTACCGAATTGTACCAAAGCGAATGCCTCAACCTGATTTTGCATTTCCGGCTTTGGCACAGGTTGAAATAGGTCAGTCGTTTACTCAGATAGGAAAAAACCTCCTTGCTGATTGGGGAAAGACGCTTGATGTCCCGAATCAATTGCAGGCTGACAACAACCACTATTTTCAATCTACATGGGTGGTTATCCAACCGGAATCACTCCGACTGGATATAGAGGCCATTGAGCGGCTATGTGGTCAGCATCAGTCCTCTATGGCAGAAAATAGTGTTCAGAGTCCCGCAATTTCTCAGTTGGAAGCACTTACCCATCCCATTGAGCAAATCGTTTACCGGATACTCAAACAAGACCCTGACGCCCGAGCC
>NZ_FULE01000044.1 GCF_900163965.1 Vibrio ruber DSM 16370
ACAAGAGTGGGTTCAAATTGTCTGAGTTGATCGAGCAAGTCGTTTCGTCTAACTTTTTTGTTCAAAAGAACCAGACGTTTGTCATCTAATGCACAGATTTGGAAAACGTTTTTTGCCAAGTCGATACTGATTACGCTACATTTCATGGTGGTCACTCCTGATTTCGATTGTTGATATCACTTCAATCATGGCACATCACGATGCCGAGTGATGGAGTGACCATCCCATCAGAAAATCTTTTTTGTTTGATTGAGTCGCACGTTGTCCAGAACCGGCTTTTACGGGCGTCCTGCCCGGAAAAGCCTAACCATTCATCCTTGAATGGTTTTCTTGGTTGGGGGGGGGATTTGAGTGGGGTGAAAGATTTTTCAGGGCAATTGAACGATGAAGCAACTCATCATTCAATAGAGTTAAACAGAATACGGTCTGTAGATTTACTCGATAGACAAGGCAAAAGCATAATAAGAAATAGCAATGGATGCATATAACGTCTGCTATTCTTGGTTTGAAGCTATTTATTTTTTGTGATGATGGTGTTTATAGAGCATTGAATTAGATGTTATGTTGAATGGGAGTTATGATGAAAGAAAAAGACCCTTGGAAGAATAATATCGTTACGAGCAAGAATAAAATTTGGTTTGCTATAGTTCTAACTGTTCTCATCTTGTACGTTGTCTTTGGAGATAAAACACAAGATCAAATTAGAAATAGCGATGTTACAGTTAAAGTGGATGTTTCTATAAAAGAACAACCTTCACAAAGCGCTATTGAGCAATGCAGAGAAAGTATTAGTACAGCTACACATTATAAGAAGGAACGACTTGGATATATTGGTATGGATAAAGGGAATATATCGATGACATATTTGAATGACTTTGGTAAAGCATATAAATTCAAGTGTGTTGGAAATAGTGTCAAGTTATATGCAGAAGGTTCTGATTCTTGGATAGCAATGTAGTTTCAACATAACAAGCACACGTTGTCGGACTGGTTTTCCGCTGTATTCCAAATCAGGCGTAAATACAAATACTTATTTTCAGAAGAACTAAAATGATTTCTATTGCGAAAAAAATAATTCAAGATCGAAACATACAGTTAAAACGATGCTTTGATCTATTTATTCAGATGTTGATTTTTTTGTCGTTGATTAGCTTTTCTCTGGAAACATTACCAGACATAAGTGATGAGTTTAGAAAATACTTGAATTTATTTGAAGTTATAACTGTTGGTATATTTACTGTCGAATATTTATTGCGCCTTTATTATGCAGAGAATAAATTTAGTTTTGTGTTTTCATTTTTTGGGGTGATCGATTTATTAGCAATCTTGCCATTTTATATTGGTGCCGGGTTAGATTTAAGATCAATCCGTAGCTTTAGGTTGTTGCGCTTAATCAGGATTTTGAAACTAGCTAGATATAATGCAGCGATGCGACGTATTCATAGGGCATTTATCATTGCAAAAGAAGAATTGACGCTTTTTCTCATGGCTTCGTTGATTATCTTATATTTAGCTGGTGTTGGGATTTACTACTTTGAAAATCCGGCACAACCAGCAGCGTTTTGTTCAGTTTTTCACAGTTTGTGGTGGGCTGTTGCAACACTTACTACAGTTGGCTATGGTGATATTTATCCGATTACTGTCGGTGGGAAAATATTCACTTTTTTCATACTTATAATCGGATTAGGTGTTGTGTCTATCCCTGCGGGTATCGTTGCTTCTGCATTGTCTAAGGCGAGAGAATTAGTGGATGATTAAAACAGAACTGAGCATGTGACCATACCGTTATCATACAGGACGACCATGAACAAGATCGTAGCATTAATCAAACGGGATCCGATAAGAGTCGCGGCACTCGAATATGTGTTTGAGTTGGGGCTACCTCAATGTTATATCGCAGCGGGTTTCGTCCGGAATTTAGTTTGGGACTCACTACATCATTTCAAATCAGCAACGCCCTTAAATGATGTGGATGTGATCTACTTTGATCCTGATGAGTCTGATCCTTACGCCTATTTGAAATACGAAGCACAGCTAAAAGGTTGTATGCCTCAGCTTAACTGGCAAGTGCGTAATCAGGCGACGATGCACGAGCGTAATGGTGACCAACCTTACCAAAGTTCAGTGGATGCGATGCGTTATTGGCCGGAAAAAGAAACGGCAGTCGCAGTTCGTCAAACCGGTCTCAACCAATATGAACTTGTTGCTGTGTTTGGGATTGGATCTCTAGTGAGAGGATGTATCACGCATAACCCTAAAAGGTCACGAACAATCTTTGAAACTCGTGTTCATTCAAAAGGCTGGTTAGTTCGATGGCCTTGTTTGAAAATTGCGCCATAATAAGAAATCTCCATGGATGCCTATAACGTTTGGCATGCCATGTTACATACCCCTCACATCGATTCCTATAGCGCTACAATCGCTTCTATCTCGATTTGCAGATCAGGGTGAATGAATTGTGACACCTCAACCAGAGAGCAAGCCGGGAGGTGTCCTTCATAGAATTCAAACAACTGTTCCCGAATGGTCGCTAACTGGCTTATATCACGGACAAAGATTGTCAGTTTGACCAGATCACTTTTTAAGCGCTGCTCACAATTCAAAATTGTTGCGATTTGATTCAAGATCGCCTGACTTTGTTGAGGCAGATCCGATGATTGCGCCTTTGTGCCATACGCAGTCAAGCCTGAAATATACAGGGTTTGATTATGTTTGGTTGCGTGAACGTAAGGACCGGCAATTTGCGGTAATCCTTCATAATGAATTCTTTCGACCATTTTTTCCTCTTCAAACATCATTTATATGTTTAGAGCCAGATGAGTCCACGATATGGCTTCGCTCTCAGTGTTTCGAGTCTGCTTTTGAGTGAGCCGACATGTAACTCCAATTTGTGCCCATCGGGATCCAAAATATAAAGTGACTGTCCTTCACTTTGGTTTTCTTTCCATATTTTCACGCCTAGCGACATGATATGTGAAGAGTAAGCTTCAAATTCATCTGATGGAATATCAAAGGCTATATGGGTGTAATCGTTTTTTGGGCAAGGTTCGTCGTATGACAGACAAAACCATAACTCACCCACAGATAGATATGCGCCATTTTGCCATTTGACATGAGCGGTGAACCCTAAAATATCTCGGTAAAATTTTAGCGAACGCTCCAGGTTACTGACTGCAATGGTTATATGATTTAGTCCTGAAATCATGATTTACTCCACTGAACATGATGTGAGTGTCCCGGAATGGATCGGTTGTATTTTCCAAACGGTAAATCACTTGCTCCAGTGAAATGGTAGAACAAAACCGATTAGAAATGATAGGCAAGGATCTTAACAAAGAAGTGAGTTAACAATAAGAAAAAGAATGTCCAACAAGTGTTACCTTGGCTTCATTTTGGCTGTTAAAGCATAGAAAAAAAACATCAATAGTCTACATTTTATATTGTATGCGTATGTTTTGTTTACTTTTGTTTTGAGTGCCTTTGTGATTCATCAAAGTATGACGATCATCATTGTTATATGTCGAAAATAGGCAGATAAAGTCAGGATACTTTGTCATTGAAGATATGTCGTTATTGAAAGTATCTTCATTGGGAAATATGTTCTATCCCCCAGTCAAACAAGGTGTATCTATGTTTAAAAATCTATCACTAAAAAATAAATTAGCAATATCTGCCAGTATTGCCATTATTGTTGGCTGCATATTGGTGGAGATCATCTCTTTTAATGCCTCTTTGGATCGATTATCCGTTTCTGTCGAACAGCGATTGCTGAGTACCAGTGCCTCTTATAATCAATATGTAACTGACTGGCTGAAGTCAAAAGAACTGGCTTTGACTTCCTTATCTGAAGAAATTCAGGAAGGGGCGGTGGTAGCTCATTTGAAGCAAATGAAACGTGCTGCCGGTTTTGAGAATGTCTTCCTTGCTTATCCTGATGGTAGTCAGAAAAATGCCAATGGGGTGGTGTTGCCTCCGGGTAATAATGATCCCAGAAAATGGGGATGGTACATCAATGCGAAGAAAAATCCGGATAAAGTGTTTATGGATAATCCGACCGTCGCTGCGGCAACCGGGAAAAATGTTGTGTCGATGGGGAAAGTCGTCAATCTGTTTGGTTCGGAGCTGGTACTGGGTATCGATATTGAACTGAATGATATTCTCAACAGTCTGAAGCAGGTGATTCTGCCGGGTGATGGCTATATGTTTATCACCAATAAAACGGGGCATGTTTTCACTCATCAGGATGTTTCTTTACTGAATCAACCGATTGAAAAACTGGGGATTTCTTTTGCAGATATTCAGAATATTGTCCGCTCCGGTCAAGATGAAGTGATAGACATTCAGGGGAAAAAATATGTGGTCTACGCCCGGGCGATTCAAGGCAGTGATTTGATCACAGTGGCGGTGGTTGATCAGCATTCTTTACTCAAGCCGCTTTATCATACTTTGTATAGTCAGCTTGCGGTGACGGGGTTACTGGTCTTGATCGGGATTGCGCTGTTCAACTGGATTTGTAATATTTTGTTCCGTCCGTTAAAGCATGTCTCTGATGCCTTGGAACAAATCGCCGGAGGAAATGGGGACCTGACACAGCGTATCGAGATTCGTAGTCACGATGAAGTCGGAAAGCTGGCGCACGGATTTAATACCTTTGTGGATAGTCTGCAACAGTTGATTGGTCATATTCGTCAACAATCCGATGTGCTGACCGATATGTCACAAAAGAGTACCGAACGGGTTAATCAGACCGCTGAGGAGCTCTCGGTGCAGCAGCAGGAAATCACAATGGTTGCAACCGCAGTGACCGAGATGGCTTCCGCGACACAGGAAATCGCCTCTCATGCAGAACAGACGGCCCATTCGGCACAGCATTCTTCTGAGAGTACGCAGCACGGGCATCAGTTGGTGATGAATACCAGAAAATCGATCAATCATCTGGCGAGTGAAGTCACCCAAGCCAGCTCAGTGATTTCAGAACTTGATCGGCACTCTGCGGAAATATCAACCGTGCTGAGTACAATTCAGGGCATTGCAGAGCAGACCAACCTGTTAGCCTTGAATGCTGCAATCGAGGCCGCACGAGCCGGAGAACAGGGGCGTGGATTTGCGGTGGTAGCAGATGAAGTTCGGATGCTGTCTCAGCGGACACACACTTCAACTGAAGAGATCAAATCGACCATTCAAACGCTGCAGGAAATGACCAAAAGGGCAGTCGGTTTTATGGAAAATAGTGCCAAACTGGCCGAAAGCTCGGTTCAGGATGCCGATCATGCCAGTCAGGCTTTAGAGGAAATTTTGACTTCTGTCGGGCTGATTAGTGATATGGCAACCCAGATTGCCACCGCAGCAGAAGAGCAGACTCATGTCACCGGTGAAATTACTCAAAATATTACGGCGATTAAAGATGTAACTGAGGGGCTGGCAAGTGGTGCTGAATCCGGCTTGCGTCAGACCAATGAAATGAAAGAGCAGGCGATTGCCCTGAATGCCAAAGTGGCGACGTTTAAACTGGATTAACTCGTTGCCTGATGCCATAAAAAAACCACATGGATGTCCATGTGGTTTTTTTATGTAGTCGCTGTCAAAACAGCCTGTAATGGCAATGAGCGAGTGTGATAATCATCGAGTGTGGCATGATCATCGAGTGTGACAATAGCGCTTATGATAAGAGGGCGCTAATCACACCGATAAGCCCACCGAATACACCACCCCAAATCACCAGCCAGCCCAGATGTTCTTTAATCATTTTTTGTACCATCTCTTTGACCAGTTGCGGGGTTAATTCACTGAGTCGCTGATCGATGATCTGCTCAATGTTTTGGCGGATATCGGCTTTCATCGTCTCAGATTCTAACTGTTCTTTCAGGGCGTTTTGTACGGAGTCACTGTGGCTGATTTCAACCATAGCCTGCTGCATTTTTTCGACAAAAGGCTGTTTGAGCGGTTGCAGTGCGTCGGTGCCGCCAAACATGGACAGCATTCCCCCGAACGATGACTGAGCAATGGTTTCAACCAGTGCATCAAATGTCGGATTAAAATCAACCTGCGCGATCACGGGTTCCAAACTGAATTGACTGGTTTGATTCAGTTCTTGATCGAGGAATTTATCAATATTGGTGTCGGTAAAAAATTGTTCCATCATCAGCGATTTGATTGCGGAGCGAAATGCATCAAACCGTTTGGGAATAACACCTGAGCCGTATAATCCCGGGACTTTCTCGAAGAGCATGTGAATGGCGAGCCAGTTGGTGATCGCACCAGAAAAGGCAAATAGTCCCGCAGTGAATAAAATATCTTCATGCAGCTGATAGCCTGCAATCATGCAGAGAATCGCAATCAGGTTCGTATAAAGGCTTTTGTTGATCATCTTGGTGTCTCATCTCCTGAATATCTCAAAACAGGCGGATTTTAGAAGAAAACGGTCAGTTTTAGAAGAAAAGCCTTGCATCCGGAGAAAGAAACAATGAATCAAGGTGCTTCGTTGATAAGGAGCTTTTTTGACAAGGTACTTTCTTGACAGGGACAAGCGCGTGGGAAGGCCAACATGAGCCACCGTGGTGACCCATGTGCTTGATTTTATTTACAACCGATAAATCCACCGGTCTGATGTTCCCACAGGTGCGCATAGATACCATGTTTGGCGAGTAGCGCTTGATGTGTTCCTTCTTCGACGACTTTGCCCTGATCGAGCACGATCAGGCGATCCATCGCAGCGATGGTTGAGAGACGGTGCGCAATTGCAATCACGGTTTTGCCTTCCATCAGCTCGTAGAGACTTTCCTGAATGGCGGCTTCCACTTCTGAGTCGAGTGCTGAAGTTGCTTCATCGAGAATCAGGATCGGAGCGTTTTTCAGCAAGACCCGGGTAATGGCAATGCGCTGGCGTTGCCCGCCAGACAGTTTGATTCCCCGTTCTCCGACTTGCGCATCATAGCCTTGATTACCATGTGGATCAGAGAGCGTTTCAATAAACTCATGGGCGTGCGCCTGCTTTGCTGCGCGGATCATCTCTTCTTCAGTGGCTTGTGGGTTACCGTAGAGAATATTTTCACGGATGGAGCGATGCAGCAGGGATGTATCTTGTGTGACCATGCCAATGACACTACGGAGTGAATCTTGGGTCATTTCATCGATGGCCTGACCATCAATGCGGATTTGACCGTTTTCGACATCATGAAAACGCAGCAGTAAGTTGACCAGGGTCGATTTACCGGCGCCGGAACGTCCGACAATGCCAACTTTTTCTCCGGGACGGATATATAAGTTTAAGTCATTAATCACATTGATATCGGTGCCGTAGCGGAAATGGACGTGATCAAATTCGATCGCACCTTGGGTGATCCGGAACGGCTTGGCATCCGGTTTGTCTTGAACCGAAATTGAGCGGGAGAGCGAGTTCATTCCGTCCACGACGGTACCCATATTCTCAAACAATCCGCCGATTTCCCACATGATCCATTTGGACATGCCGTTGATACGCAGTGCCAGAGAAATCGCCACTGCGATTGCACCGACGGTAATGGCTTGTTGTGCCCACAGATAAATTGAAATGGCAGAAATGGCGAATAGCAGCAGGTAATTGGCGACTTCAACTGAGAGATTAAAGCCGGTCACCAGACGCATCTGGCGGTACACGGTGCCAAGAAACCCTTCCATACTTTCTTGGACGTAGCTGGTCTCCCGGCGATTATGGGAAAAGAGCTTGACCGTCTGAATGTTGGTGTAGCTGTCAACAAAGCGTCCTGTCATGGTTGAGCGGGCATCGGCCTGAAGCGATGAAACATGTTTGAGTTTCGGGACGTAGAAAAACTGAATGCCGATGTAACTGATGAGCCAGAGTAACATGGGGAGCATCAGTCGCCAGTCAGAATCACCAAGCAGCACCAGAATCGCGGTGAGATAAACACTGACGTAAATGAATACATCGACCATTTTCATCACGGTTTCGCGAATGGCCAGTGAAGTCTGCATTACTTTGGTTGCGATCCGGCCGGCAAATTCATCCTGATAAAAAGCGAGGCTTTGTTTTAACAGGTAACGGTGTGCCAGCCAGCGAATGGACATCGGATAGTTGCCGAGCATCGTCTGGTGGATTAACAGTGAATGAATCGCAACAATCAGTGGCATGCCGATCAGGATCAACACGGTCAGGCCGATTAAAAGTGACTGATTATCGGCAAGGAATGTCTCCGGCTGGCTGGCTGAAAGCCAGTCTACCAAACGGCCCATAAATCCGAATAGAGCCACTTCAATAATGGCAATCGCCGTACTCAATATAGCGATAATGATTAATGGTTTGATAAATCCTTGGGTGTAATGACGACAAAACGCCCATAAAGTGGCTGGCGGTTGTTGTGGTTCTTCAGAGGGGAAAGCCTGCGTAAACCCCTCAAATCGCTTAAACATAAAGGTCCTTTGGTTTGGGTAAATCACTCGGTAAATTATGGGGAAATAGCATTATTCTCTGAGCAGACTGTCACCCTGCAAGCGTGTGAGAAAACGATAAGCCTCCATTATAATCATCTTGGGAGGCTTTCACAGTCTGCTACGAGGCTGATGTTTTCCGAGAGGGACTATCTTGGGATGAACAGTCCTTGGATGCACAATAGAGAATCGCAAAAGACATAGGGGGTTGTAACCGTTCATTCCTGACCGTGGTCGACAGGATTTCAAAGGATGCGGTATCACATAAAACCTGCCACTCTTGCTGACTTTCGGGCAGAGAAAAACGAGCCGGAGCCTTGGTCCGATTGATCAGATAAAGGATTTCATCACCGGTATCGCCGATGCCCATATGCAATGAAACACTATTGCGTTGGTTCCAGTCATCCTGCGTCATCAGCGAACCATCCACATTACGCCAGAAAACACGATTGGAGTTGCGTGATTCGCCACTGAACGCCTGAATAAACGGCACCATATACTTTTCCCGGGCGGTAACAAGTTTGCCCAGCCATTCCTGAAACTGTTGCTCATTTTTTCCTGACTGCCATTTGAGCCAACTGATCTCGTTATCCTGACAGTAAGCGTTGTTGTTACCTTGTTGCGAATGAGAGAGTAAATCGGCAGTCAGCAGGTGGGGAATGCCAAATGAGAACAGAACTGTGACCATGAAGTTGCGTTTCTGCTGCATCCGGACTTTATTGATCTCTGCATCTTGGGTCGGCCCTTCGACACCATAGTTTTCAGAGCGGTTATCCCCGTGCCCGTCACGGTTTTGCTCGCCGTTGGCTTCATTATGCTTGTGTTTATACGACACCAAGTCTTGAAGCGTAAAACCATCGTGATAAGTAATGTAGTTGACGGTCAATTTGAACGGCCAGTTGGCAGCACTGTATAAATCACGGGATCCCATGATTCGGGTGGCGAATTCCTTGAGGTATCCTTGATCACCGCGCCAGAAGCTGCGGCTGATATCTCTGAGCTTGTCGTTGGTTTCGTTCCAGCCAAACGGGAAATTGCCGACCTGATAACCGTTCGGGCCAATATCCCAGGGTTCTGCGATCAGTTTGGTTTGTTTGAGCACCGGGTCTTGCGCAACGGCTTTAAAAAACGGTGCATCGGGACTGTATGTCTCACCTGATCTGCCTAGGGTTGCGGCGAGATCGAAACGGAAGCCATCAATGTGATATTCACTGACCCAGTAACGAAGCGTATCCATAACCAGATTAAGGGATGGCTGATATGCCAGATCAACCGTGTTGCCACAACCGGTGAAATTGGCGTAAGCATCCTCATGAGTGATGTAGTATTTGGGATCCAACCCTCTCAGATTGAAGAGCGGCCCGTCAGCACCGCCTTCGGCAGTATGGTTGTATACAACATCCAGAATGACTTCGATACCGGCCTGATGCAGGGTGCGAATCACCGTTTTCAGCTCAGTCACCGGATCATCAATAGCGTAGCGCGGATCGGGGACCATAAACAGATACGGATTGTATCCCCAATAATTGACCAGTTGCATCTCTAGCAGATGGGGCTCGTGCATACACGCTGCGATAGGGAGGAGCTGTAGCGTTTTAATATGCTGCTTTTTATAAAACGCCATCATTTCTGAATGAATCAGCCCGAGATATTTTCCGCGCAGTTTTGACGGGATATCCGGATGTTGTTGGGTCAATCCCTTCACATGGGTTTCGAATAAAACGGTCTCTTCGCGTGGAATATTGGGGCGGGATGCCCCCTGCCAGTCAAAGGTGTCATCGACCACCACACATTTGGGAAGTTGAAAGCTCGATTGAATCGTAAAGGGCGGCTCATAGGTGAGTGGCCCGTCAAGCGATTTCGCATAAGGGTCAGAAATATATTGCCACTTTTTTTGGTCTGGCTGCTTGATGAGATATCCGTACTTTTGACCCGCACGAATCGCAGGAATATAAGTAAACCGGATGCCGGCATATTCATTGTCGAGTGTATAGGTATCGTAGTGTCCCTGTTCATCGAATAGTGCGAGACGAATGGATGGGTTACCCGGTGCATAGATAGAAAAATTGCATCCGTCGGCATCCAGTGTGGCGCCTAAAGGATAAGGTTGAGATTGGACCGTATCGTTCACTTTATGCATTTAGTTTTCCACCCGGTTATCTTTACTCGTGTTGTTTCTGCTAAAAACTGTGGTTTCTGCTAAAAACAATTCTAGTAAAAAACTTTGTTGTGCATTGGTCAAGTGTTCGCCACAAAATGTACACAGATCACGCGAGCGTCAAAAGATGAACGCAAACGAAGGTGACGCACGCTATATATTTTATATACCACAGGATTTGTATTTTTGCTGGGGAAATCAATGAGAGTTCATTAGAAGTGATACATCTTCAGTATCGATTCTCATCCTTATTTTAGGTAGATATCACTTTGTGAGGAAAATGACTCGCGTCATTACATCTGTTGCTGATATTCTTTTTTAATATGGGAATTGTCTGGCATCAGAGTCTGAATGCTTTGCTTTGCAACCAACCAGAAATAGGCATGAATGAATATTATCGGATTTTTAATGGGACTAGTAGGCCTGTCACTGATTTTATTGGTGTCTTGGATGATGATCCTCTCGGTAAAACAAAAGCGGCTGGAAGCCGAACGTCAAGCCCGGGAAAGTTCGGATCGCCGTGCGAGAGAACAAGCCGTGGCAGAAGATCGAAAAGAGCGTCAGAGAAAAGCCGAGGAAGGCCATATTCCGACCATTCTCTATTTGGCGAAAGAAGCGGAGAAACGTGATCTGCGGGAAGCATTATTTTGGTATGAAAAGGCTGCGAATCTTGAAAATATTACCGGAATGTATGGTGTTGTGCGGATTTGTCAGCGTTCCCGCAAGGATACGGTTCTCGAGGAAAAAGCTAAATTCTGGCAAATGTATATTCGTGGTATGGAAGGGGATTTACATTCACTTTGCGAAACTGCGAAAGCCTATTGCGCCGGGCTGGGTATTTCGGTTGATATTGAAAAAGGGGTGCGGATTCTCGAAAAGGTAGCGATGTCGAACTTCATTCCGGCACAACTTATATTGGGAGACTGGTATGTTTCCCGGGATAACCCGGTTCCTAAGCCTGAAGATGCTTGTTTTTGGTATGCGAAGGCAGCCAGACTCGATAGCTCCGAAGGGATGATGAAATTAGGTTTGAGTTATCTCAAAGGCAATGGCGTGAGCCGGGATCATCGCAAAGGTTGTTATTGGCTGGAGTGTGCCGGGGAAAGAGGCAATGCTGAGGCGATGTATCATGCAGGGAAAGCGTGGATGGATCATGGTGCGTACGGTAATTCGGTAGCCTATATTTGGCTATTTTTATCAGCGCATAGTGGTTATGAGCCGGCAAAAGCGATGCGTGACGATGTCGGCAGCCGACTTGGGGTTGACTCAATTGTGCTGTTGCAAAGTTTTGCCAAACCACTGTTGAAAAAAATTCAGGCAGGGACGATCGGCAAGCATCTGATTATCCGGGCGTTTAATAAATTATATAAACGCAATGTGCCGATTCCCCAACGTGAATATCCGGATGATGATTTTCCGTCAACTGATGATAGCGATGAGTTAATTGCAGGAATGGAGGAGTTGTTACCCGAAGGGCATGAGGGGAAGACAGAAACTCAAGCGGATCCTGAAAAAAGTAGCGGTGGTGAGGAAAAGAATCTCAAACTGGATTTTACCGATAAGAATATGCATTGATATTCATCTTATCGAAAGTCGCTATCCTGCCACAGCTGGGGCAGGATAGCGAAACGAAAGCATCAGACTGTCTTCTGATGTTCCGCCTGACAGACTGCTGCGGTGAACACAACATCTGTTGAACTATTTAGCGCAGTTTCTGCCGAATCCTGAATGACCCCGATAATAAATCCGACCGCAACGACCTGCATTGCCACATCATTGGTGATGCCAAAAAGGCCACACGCCAGCGGGATAAGGAGCAGTGAGCCTCCGGCAACGCCCGAAGCGCCACATGCCGAGATGGCCGCGATAAAACTGAGCAGCAGCGCGCTCATCATATCAACTTCAATTCCCATTGTATTGACTGCAGCCAGTGTCAGAACCGTGATGGTAATGGCGGCACCTGCCATGTTAATTGTTGCTCCGAGAGGAATCGACACGGAGTAAGTATCTTCATCTAGTCCCAGCTTATCACACAGGTTCAGGTTAACGGGAATATTGGCCGCACTAGAACGGGTGAAGAATGCGGTCACACCGCTTTCACGCAAACATTGCAGAACCAGTGGGTAAGGGTTGCGTCGCGTTTTGACATAAACAATCAGCGGATTGACCAGCAGGGCAATAATCAGCATGGACGCCAACAAGACGGCAAGCAGATGAGTATAGCCTGCAAGTGCCGAGAATCCGGTTGTGGCAAATGTTGAAGCTACCAGACCAAAGATACCGAATGGGGCGAGGCGAATGACAAAACGGACAATCATTGATACACCGTGGCTGAGATCTTCGAGTATGGCTTTGGTTGATGCACTGGCGTGGTGTAAGGCTAACCCTAAACCAATCGCCCAGGCCAGAATACCGATATAGTTGGCTTGAATAATGGCATTGATTGGATTATCGACGATCTTAAACAAAAGGGTATGAAGCACTTCAGTAATGCCTTGCGGTGGTGTTGCGCCATCCGCTCCGGCAACCAGTGTCAATGTGGTTGGAAACAGAAAGCTTAGAACCACTGCGGTGAGTGCTGCGGTAAATGTTCCTAGTAAATACAGTCCCACGATAGGGCGCATAAAGGTATGTTGATTTCTTTTCTGATTGGCAATTGAAGCCGCAACTAAAACGAAAACGAGAACAGGTGCGACGGCTTTCAGTGCACTGACAAAAAAGCTGCCCAGCAAACCGGCTTTATTGGCCGCTTCGGGAGCGAATGTAGCCAGAAGTGCGCCGAGAACAATGCCTGCAATAATTTGCAGCACTAAGTTGCCCCGGGCAAAACGAGCGAAGATGTTGTTGCTTTGCATACTAATTCCTGCGATTTAGTGATGGGGGATGTTGATCGTGGTTGATTGTTGCCGGAGGACGGCTTATTTCTGTATCAGATCACATCCGGATTCGAATTATAATATTTCTGAACGACAGTGAGACAAAAACCGTGGTGTGGTTCATGAGAACAATGTCCAGAAAAAGTCATATTATAGTGACAAAATGATGTGTCTAGGATTAATTAAATTTCAGGTAGGAAAATTGTTACTTGAGCAAATTAATGTATTTTTTTGTTGTGTTTGTTGCTCTTTTGTAACCAAGAATTCTATGGTGTGTTAACTTTTTGGATGGGTGTGTCATTGAGTATGACAATGGGGAAGGGCGACTTCCCCAGTCGTTGTTAGCCTACGATGGATTATTTTTTTGAGGGGCTGGCAAACTTTTCGAGCGCCAGAACCAAGACTATCGCGCTACACATCATCACAATCGCCAAAAACAGTTGTGCTGATTGAGAGGTGAGTTGCTCATACGCCATCGGTGACAGATTGTGCTGTACCAGCGGCACTTGTTCTCCGTGAGAGTTGGTGCGCCAAGTCAGAGTCTCTTTCCATGGCCAGATTTTCGGTAATGTACCGACCATGAGCCCCGTCAGGGCTGACAGCGTTATGTCTCGATAATTGTTTAGTAACCAAGACAGCAGGTGAGAGAAACTGAGTAACCCTGCTACACACCCGACCAAAAATACCATCAGAAGGTCGATTTGCATGGCTTTTACCGCACCGAGAATCGGAGCATACATGCCGAGTAACAGTAGAATAAAGCTCCCTGAAATTCCCGGTAGAATCATGGCACAGATAGCGACACATCCAGCAATAAAAACATTCAGGAGTGAAGGTTCTAAGCTCAGTGGTTGTAAGACTGTAATGGTATAGGCGAGCACTAAACCGAGTGCCCACGCAACAAGATTCAACAGACGTTTCTGTTCAATTTGTCTGAAAATGTGGTAGACGGAAACCAGAACCAGGCCGAAAAAGAAAGACCAAATCGGGATGGGATGCGTGTCCAGTAACCACGAGATCAGTTTGGCCAGCGTGAGAATACTGACAAAAATACCACCAAAGAGGCTCAGTAAGAATAACGCATTGATATGACCCAATGTTGCAGCGACACCATGCTGGCGCAGGTAAGAGATAAGTCTGGGATTAATCCGACGAATACTTTCCAGCAGTGTGTCATAGATACCGGTAATAAAAGCAATTGTGCCACCGGAAACGCCCGGCACCACATCAGCGGCTCCCATAGCGAGGCCTTTTAAGAAAGTGATGAAATAATTCATTGAGTCAATCAGAGATAAAGAGTCATTGGGTACGCAGTATATCGAATTATGGTCGAGATCCCTATAGACTTTGCAAGATCGGTGTCGGAGTTTTGTTTGCTTTTTGCAAAATGAAGTTGTTTCTTTGCAAAGTGCAACCTGTTTATTCGTATAAATGCATTCAATCATAGGCCATGCTATCTAATTCACTGTATTTACTGATTATTTAAAGTTGGCATGGGATGTGCGATATTAACATTGACCCTTAAGCCGAGGGTCACCTAGCCAACTGACGTTGTTAGTGAACCCTGTTGTTCACATTGATTGTGCCAAGTGCGGATTGCACTTGGCTTTTTTTTGCGTATGAATCAGCTATTTTTCAGTCGCTGAGTGTTGGCCAATCGCGCCATTTGCCCATCAGTATTTTAATTGACGATATTTATTTGATTTACTGCATTAGATAGAGCTGACGTTATCGCTGATATGACAGTTGGTATACATTTATGTCAGTTGGTATACATTCTCATTTTTATTCGGACAGCGTATGATGAGGCTCTTTTTTTAAATATAAAATAGAAGTGACCATGATGTTAAATCGGCAAACGCACCGCTGGCAGACACCGACTAACTTTTTATTGATTGTGTCGGTGATTGTGCCGATTGCTTTCTCAAGTTGGATGGCACTGTTGAACAATTTTGCAATTGAAAAAGCACAGTTTAACGGTGCTGATATGGGCATTTTACAAAGTGTCCGTGAAATTCCCGGCTTACTTGCTTTTACGGTGGTATTTATTCTGCCGTTTATCAAAGAGCAGCGATTTCTCGTGGTCGCTTTATTTATGTTGACGGTTGGTACCGCGATAACTGGTTTTTTCCCCTCATTTTCAGGTTTGCTTTGGACAACGTTACTGATGTCGGCGGGGTTTCATTATATGGAAACACTCAAGCAATCGCTGGCATTACAGTGGATCAATAAAGAAGAGACTCCGGAAATGTTGGGGCGAATGATCTCTGTGGGTGCGTTTGCATCGTTACTGACTTATGGTGCGCTCTGGTTCATGTTAGAGGTACTGTCGTGGCCTTATCTGTGGGTTTACCTCGTCAGTGGCGGCATGGCTTTTTTACTGGCACTGTTTGTCTGGGTGGCTTTTCCTCAATATCAGGCTCATACCATTCAAAATAAAAAGTTACTGCTGAGAAAACGATATTGGTTGTACTACGTTTTGACCTTCCTGAGTGGCGCTCGGCGTCAGATTTTTACGGTATTTGCCGGTTTTCTGATGGTTGACAAATTCGGTTATTCTGCCGGAGATATCACGTTACTTTTTCTGATTAATTACGGGTTTAACTTTCTGTTCGCCAAGCGAATCGGCCGGGCTATTGGCAGAATCGGTGAGCAACGTGCGTTGATGATTGAATATCTGGGGTTACTGTTTGTTTTTATCGGTTATGCTGTGGTTGAGAATGGCCATTACGCGGCAGGACTGTATGTGATTGATCATCTGTTTTTTGCATTGGCGCTGGCGATCAAAACCTATTTTCAGAAAATAGCGGATCCGGCAGATATGGCATCTACCGCCGGGGTGTCTTTCACCATTAATCATATTGCGGCAGTTGTTATTCCGGCTTCTTTCGGCTTGATCTGGATGATCTCACCTGCGATGGTGTTTTACCTTGGTGCCGGTTTGGCTTGTTTGTCTTTGCTACTGTCTCTGAATATTCCTCGGATCCCTGCCCCGGGCAATGAGGTGAAAATATTGCAATGGTAATTTAGATGGCGCCGGTGAACTGCGGCCGATAGTGAGTGAGGGGAGCAATATGCAGCCCCGATATTTGCTTTACTTTCGGCTATTCTTCGATACAGACTTGGTTACGGCCGTTTGCTTTTGCGCGGTACAGCGCCTTATCGGCACGATAGAAAGTCCGTTGGGTGTTTTCACCTTCCCGATGTAACGTAATCCCGATACTGACGGTCAATCCCCGCTCTCCGAGAATTTCTTGCCAGTTGAATTGGTATATATTTTCCCGGAAGTGTTCACCATGGGTTTGTGCGTCTTTTAGGGTTATCGCTTCGAGAATAACCAGAAACTCTTCGCCACCAAAGCGCACACAGGACGCCTGCGGGAAACTGAAATATTCGCTCAACTGTCTGGAGACATTGACAATGGCTTTGTCTCCGACAAGGTGACTCAGCTCATCATTAATCGATTTGAAATGGTCAATATCCACGACAAGAAAGGCGAAAGGTGTTTCATGCAGCAGGAGATCCTTGAGTTTGGTATCCAGCCAGCGTCGGTTATGGAGTTTGGTCAGTGGATCGGTAAAAACATCCTGTTGTAGCTGGGCAACGGTATTTTTTTGGTTTTCCGTGGTTTCTTTGAGTTCCCGGTTTTCTATCTCTGACAAAATCAACTTTAGCTGTAGTTCGAAGCGAGATAACCGACGGAGCTGCGTTGAACCCAAATCACCGATCGGAATCCGTTTCATCAGATCGATTTCGACCTGAAAGGCACGTTTCTGGCAGTCCAGTGCTTGCCGGTATTCATGCTGGTGCTCATAAATATGACTGAGAACCTGATACAGATCTTTTTTTAATTCCGGATGGGTAAATGAAGCGACTTTCTTGTTCTGACTGAGGAGCAGCATTTCTGCGATATGGGCTTTGCCGATTTGCGTGAAGCAAAGTGCTAACTCGATTTTGATTAAACACGACAGTGACATCAGATAGTTATGCCGAGTGGTATAAGGGACCGAAGCGATGACGTGTAACGCTTCGGACACATTATTTTTGGCGAGACAAATTTTTGCTTTGTATAACAGAATCTGGCCTGCCAGTGTTTTGTCACTGACCAGAATACTGAGTTCTTCACACTCTTTGATGAGTTGTTCTGCCTGCTTATAATTTTTAAGATCGATATAGCAAGCGAGCATCGATATTTTATAGCGAAGACGAAGTGCACGACTGGAAAGGGCATGATCGATACTATCGATTTTTTGATAAAAGCGCAGCGCTTTGGCGGGATCGCCGTAGCGATGACAGAGTGAGCCCATTCCCAGAACAGCCTGAGCGTATTCGTCAATAAACCCATACTCAACAGCAAGATTTGAAATAGTAATAAACGCTTGTAAAGCGGTTTGATAATCACCGATAGCGATAAAGCGCTCGCTTAAACTGATCTCTATCGATAAGATTTTTTCGGCGTCCTCCGGGAATTGCAGTAATGCCCGGGCGGCTTTGAGTTCCTCGATACTTTGCTGCAACTGATTGAGTGATGCCCGATATTCTGCACTGATGATATAACACTGGGCCTTTTGCCACGGTGTTGAAGCAATGTTGTTTTTGACTTGTTCCCAGAAAGCAATGGCTTTCTTCCCACTGACCGCAGTGACATCAAGACCTGCATCTTTTACTTTATTGAGTAAGTCTTGCATTTTACGACCCTTTCAGTGGTAATTCAGTGAGTTGATCTAATGTAAACGGGAAAGACAGAATATTGTGCAGTGACACATCCGGGAGGTCACCTGTCAGACCTTTTCTTTCCCAAGGATAAATTTGGATCATCTGCTGTAAAATATCGAAAATCTGTTGCGCATTTTCACCGGTGTCTGCCAGTAATAATCCCAATCGGTCTGAACTCAGGCGAGAGACAAGGTCCTGTTTTGAACAGAGTGAATGGGTCAGCTCGGTACAGGCGTCGATATACCGGGGCGTATCATGATAGATAATAATAACGGAATAGCTTGAAGACTTCAGTGCGGTTTTAAATAAAACCAGCTGTTCCCACCAGTAGGTCTCCGAAACGACATTCGTCAGATGTTTCTCCGGATCATATTCATATTGTCCCCGGATTCGGTTGATGAGCTTTCTTGCTCTTTGCTCCAACTGTTTCTTTGAGTTACGGACTTTGTCTTTACTTTCCCGCTTGTTCTGAATGTCTAGCTGTGATGTGGAATAGCTTCGGTAGCGCTTAAATGTCGTTAATGCATGTTGATAGTCTTCTTGCTGTTCAGCAACCAGAGACTGTTGAAAATAAACGAGTGCTAATAACTCTCCATTGGCCGAATCCCGGGCGGCCTGCTCGGCTTTATCGAGGAGTGTGGTTGCTTCTGTCATATTCTGACGGAGCATCTCCAGACGAGCCCGGTTGATGTAGGAGTGTGTTTTTACCCAGGAAAGATTATTTGCAACCGCTAAATCATGTGCATATTGAGCCGCTTCTTCAGCATCTTCGAGACGCTCAAGTCCCAGCAATGCAAGCGCCCGAAAATCCCAGACTTCCGCCACTTCCTGAAGGAAGTCTTTGTCCTCCAGAACTTCAAGCGCACCATCTAAAACCGTCAACATATCGACATAACGGTTTAACAGATATAAATCCCAAGCCCATAAAATTCTGGCTCGGCCTTCGAGTGACTCCTGACGGGTATTGTTGGCTACTTTGACGGCCAGTTCATGGGTCGCGCAAGCGAGGTGATATTCGTGCGTGCTCCGCCAGATATTACCGAGCCCGAGCAGACTCTCGATCAGAATATGGATATCTTCTTCAAGTGTTGCCTGCTCTAAGGCATGAATCCAGTGTTGCTGGGCGGTATAAAATTTCCCTTCTTCCCACGAATGTAAAGCATGGAGGTGGAGAACTTCCGGCAAATATTCGTCATTATCAAGCTCATTCTGAGCATTCAATGCTTCTTTGGCATAGCGGATACCCTGAGTATGTTTTCCGAGGATTAAAGCACACCGGCACATGAGAATCAGACATTGAATGGCTCCCTCAGCGAAGTGAATTTGTCGGGAGCGCATCAGACACTGTTCTGCTTTAGACAGAACGTCTGTCGGGGCAAACTCGAAACGACGCTTGAGTTGCTCTATTTCAATTTCAAGGAGATAAAGGCTTTTTTCCAAACTTAATTATTCCTTTGTTACGTCACTCCGACAAGTTACATTGATGAGCTTAGTTGAAATTATCAATGTGAGCGATTCTGGTCATAGTCTCCAGTCAGGGATCATGTTACAGACTTATCTGATCGTTAAAATCATATATTTACCAGCATAAAGTATGCCAATAAGAGGTGATTACCGATAAGAACGTCTCAATTGCCTTTTTTCTTTTTGATACAGTCATTATCATAAGATGATTTTAAAAAGGTGAGAAATATTTCTGATCGATATTTTGACCAGTACAAAATTAAAGGCCACAAATAAATTATACATGAATTGTTTTTGTACAATCTGCTATCATGGTTATACAGGTATACTTTTTGTATAACTATTTATATGACGACAAATTCTATAACGATGCGTTGTATGATGATGAGGGCGGAATGATGGAAATGAAAATCCCAGTTGGTGTGAGTAGTTGTGTGACAGGTCAGCAGGTTCGTTTTGACGGTGGACATAAGAAAAGCCATTTTGTGATGGGCGAACTGGCACCATTTTGCGAGTTTATACCGGTTTGTCCTGAAGTCGGTGCCGGCATGTCGACTCCCAGGCCAACCATCCGCCAGTACGAGAAGCATGGTGTGATTCGGCTCGTTGAAACGAAGAATGATGCAGCTGATTATACTGACCAAATGGCCAGCTTTACTGACAGAGTGCTTCAGGAGCTCGGTCAGTTATCTCAGCCATTGTGTGGTTATGTGGTGGCCGCTAAATCACCGACCTGCGGCATGAAGCAAGTGAAGGTGTATCACGATGGAGGCGTTCGTAAAGAGGGCGTCGGTTTATATACCGAGAAGCTGATGGCAACAATGCCGTGGTTACCGGTTGAGGAAGATGGGCGTCTGAATGACCCGAATTTGCGTGAGAACTTTATCTTGCGCGTATTTTGTCTGTATGACCTGTACCAGTCGGTCGGCGTTGACCCGACACCGGGCAATGTCGTTGCGTTTCACAGCCGATATAAATTTACGCTCATGGCGCATAGCCCGCAAGCGTACCGTTCGCTCGGAAGAATGGTTGCCCATATGGGAGATTCAACCCCGACAGAATTTTTTGAACAGTACCGGCTGGCACTGATGCAGGCATTAGCCAAGCCGGCCAGCCGGAAAAATAGTACCAATGTGTTGATGCATTTCCAAGGATACTTTAAGCAGTTGCTCCAACCGGAGCAAAAAGCAGAGCTGACACGCATCATCCACGAATATCGTCAGGGATTGGTACCGCTACTGGTACCGGTGACACTGATTCAGCACTATCTGACGCTTTACCCGAATCCTTATTTGGCACAACAGCATTATTTAAATCCTTACCCACAAGCATTGAAGTTACGTTATGGACTCTAAAGAAAAACGTTATGCAATTCGTGAAGTCGCCGCGATCACAGGTGTCAAGCCTGTGACGCTGAGAGCATGGCAGCGCCGTTACCATCTGGTTGAGCCAAGCCGAACAGAAAAAGGGCATCGGTTATACAGTGAACAAGATATTCAGCAGATTCAGCAGATTCAGAGTTGGCTGGCGAAAGGGATTTCGATTGGTAATGTAACCCAGTTGCTTCAATCGACAGACGCATCGGAGTTGGAGCCTTCCGGCTCCGGAGGATTGGAAGAGTGTGAGTCATTTCTTTCAGCGCTGGTAGAGCTGAACCGGGGTAAAGCCGAGGCAATCATGGTGGCGATATTGAAAAACTATCCGTTGGAAATTGTCAGACAGCAATTCGTGATTCCGGTTGATGAAGCGTTGCTAAGGATGAAAAGTTCCCGGCAATCGATTCAACGTGGGTTGTTTCAATCGATGCTGATCGGGCAGTTTGCCTGGATGATTACCACAGCGAACCGAGCCAGCCATCTGGGGAAATGTCTCTGCGTCAGTCTCGACCCGGTGGGGAGCATCTGGGCATGGTTGCGTGCGTTACAGATTGCTGAACAGGGATATTTTACGGCGTTACTTGATGGTGTTGAGGAACTGTCCGGCCTGCTCGATCATGCCAGCGAAGGGGCATTTCAGCGAATTGACTTTTTTTCGAATCGGGCTCTGACGAGCAAGCAGCAGCAAGTCATTCGTCAGCTACAGCAGCTACAGGAGCAGCCGACGAATACCGATGAACAGACAGCGTTACGAGGAAAACCATTCAGGGGACAGACACCGCTGGTTGTGACCTGTGATGGTCTGTTACAACCATTCGAGAGCGAAGCATGATATCGCTAAAAATTGATGGCTAAGGGGAAATAAGCATGAAGCTGGTTTGGTTCAGACGTGATTTGAGGACAGTTGATCATACAGCGTTGAATGAGGCACTTCACAGCGGTGAGCCGGTCTGTGCCATTTTTGTTGCGACACCGGAGCAGTGGCGACAGCATGATATGGCACCGATACAGGCTGATTTGATCGCCCGGCGTTTGCCGGTGATTCGTGATGAGCTTCGCCAGTTGAATGTGCCTTTCTACTATCGGGAAGTGAGTGATTTTGCACAGAGTGTCGGAACAGTTGCAGCTTTAGCCCGGCAACTCAAAGCAAACACGGTGTTCGTCAATATTGAATATGAACTCAATGAGCAGCAGCGGGATCAGAAACTGAAGCAATGTTTACAGCAGCAGGGCATTGCTTATCAGGCATGCCATGATAAATGTTTGTTTTCACCCGGGCAGGTGTTAACCAAGCAAGGTGAATTTTTTAAAGTTTTTACGCCCTTCCGTAAAGCATGGCAAGCACAGTTCATCATCCCAACGGTGGTTGCACCTGCATCGGCCGCCAATGCGTCAGTCAATGATGAAGCTGAGCTGAACGAGACATGTGAGCCTTTTTCTTATCCGCGTGAATCAAGTCAGGCATGGCCGGTAACAACCCGTGAAATTCGCGACCGGTTGCGGGCTTTTTGCCACGAATCCGTTGATGTTTATCATCAACAGCGTGATTTCCCGGCGCTGAGCGCGACCAGCGGATTATCGCCGTATCTGGCTATTGGCGCGTTATCGGTACGCCAGTGTCTGGCAAGGTTGTATCAAACGGCAGAACATGGCCGCTTATCTGCGGGGGCCGAGTCTTGGTTAAGTGAATTGATCTGGCGAGAGTTTTATCAGCATTTGATCTATTTTCAGCCATCTTTGTGTCAGGGCAAGCCATTTCATCCTTGGGGAGAGCAGTTGCACTGGCACAATGCGTCGGAAGCGTTAGCGCGTTGGCAACAGGGAATGACCGGTTATCCGCTTGTTGATGCTGCGATGAGGCAACTGAATCACACCGGATGGATGCACAATCGTCTGAGAATGGTGGTAGCAAGCTTCCTGACGAAAGACCTGCACATTGACTGGCGAGAAGGTGAACGTTACTTCATGCGTCACTTGATTGATGGTGATTTCGCCGCCAATAACGGCGGATGGCAGTGGTCTGCTTCGACGGGATGCGACGGACAGCCTTATTTTCGGATTTTTAATCCGGTTTCTCAGGGGAAAAAATTTGATCCGGATGGTGCGTTTGTGCGCAAGTGGGTGCCGGAGCTTGAGTCGGTGTCAAACAAGTGGATTCACGAGCCTTGGCGTGATCCATCTGTGAATTATATGTCATATCCTCAGCCAATCGTTGATCATCAGGTCGAAAGAAAGCTAACCTTGTCTCTTTATCAAAAAGCAAAGGATAACTGCTGCCATGATTCGTAATCTGCTGTTGGCGTTTGTGATATGTGGGCTGAGTTTGCAGATTCAGGCCAAAACCTACCCTTTCCCGCCTCAGGGAAGTCGTATTGTCGGTAAAATTATCTATCATGAGGTGCAAAAAGGCGAAACGGTTGCGCATATCGCGGATGCTTACAATGTAGGTTTTTTGAACATGATGGAAGCCAACCCCGGTGTGGATCCGTTTTTACCACAAGTCGGGCATGTGGTGACGATTCCGGCGCGAACCATTTTACCGGATGTGCCTTGGCAAGGGATTGTCGTTAATCTGGCGGAATTGAGACTTTACTATTTCGAACCTGAAAAACGTCTGGTGCATATTTTCCCTGTCGGCATTGGCCGAATCGGACGCGATACACCGGAAATGGAAACCAAAATTAGCCAGAAACGTCCTAACCCGACCTGGACGCCGCCTCAGTCGATCCGGGCTGAGTATCGCAAAAAGGGCATTGAGCTGCCTGCGGTTGTCCCGGCCGGGCCTGATAATCCATTGGGGTTATTTGCACTGCGGCTCGCTTATGGGGCGGGGGATTATCTGATTCACGGCACGAACAAAGACTTTGGTATCGGGTTGCGGGTGAGTGCCGGCTGTATCCGGATGAACCCGAAGGATATCGACTGGTTATTCCACCATGTGAATGTGGGAGAGAAAGTACGTGTGATTGATGAACCCGTCAAAGTGTCTCTTGAACCGGATCGCTCGGTATTTGTCGAGGCACATGAACCGCTGACACGCAGTAACGGGAGTAAAAAAGTACTGACTCTGCCTCAGGAGCTGGTCTGGTGGATGGCGGAGTTTCACCATTCCGATCAGAAAGCCAAAGCAGCTTTGATGACTAAAAATGGTATCCCGATTGAGGTTGTCAAAGCGCAATAGTTTGCTCAGGTTCGCCGTTCAACGCTCAGTGAGCGTGAATGGGAGAGCACGTTTCTGCGAGTACGAGCGATGAAAAAATTCAGGGCAACGGATGTTGCCCTGAATGGATATCGAAAAGAGAAGGGGGTTATTTAGTGTAAGACTGGGCAATATGATCGATACGCTCATTCGCTCTTTGTGCTTCTTCCCGTACCGCATTGACGGAGTCTGAAGTCTGATCAATTTTATCACTAAGCATCATTTGACTGCTTTTCAGAGAAGCGACTTGGTCACTCAATTGGCTGACTTGATTGCTCAGCTCATCCATTTTGGCCGTTGTTGCACTATCTGTGCTAGAGGCACACCCGGAAAGAAAGACAACACCTGACGCTGCTACTGCCAAAAATACTTTGTTCATTATGAACTCCTTGATTGTTCCTTCGGATCAAAGTCACTTGCTTTCCATCATTTTGACGATACGACGGCAACAAGCAGTATGTTTTATGATTGTAGCACTGAAATAGACAATGAAAAGTCAGAGGAAAATAAGAAATATGAAAAACTTATGAGAAAATCATCTTTGTGTTACTGATTTTGCCGCCCGGCAGCGGATGGCTTTTTCTCTCCACCTCTTCTATTCACTTCCGGGGAATTGCGTTATGATAGCGCGTTTCATCTGGTTCCCCCTGCCAATCAGGGGCAGACATTCATTTGGTCACAAATATTGGAGACTCATTTGCAATTTAAAGATTTAGGCTTAGATAATCGTTTATTAAAGAACGTCAACCATTACGATTTCAAGCAAGCAACGGAAATACAACAGAAAGCGATTCCTCTGACGATTGCCGGCAAGGATCTACTGGCGTCCTCGCAAACCGGTTCAGGCAAGACGCTTGCCTTTGTACTCCCTATGTTGCACAAGTCATTAAAGAGCAAAGCATTTTCTGCTAAAGATCCGCGCGGATTGATTTTGGCACCAACGCGTGAGCTGGCAAAGCAGGTGTACGGAGAACTGCGTACCATGCTGGGCGGGCTGATGTACGATGCCGTGTTGGTGGTCGGCGGTGAAAACTTTAATGACCAAGTGAAAGCGCTGCGTCGCCATCCGAGATTCATCGTGGCAACTCCGGGACGTCTGGCTGACCATTTGGATCACCGTTCTCTGTTTCTCGATGGTTTGGAAACCTTAATTTTAGATGAAGCCGACAGAATGCTGGATTTAGGTTTTGCGCCGCAACTGCGACGGATTCATCGCGCTGCCAAACATCGTCGACGTCAGACCCTGATGTTTTCAGCCACACTTGACCATGCTGAAGTGAACGATATCGCGATGGAAATGCTGAATCAGCCGAAACGCATCGCTGTTGGTCTCTCGAATGAACAGCACCAAGATATTCGTCAGCGTTTTTATCTGTGTGATCATCTTGATCATAAAGAGGCGATTCTCGATCGCGTGCTGGAGTCTGAATCTTACCGGCAGATCATTATCTTCACGGCCACCCGTGCGGACACTGAACGATTGACGGAAAAAATGAACCAGCGCAATTTAAAGGCGGTGGCTTTAAGTGGCGAGCTGAATCAGACCCAACGCAATACCATCATGAGTCAGTTCGAACGGGGAGTGTTTAAGATTCTGGTGACAACGGATGTTGCTTCCCGGGGGCTGGATATCAGCACTGTGACGCATGTCATTAACTTTGATATGCCCAAGCATACCGAGGAATATGTGCACCGGATTGGTCGTACCGGCCGGGCAGGCAGCAAAGGTGATGCCATTTCGCTGGTGGGGCCGAAAGACTGGGACAGTTTCAAGCGGGTTGAAGCATTCTTAGCGCAGACGATTCAATTTTCGGTCTTTGACGATTTGAAAGGTAAATTTAAAGGGATTAAACCGAAGAAAATAATTCCGCGTCAACCAATGAAGAAAAAAGCACCGGTTCGTCAAGCAAAACAGACAGATAAGAAGAAAGCGCCACAACGGGATAAAAGCTTTTATCAAAATACACCAGTGGGTGATGCGGTCTTTATTCCGCGTAAGAAACCGGCTGCACAAGATGATAATGGCTGAGTCATTTGATTGTGTGATTGAATCATGAATGCCGTGGCAGTCGGGCCCCGGCATTTTTTTCGGTGTCAGCTCGAACGTATACCTATCGGGATAAACCGCTACCGGGATAAACCGATAGGTATGATCGGTAACTCAGCTCAGTTTAAAGTAACTGAGTTGTTGTGACTGTTGCTCTGCCAGAGATGAGAGTTCCTGACTCGCTTCCGCTGACTGAATGACACCGGTTACGTTTTGGGTCACCAGTTGGTAGATATTATTAATATTCTGACTAATATCAGCCGTCACGGAACGCTGTTCCTCAGAAGAAGACGCAACCTGAGCATTGACGGTTTCCAAGTGAGTAATCGATTCTACGATGTGATGGAGTGATGTTTCGACCTCTTGAACCATCGCTTGATTCTTATCCAGCATTCCCAGACTGGTAGTCATACTCTCGTTGGCGAGCCCGGACTGTTGTTGAAGAGTTTCTATGATTTCCTGAATCTCTTTGGTCGATTCTTGCGTTCTGGCGGCCAACAGCCGAACTTCATCGGCAACAACAGAGAAGCCTCGCCCGCTTTCTCCGGCTCTCGCTGCTTCAATCGCTGCATTGAGCGCCAGCAAATTGGTTTGTTCAGAAATATTTTCGATCACTTCGATCACGGTGCCGATTTGTTCCGACTGTACTTTTAGTGAGGCAACAACTTGAGCCGCATCTCCGATTTGCCCTGCCATTTGCGTACTGAGACGACCCGTTTGCTCGAAGATATCCAGACTTTTTCTGGCACGTTCACTGGCCTGATGCGCGGCGGTATCAGCTTCTTGCGCGTGGCTGGTCACATCGTTGGCTGTCACCTCTAATTGAGAGACTGCCGATGCAACTTGTTCAAGATCGGTTTTCTCATGATCGAAGTTGACTTTAGATTGTGTCATCACGGTCGCGAGTTCTGTGGCCGCTGATGCGACATCGGTACTGATAGATGTCAGTGTACGAGTAGTTTGTTTCAACTGTGTCACAGTCGTATTGACATCTCTGGCAAGCGAAGACAGTTCATTATTGCCTTCTGTTGTGATATTCACAGTCAAATCACCTTGGGCAACCTGTCGCATCGCATCCTGTAGCTGTTGAATCGGCTTGACAATGATACCCGCCAATAACCAAGCCACAATTGCCAGTATCACTAAAATAATCAGGAGCCAGATGAGTGAATCCGTGAGGATAGAATGGTGCTCCTGAGCGTGAATATCAATCTCCTGTAACGCAGCTTGATTCATCTGTTTTGAGAGTGTCTGAACGGCTTTGATCATATTGCGCCCTGCGGTGCGATAGTTTTCAGAAGCCTGATGATAACGCTGTTCAAAATCAGCACGAAGTTGCTGGCTATGTTTTTCGTTCATCAGTGGCAGCATGACTTCGGTGGAATAACGAACATACTCATCCATTGCCTGATGAAGTGCCCGGGCTTCATTTTTGATCTCTGGCATCTGACTTAACTGATTCAGCATTTGCGCATTCACTTGCTGTTTTTCACGTAGCGTAGCTGTCAACGTTTGTGCATCTTTAGGTTGGAAAATACTGTAGATAGCACGGATCCGCATGGCATAGATATTGTCGATGATTGCAGTCAGATTATCCTTATTCTGAATGATACGTGTTGTTGAAGTGGATACGCCATTAAAGGCCCGACTGAGATGGTCGGTCGCAAATAGGACACCTGCTGTTAATAGGACCAGAGCTATCAGGACCGGAATAAGGACTTGGACCCTGATAGAGCATCGACTGATGATCTGGCGCATACTTTTACCTCGAATAATTAATTAGGTTGTCGATTCTAGCCCGTCATCTGAATAATTCAACGTCAAAAATGACGTGTTACAGATGTTATTACTCAGGTTAATCAATACGTTGAATAATGAATGATGGTTGATGTAATCGTTTATCGTATTGTCTTATATAAGTTTTCAGTTAGTAAGGTTGAATTGCTGTTGGAAGCGTTATCACATAAATAATTTCATCATTTGTCATACATGCTTCAACTGATTGAAACACAATTGTCATATTTCCGTCCTAAAGTGACCCTCGTTGAAACAAAACACAAACGGCAATCAAGCCACTTAAGGATATAGTGATGAAAAAAACAGTTATCGGTGCAGTTGCTCTTATCAGTGCATTATCAGTGAACGTTGCTTCAGCGAAGGAAACGATTTCAGCAGTGGGCTCTAGTAGTGTGACACCATTGATGGAAGTATTTGGTGAGACTTATATGAAAAGCCACTCAAATGTTTTCATTGAAGTTCAAGGCCCGGGTTCTTCTGCCGGTATCAAAGCTGCAAAAAATGGCAGTGCAGATATCGGTATGTCTTCTCGTAATTTGAAAGCTTCTGAAAAAGAGCCGACATTGGTTGAAGAAGTGATTGCTCGTGACGGTATCGCAGTTGTAGTAAACCCAAAAAACCATCTGAAAGGTCTGACTTCTGAGCAGGTTTCTGCAATTTATCGTGGTGAAATCACTAACTGGAAAGATGTTGGCGGTAACGACAAACCAATCGTCGCAATCACTCGTGATACTGCATCCGGGACTCGTGGTGCATTTGAAGAAATCATGGAACTGAAGAAAAAGATTGGCGGTAAGAAAGTTTCTGCTATCTCTCAACGTGCACAAGTTGCTAATGGTAACGGTGGTCTGAAAACCATGGTTGCATCGAACCCATATGCAATTGGTTATATTTCTTTAGGTTCTGTTGACTCAACTGTTCATCCTCTGTCTATCGATGGTGTGGCTGCTGATGTTGCGAACGTGAAAAACGGTTCTTATAAAGTCGCTCGTCCGTTCCTGGTTCTTTACCGTGAAGGCAAACCTTCTGCGGCAACGAAGAAATTCCTGGACTGGATGCTGACAAAAGAAGCTCAGAAAATCGTAGACCAGAAAGGCTACATTTCTATCCACTAAGTTTGGCTCTTATTTGATATATTGCTCAGCCAGCGTTGGCTGAGCCTTTTCTATTCACGCGGATTTATCCGATAAGTGAGAAGAAGATTATGACCATCGCAACAACAGATAGTGACAAGTTTATGAACGATAGCTCTGCTCAAAGTTCTGTATCTTCCGTCCGCAAACTACGGGTCGGAAAGCGTATTGACTGGAAAGAAAGAATCTTTCATGGTTTATTTCTGACCAGTGCGACCATCGGTATCGTTTCACTTTTTATCATTGCTTATTTTATTGTTAAGGAAAGTATTCCTGCCTTTGAAGAAGCCGGTGTACTGGGGATTGTCCTCGGTGAAGACTGGTTACCACCTGCTTTGTACGGTGTTGCGACAATGATCGTTGCATCGGTTGTTTCTACCTTTGGTGCGGTACTGATTGGCGTGCCAATCGGGATATTAACCGCGATATTCATCGCTGAAATTGCTCCCAAACGTCTGGCGAACATCATTCGTCCCGCAGTTGAACTGTTAGCTGGGATTCCTTCGGTCGTTTATGGTTTCTTCGGATTAATCATCATTGTTCCTCTGATTCAACAGATATTTGATGTCCCTGCCGGTAACACAATTCTGGCGGGAATGATTGTTTTGGGAGTGATGATTCTGCCAACCGTTATCACCGTTTCTGAAACGTCGATTCGTGCCGTGCCTGCTGCTTATAAAGAAGGTTCTCTGGCGCTTGGTGCATCCAATATCTTTACGATTTTCAAACTGCTTGTGCCGGCGGCTCGCTCAGGGATTATGACAGCGGTTATCTTAGGCATCGGTCGGGCTTTGGGTGAAACCATGGCTATCATTATGGTGATGGGTAATGCCCCTGCAATGCCTCAGGGAATCCTCGATTCAGCCCGGACATTAACCGCGAATATCGCCATTGAGATGTCTTACGCCAGTGGGATTCACGCCAATGCGCTTTATGCGACAGGCGTTGTGTTGCTGGTCTTTATTATGATGCTCAATGCAGCTTTGTTATACCTGAACAGAGAGAAGGCGAAATAAGTTATGAATCGCGTAAAACTAAAGCAATCCCGGGTGCTGAAAGATAACATCCTCAGAGCATTTATCTGGTTATCTGCCGCGTTTACGGTCGGGTTCTTATTCTGGATTATTTGGTACATCCTTTCCAACGGTATCCAGCATGTCGATTGGGATTTCATCACCGACAATTATACCCGTACCGGTGATGAGCACGGGATCTTCCCGATGATTGTTGCCACTTTATATATGGTCATTGCGTCGATTGCCGTTGCTGCACCAATGGGAATTATGACCGCTATCTATCTGACGGAATATGCCAAAGTCGGCAGCCGACTGGTGAAAGTGATTCGCTTCTGTACGGAGTCTCTTGCGGGTATCCCGTCAATTATTTTCGGTTTATTCGGTATGACGTTCTTTGTCGCCATTCTCGGATTTGGATTCTCAATTCTGTCGGGTGCTCTCACATTGAGTATTCTGATCTTACCGGTGATTATCCGAACCACTGAAGAAGCGCTGATGGCGGTACCGCAAACTTACCGTGAAGGGTCATATGGTCTCGGCGCATCCAAAATCTATACGATTTGGCGTCTGATTTTACCCAGTGCGATCCCGGGAATTCTGGCATCGGTTATTTTAAGTATCGGGCGAGTAATTGGTGAGTCTGCACCGGTGTTCTTGACGGCCGGGATGGTTGCCCGGATTCCGGACTCTCTGTTTGACTCAGGACGGACACTGACGGTTCACCTGTATAAGTTAACTACCGAGCTGTTTACTGTAGAAGAGTGGAATCAGGCTTACGGTACTGCAACCGTTCTGATTGTGGTGGTTCTGCTGATTAATATGGTCACCAAGCTGATTGCTAAGCGATTCAATACGGCAACTTATTAAAATAGCCAACTTGGTTACAGGTCATAAAGAATTTTTTGAGATGAAAGACAATGAATAAATTTGCGATTGAAAATTTAGATTTATATTACGGTGATAATCAGGCATTAAAATCGATTAACCTTCCGATTCCACTGCGTCAGGTGACTGCTTTGATCGGTCCGTCCGGATGTGGTAAATCAACATTGTTACGCTGTCTGAACCGGATGAATGACCTGATCGAAGGGGTAAAAATTACCGGTAAGCTGACCATGGACGGTGAAGATATTTACGGTGATGTTGATGTTTCTGATCTGCGGATTAAAGTCGGGATGGTATTCCAGAAGCCAAATCCTTTCCCGATGAGCATTTATGAAAATGTCGCTTACGGACTACGAGCGCAAGGTATCCGCGATAAAAAGCATATTGATGAAGTGGTCGAACGTTCACTACGCAGCGCAGCACTATGGGATGAAGTAAAGGATCGTCTCAAGTCTCACGCGTTTGGTTTGTCTGGCGGTCAGCAACAGCGTCTGTGTATTGCCCGGACGATTGCGATGGAACCGGATGTCATTCTGATGGATGAACCGACTTCCGCATTGGATCCGATCGCAACGCACAAAATCGAAGAATTGATGGAAGAGCTGAAGAAAAACTACACCATCGTGATTGTGACTCACTCAATGCAACAAGCTCGTCGTATCTCTGACCGAACCGCATTCTTCCTGATGGGAGAACTGGTTGAACATAACGATACTCAGATTATCTTCAGCGAGCCGAAAGATGACCGCACCCGTGGTTACGTGAACGGTGATTTTGGTTAACCGAGGCTGTAAAAATCCATACTGCAGGCTCGGATTGAGCCTGTAGCGCGAATGAAATAATTCATATAATAATAAGCGATGGTAAACTTTGCCCCTTCAATGAAGGGGCTTTTTTACATCAGTATTTTTTACATCAGCATTATTACAGATGCCTACAATTGATATGCTCTACGCTGACGCGGGCTGACTCGGGGCTCGTGTCGAAAGTGCTCTGAGTGTGACTAAAATATCAGATGAGCGATACCCGTGATGACCGGCAGCGTGATCAGGGTACGCAGAATAAAGATAATAAACAGTTCGATAATATTGACCGGAATACGGCTGCCCAGTAACAAGGCGCCAACCTCAGACATATAAATCAGCTGAGTGACCGACATGGCTGCGATAATAAACCGCGTCATCTCATTATCAATCCCTGAAGCCAAAATTGCCGGGATAAACATATCGGCAAAGCCGACAACGATCGTTTCCGATGCCTGAATTGCTTCAGGGACACCGAGCCATTGTAAAAATGGAATAAACGGTTGACCCAGCAGCGCAAAAACAGAAGTATGTTCTGCCACAATGAGCGCGAGCGTACCCAGCCCCATGACGACGGGGAGTACGCCAAAAACCATATCTGCGGCATTACGTAGCCCCTCTGCTACAATGGCGCGAGCTGATTTCACCTGCTGTGCCCGCCGGATTGCCAGCTTCATGCCCCAGGAGAATGAATGATGTCCGTCAGGAATCGCATCGGCAGTCCGATCCGGCTGGCTGCCATCCACATACAGATCTTTTTTCAGGCTTAATGGGGGAATTCTCGGCAAAATAATTGCAGCCGCAAGGCCGGCAAGACAGATCGTGCCATAGAATGGCAAAAACAAGTGCTCTAGCTTGACCTGAGCGAGTACCACCAGACTGAACGTGATCGACACGGCTGAGAAGGTGGTACCGACAACCGCAGCTTCCCGTTGGGTATAAAACTTCTCTTCGTATTGTTTGCTGGTTAACAAAATACCGACACTGCCGTCGCCCAGCCAAGATGTCATGCAGTCGATCGCGCTGCGTCCCGGTAAGTTGAAGATCGGCCGCATCACGTTACTCAAAAGAGTACCGAATAATTCAAGCAAACCGAAATTGAGTAATAAAGGCAGCAGTAATCCCGCAAAAATAAACACAGAAAACAGCGTTGGCAGTAGCCCTTCTAATACCATGCCACCGGTATTTTCTTCCCAAATCAGCGCCGGCCCCCAGTGATATAAACTGGAGAGTGCTGCGATTCCCCCGATGACCCGGACAATCAGCCACAGTGGTGACGGTGATAAGAGTTGATGGAAGAAAGGACGCTGACGAATGGCGGTAGGTTGATAACAGCGGTAGAGCAGCGATACGGCTGCCATACTCGCTATGATCAGCGTAATAATCGTCACTATATACTCGTCGAGGAGATCGCGCAGCGTCGCAGCAAGAATCGCAACGGGGATGGTTAGATCACCCTGATAGCGTAGCGGAGCCATAAACAGGAAAATACCTGCTAATGATGGGAGCAGAAAGCGCCAGAAATAGGCTCGGGATTCTGAAGGCTGAGCAACGTCAACCGCTTTTGTATTGTCTTGCATTGTGGTTCTCAGATATGTCAGTGGCCTATGCATGGTGAACGCTCTCATTGTGAGGCGTGTCCGCGATGCCTGACACCGGCAGATATTCAAAAAGTAAATCGTCTGTTCAGGCCCGGATGTTTGAAAGAGCCCAAATAATAAGGCGCGAAGAATATCTGTTTTTAAATGTTGTCGCAACACTATTCATCTATAGTATCTATTTATTCACTATTTTTGTGCTATAGATGATGGTTAAGTTAGATAATTGTATCTTGGTGTTGCGTTGAAGTTACGCTGATGATTCAAGATGATATGCCCTGACGGAAAGGAAACTTGAGTGACATAAAATCAGTGCTTCATACCATCATGATGACCGTGTGTTTGTTTTGGTCTTCATCTATGATTGTAGATGTGTGTGATCTTGCTTATGATAGATGGGTCTGGTTATTTTTTGCTCATATTTGAGGGTGCGACTCATTTTCGTCAGCAAATGATGATGATCAGACTAAAATAAAGAGAACCGGCCATACGATAAAACGGAGTTTGCAGATGATTAGTAAGCGCTTTTTTAAAACCAAAGACGAAGTAGAAGTCACTTTTGAACTGGACATTCCTGAAACAGCGTCCGATGTTGCTATTGTAGCGGATTTTCTGGATTGGCAACCGGAACCGATGAAGAAAGTCGCCAAATCTTCGACGTACAAATACAAAGCGCGGCTGCCGAAAGACGGTGAATATCAGTTCCGCTACCTGCTTGATGAAGGTCAGTGGATGAATGATCCCAATGCTGATCAATATATTCCTAACGGGTATGGGGAAGATAACTGTCTTGTTTCTACCCACCAGTAATATTCTGATTTTGATGCTTGTGTTGAGCTAAGCAGCGCTGCATCGTATCGGTATTATTCCCTGTCGGGGGCAGAGAAAGGGTACTTTGGTACCCTTTGATTATGCTTTGACTTTACTCTGATATTGATTACGTCATAAAATCCTATGCTTGAGCGTCTTTGATATATTTGCAAGGTGGGGTTGTTTGTGATCAAGTTAATCGTTGAACGAGTGATGTCGCTGTCCAGACGACAGCGTGTTTTCATCCTGGGATTACCTTTATTGGTCGGGGTTTCTTTTTATACACTACTGAATGATCACACCACACGTCACAGTCTTGATGTCAGCATTGCTTCAGAGAAAGATCTGGTCGATTCGCTGGTTGCCGAACAGACACAATCACCCGCAGAAAACTTGCCTGATTATGAGTATGTTATCCGTTCCGGAGATAACCTCAGTACCATTTTTGAACAGCTTGGGTTCGGTTATCGTGATCTGTTGAAAATCATGGAAACGGACTTGAACTATTTGGCACTTGATACGATTCAGCCCGGTGATACCCTGAGATTCTGGCGAAGTAAAGATGGCAATGACTTAGCAAAAATGTCATTACAATTTAGCCTAGTTAAACAGGTTGTTTATACCCGTCTGGATGACGGCAGCTATGCGTATCAAGAGATTAAAATCCCCGGAACCTGGAAACAGTTTCCACTGATCGGTGAGATTGAAGGATCGTTTTCGCAGTCTGCTTATCGGATGGGGCTCAGCAGTAATGAAATTGAACAGATGGTGAGTTTATTGAAAGATAAGGTCAACTTCTCAAGAGATTTACGCGCCGGCGATCAGCTTGAAATTGTTCAATCGAAGCAATTTGTCGGGGATCAACTGACCGGCAACAATGAAATTCAGGCGATCAAGATATTTACTCGTGGCACAGTTGTTTCCGCTTACCTGCATACGGACGGACAGTATTACGATCAGGATGGTCATAGTCTGCAAAAAGCATTTCGTCGTTACCCGACCAGTCGTCATTGGCGGATGAGCTCACCATTTAATCCTTTCCGTCGTCATCCGGTGACGGGGCGCATCATGCCACATAACGGAACCGATTTTGCCACCCCGGTCGGAACACCCGTACTGTCTACCGGTGATGGCACGGTGATTATCGTTCGTAAGCACCCGTACGCAGGGAATTACGTGGTAATTCGTCATGACAGCACTTACATGACACGTTATCTGCATCTGAGTAAGATTCTGGTTCATCGCGGACAGAAAGTGTCCCGGGGGCAAAAAATTGGGTTATCCGGGCAGTCGGGAAGGGTCACCGGCCCGCATTTGCACTATGAGCTGATTGTGAAGGGACGTCCGGTTAACGCAATGAAAGCCAAAATCCCGATGGCAACCTCAGTCGCCAAGAAAGAGATGCAGCAATTTATGACACACCGTAATAAAATGGATCAATTACTTGAACGGCAAGAATTAAAACTTGCGGCCCATACAGAAGACAAAACAGGGCAGAGTTAAGCACATGGAGCGCTGCGCTTAATTTATCCCGAGTATTATCGGTTTGATTCTTTCCGCCCGAGCAATTGGTGAATCACCATGTCGGGCGGTAGGGGCACAGAGAACAAATACCCCTGAATTTGTGTACAACCCATCTCATAGAGCCGTGCCAGTGATTGTTCCTCTTCCACGCCTTCGGCAACCAAATCGACATCCAATTGTTCCGCTAGTTGAATAATCAAACTGACAACCTTCTCAGAGGTCTCATTGCGTAGCATATTTTTGATAAATGATGCATCGATCTTAATACAGTCGATTGGATAATTATGAATATAATTAAGACTGGAGTAACCGGTTCCAAAATCATCCAGCGCAACTTTAAAACCGGCATCGCGTAGATTTCTGATAATATTTTGAGCGACTTGCCGTTGTGATAACAGTGCTGTTTCGGTAATTTCAATGGTGAACTCTCCCGGATAAAAACCATAGCGCGTAATGAGTGCTTTCAATGTCCGGATATAATCACTTTGTTGGGTTAGCTCATAGGCTGAACAGTTAATACTGAGCCTGATTTTTTGGTTCAGCGATTGCTCAATTTGCCTTTTGGCAAGACAGGCGAGTTCAATAACACGATGGCCGAATTCAATAATAAGGCCGGATTGTTCAGCCGCAGCGATAAACTCGACCGGAGATACTTCGCCGAGCACCTGACTCTGCCAACGGCAGAGCACTTCAAAATAATTCCAGGTTGATTGATGCTGTCTGACGATCGGTTGGAGTACCACATAAAGCTCCTGCGGTTCGTCAATCTCTGTACTCAACGTTTCCCGAAGTGCGTCAATAACCTGATTTTTGCGATGATATTCCTCGCTCAGATGCGTGTCGTAACAGCAAATGTTAGGCTGGCATAATTTCTTACTGTTTTTGAGTGCAAGACTGGCATTCAGTAGTAATTGATCTGCATCGATCGATTCTTCCTTATAGCTGGCAACCCCGATACTGGCTGAGATTTTAATATAATGCGCCGTATCCCGGTAGCCAGCTCGAATTCGGGTCAGTATCTCTTGGCAGAGTTCAGCAGGGTGCGGATCAAAGGTGATAAAAGCAAACTCATCTCCGGCGATCCGAAATGTCAGTTGCCGGTCTTGAATACATTCAGAAATGGTATGAGCGACAAATTTTAAAACTTGATCACCGATATAATTGCCATAGAGATCATTGATGTGTTTGAAATCATTAATATCCAACATTCCCAGCGTAAAATTAAATTGGCTTTGAGATGCTGATACCAGTCTTTCCAGAGTATCGGCCAGAAAACTCCGGTTCATCAAATTGGTCAGGTCATCGTGGGAGACTTCATAATTCAGGCGATTGAGTAATACATCCGTTCGGTCGGTTTGGTGTTGAAAACGACGATATTGCATGACGACTTGTGAGACCAGACGATGCCACTGTACGATGATTGATGGATCGACAATCGGGGATTGTGTCAACGAAACAAACAGATAGATTTGGTCACCGGATACCGTATGGTTCACCATCGTTCCCAGATAGCCTTCAATTTGATGTTTTACCAAATAATTGACCTGCGGGTAGCGTTGGTGAACCTGAGTCGGGATGAGGTAATACTGATGCGGCTGATACTCAAGCTGATATGTAATCAGCGTGTCCAGATGCGTGCCGATGTCTTCATCAAACGGTTCTCTCGAGGATGCCGCAAGCAAACGCCGCTGTTGTTTTATTTTGTCGATCTCAAACAGCAAGGCAGCATTTGAATCGGTTGCCTGATGCAACATCTCGGTTGATTTCTGATAGAGAGAGCCATCGGTAATCGAAATCAGTTCAGAAATCGACTGCAAATCCACTGCGCCGGACGAGCGTGGTTCTCTTATATTCATATTGAAAGCCTACTGACATTGTTATTTTGTTTTTACCACATAACTTTGGGCGAAGAGTGATGCTTTTTCCAGTTTTTGGCTCGATTGACGCCCATTGTCTGAGGTCAGGTATGGGGTTAGTCTTGAGAATAAATGAATTTGTGAGAGTATACGCGGGTTACCCGATGATGTATTTTCAGCATGTCGGGATGATTCGAATGTCAGAAAAAACAGAGACGGAATATAAATGTTACAGCATGATTTTGAACAGATGGTAAAACAAGCCTGTCAGACCGGAAGTTTACCGCTCGCACTGGCCTATTTAAAGCAGGTTGACGAAGCAGAAATTGCTTCAGCGGCTGGAGCTTTAAGCGGACAGTTTATGATTGCAGAGATTGAAGGTGAACAACGTATTTATCATGTGACTACCCAAGAAGACGAATCGGGAACGTCTGAAGAGCTGGCTGAATACGTGATGACGGAAGGGGATGATGTGATTCGCTTTGTGGCTTGGTTTTTCGATACACAATTTGGTATCAAAGGCAAAGAAACCTATCAGGCTGCGGGTAAAACCTATACTCAGCCAAAGCGCAAATAGCCTCATAAAAAAGCCTCCCTGATTAGAGGGAGGCAAAGAACATGAAGTGACCAGTGATTCTGCCATATCACTGTGAAAGAAGCACAAACGCTGCCTGCATTTGTCATCCAATAGATTGCAGAGTTTATGCCAACTTTTTAATATGTTTTAAATCAATAAGTTATTTGTCAGTTTGTAAAAATCCATTTTGCGATGTGCGTTACGATGGGGCAAGGCTGGGATGAAATGGTGCAGAGTGCTATGCCGGACGGCCTGACAATAAAAAAGGTCAGACATCTCTGCCTGACCAATCGTGGATTATATGGTTTTATGTGTTCAGATTAGAAATCGTAACGAATACCCGCTTGGAGTTGATCGTCTTTTTTCGTCAGCTGTTCGAACTTGTAGCCGGTATAAACACGCAGGTTGCCATTGAATTTATGCTCAACTTCCAGCGCAAGATGATCGACTTGATCTTTGTTATCTACTTCCTTGAAGTTGTAGACAGCGATCAGTGATGTTTTGCCAAACTTGTATTTTGCACCCAGCTCATAGTCATCGGCATCAACTTCTTTGCCGCCTGAAACGACAGTACCAGTGCCGTACAGAGCACCCAGAGTTAATGCATCCAGCTTAAATTGTCCGCCGATATTGAACTGGTCTTCAGAGTTAGAACCACTGTCTTGCGTTACATAGCCAAGACCAACAGTCAGGCTATCGGTGAAGCCATACACGGCAGAGATACCGAAACTATCATTGTCTTTCTCGTCTGAGGCAATATAGTTCGCCTGAAGACTCAGCGCATCGAACTGACCGGAATAAACAAAGTTGTTGTCACGCTTATCTTTGTTACCGCCGATAAGGTCAGCGGCTTCTTCATCGAAGGTATTCATCAGATCAGTAAAGTTAGTGACCTGAACCTGCGCTGAATCTTGCTTACCATAAGAGAACTCACCAATGCTGGTTCCCATACCTGCATAGAAATAACGGTTGGTCAGGTTATCACCATCCCCGTCACCTTTGCTGCTACTGTTATCGAGTTCTGCTTCATATTTACCAAAGCCATACAAATCATCAGATAGTGCAGTTTTGCCGACCAGATTAACCCGTGCCCGGGATTTGTCTTTAAAACGGCTATTTTTAGTCGATTCATTTTGGTCGGAAAGATTGAAACGCGCTTCGGCACGACCGCCCACTTTCAGGGTTGTACCTTTGCTATCATAGACTGTGGCAGCAATAGAAGAGCCGGATACCAATGCTGTAAGAATGGCTGTTGTCAGAACTGCTTTTTTCATCTTGTTTACCTTATTCCATTGTGATTGAGCTTCTTTGCTCTTTTTTGTAATGACTGGAGTAAGTTAGAGGGGAAATATGAATATCAGATTGCAATGTTGTTACTATTAGATGTTGTTTTTATTTGATTTTTTTATGATTTTTATGAAAATATGAACTTCGATTGCTATCCACTGAAAATGTAAATCATAAATATATTCTTTTTGTTTATGATTTAATCCTGACTTATATGCTTTTTTATGTATATAAACTCGCCTTGCAGCCCTGACCAAGCTAGTGCATTCGCTTATTTTGTGGTTTGATGACACATTCTGAATCACGGTGGTGAAGATTATGAATTTTTTAGCTCACCTGCATCTTGCTCAGGCCTGTCAGTCCAGTCCGCTGGGAAACCTGCTGGGGGATTTTGTCAAAGGTGACCCACAGGGACGCTACCCGGAGCCCGTTGTTCAGGGGATCCGCTTACATCGATTTGTTGATGCATATACGGATCGACATCCATTGGTGCTGCAACTGAAATCCTGTTTCCCGGCAGAGAGCCGCCGGTTTGCCCCTATCGGACTCGATTTATTCTGGGATCACTGTTTAGCCCGTGACTGGCATGAGCGACATGACCACCCGCTGGATAGATTTTGCCAAACCGTGTATGGGCAAATTGAGCAAGAGTTGACGTTTACGCCACCGGAATCTTTTATGCAGGTTCACCAACGGATGTGGCAAGGGCGCTGGCTGGAGTCTTACGCCGAGTTCGAGAATATTGAGTTTGCTTTACAGCGAATGTCGCGCCGCTCACCGCGGATGCAGGCGCTCACCAGCTGTATTCCATCGCTGAAGACACACTATCAACATTTGTCTGAGAACTTTACTCAGTTCTATCCACAAGTTCTGGAAGCAGTCAGTGTGGCATCTTCAGCGATGGCATCAGGGAACGAATCATTGCATGAGTGAGGTCTTAGACGACCGCAGCTTTGGCGAGCTGTTTTTGCCGGATTTTTTCCGAGAGCAGGATAAAAATCAGACAAAACCCGCCCATACACAGCACCACCGTCGCCAGATAAATGGTGTTGTTATCGGGTAAACGGGCAAAGTAGGTTGAGGTCAGACTGACCAGAATCATCTGCAAGCTACTGTAGAGCGCACTCATTCGACCGCCGGATGTCGCCGGAAACAGTTGCAGTGCTGAGGCGATGGTATTACTGAATATCAGCGCCTGACCGAAGGTGGCGATCATGAATGGAATAATCAATACATAAATATTTTGGTATCCGTTCAGGTTGGCAAAGAGCATGGCTGCCCCGGCAGTGAGAATTAAGATGCTCCCGAGCATACATGAAAAGTAAATACCGTGTTTCAGAACCATCTGACGGTTCATCAATGCTGCCAGATAATAGGGCGCCCCAATAAGAACCGCGAGATAGCCATACTCATCCGGAGAGAGGTTAAAATTGTCCTGAACTAAAAATGGTGTCATCACGTTGTAGGAAATCACAATGCAGTAGGCAAAAAATCCCCCCAATACGTTGATCATAAACTGCGAATTGGTTATTGCATGAAGATAATCCTTCAGGGTTATTTTTAATAAAGGAGCCTGCTGTTTTTCCGGGGTTGCTGTTTTGGTTTCCGGGAGATAGAAAAAGCACAGGACCATGATGAACAGATCAAACAGAGCCAGAAAAATAAAAACGGAGGTCCAGTGAAAAGTCTTGGTCAGCAGACCGCCAATCACCGGGCTTAATCCGAAGCCAAGTGCAAATCCCATCGAGAGATAGGATGATGCACTCGCCAGTTCTTTTCCGGAGAAAACGTCCCGGGCAATCGACCGTCCACTGGTCAGTAATCCCCCACACCCCAGACCTTCCAAAATGCGGCATAAGATGAACAATTCAAACGTGGCACTGAATATATTGCCGACAAATCCGATCAGTGCCAGTAGTAACGCGGTAAACAGAATCGGCTTTCTCCCGATGCGGTCGGAAATCGGACCGAAAAACATCGGAGATATGCCAAAGCCAATGATAAAACAGGTCACGGTGAGTTTGGTCTGGAATTCATCAATGACCAGACCACGACTGATTTCAGGCAACGCAGGCAGATATAACGCAATCGACGCCTGACCTAAAATCGTGATAATCAGGATGAGTTTTTTAATGTGTGATTGTTGAGACTGAGCGCTGTGCATTTGGAGTCCATGGTGTGTGAACGATATTCAGGATTGTATTCAAATGTGATCGGATTAATATAAATATTCTTGCAATACATCTTTGCGTAAGGTGCAAACCAGTGAATCATTATCCGAGTTCTGAGCAGCTTTTTTTATTCTCGACGGTTGTTGATCAAGGCAGTTTTTCCAAAGCTGCTGCACATATAGGGGTGCATGTATCCACCGTCACCCGACAGATAGATCAACTGGAGCAACGCATTAAAGCGAAGCTACTGATTCGTTCAAGCCGGTTTTTAGGGTTAACGGAAGCGGGGCGATATCTTTATGAGAAGTCGAAGCCGCTGTTAAAAGATCTCACCGATACAATGGAGACGATTCGTGCGATAGAGTCGTCAACATCAGGTGTTATCCGCATGAGCTGTTTGCCGACCTTTGGCAAAATGATCGTCATCCCTTTTCTTGCTCAGTGTCACCGACAAGAGATAAACCTTGATATTCATTTGAATTTAACGGAAAGACTGGTTGATCCGATTGTTGAGCGTCTTGATCTTGCCATTCGCATCGGTGAACAACCCGATAGTAGTTTGTATCCGCAAAAAGTCGGGACTCAAACATGGCACATCTGTGCCAGTCCGCAGTTATTGTCCCGCTATTCTGCTGAGCAGATTGGCCAGTTCAACCATTTGCCGCTGATTGATAAATGCGCCGAGTACAACTCGCTGTGTTGGAAAGGGCTGGAGAAATCAAATGTTATTGCGGCCAGATGTGACGATTTCCATGCACAGTTGATGCTGGCAATGGCAGGCATTGGTGTTTGCTGTTTACCGAATTGGGTTGTTGCGCCAGCAATTGCCTCCGGAGAGCTGGTCAAAGTGATGGATGATCCGTTTGATCGTTGTGAAACGATTTATGCCCTCAGACCATTTCAGCAAGCCAGTGCAAAAGTGAGTCTAGCGATGGAGGGGATTGAAACTGCGCTGAGGACGATGTCTGCCGACAGTCAATGAGCCTAACATGGCTCATTGACTGGAAGAAACAACCACCCACCGTCATCAGATCACTTTACTGATCCGTAAAGCGGGCAAATTCAGCGGTGTATCGTTCTCCGGCAACACCGAGTTGCGTGCTGATCTCACTGAGCTGACGGACTTCATCGGCTTTGAGTTCGAGACTGGCGGCACCGAGGTTGTCATCGAGGTGAGCAATTCGCCGGCAGCCCGGAATCGGCACAATGTCATCGCCCTGATGGAGCAACCAAGCCAGTGCGATTCTGGCTGGCGTCGTGGCCTTGTCTGCAGCGAGCTGACGGATTGCATCAACCAACCGCAGGTTGGTGGCGTAATTCTCGTCACTCAGCCGCGGATCGCCCCAGGCCCGAAAATCATTCTTATCGTAGGCGGAAGCGGGTTTGCTATCACCGCTCAGAAATCCACGTCCCAAGGGGCTGAATGGGACTAAGCCTATCCCCAGCTCGCGCAGCACGGGCAACGTCTCATGTTCCAGACGTCGTTCCCACAATGAATACTCACTTTGAAGTACCGACACCGGACATGTCTGGTGCGCTTTACGGATAGTCTTCGGTGATGCTTCAGATAAACCAAAATAGCGAACCTTTCCCGCATCAATCAGTTCGGCGACTGTCCCTGCAACGTCTTCAATCGGCACGTTGGGATCCACCCGGTGTTGATAAAGAATATCAATATAATCGGTCTGGAGCCGTTGCAGTGATGCATCCACCACGTCTCGGATATGTTCCGGGCGACTGTTGAGTCCGATGGACGCACCGTCACGGATATCAAACCCAAATTTGGTCGCAATGACGAGCTCTTGCCGCTGACTTTTCAGTGAGTTGATCCATTGGCCCAGTAACTTTTCATTGGTATAAGGCCCGTACATTTCAGCGGTATCGAAAAAATTAATCCCTTGAGCCAGCGCATGATTGAGTGTGGCGAACGATGCACTGTCATCATAACCCCCATAAGCATGACTCATGCCCATACAGCCTAACCCTAACGCTGAGACTTGTAGACCCTGACTTCCTAAACGACGCTTTAGCATGTGTGTATCCTTATCATTGATGAACCAGGCTATTATGCGCACATTGACATTGTTTATTAATGCTTCAGAATATTCATTAACTATGAAGGATAAGATTGATAATTATCTCGCCTCAATCATGCTGAACATCATTTGTCTCAAGAGTCATATCCATGAAAAGCAGTGAATATACAGAAATGAAAGCGTTCAAAGCCGTTGCTGAACAGGGGAGTTTCTCTGCTGCCGCGAAGGTATTACGCATCACGCCCTCGGCTTTGAGTCAGATTATTAAACGTTTGGAAGATAATCTGGGCAGCCGGCTGTTAAACCGGACCACGCGCAGTGTGGTACTGACAGAAATCGGGTTGCGGTTTTATCAGCGTCTGCGACCGGCACTGGATGAAGTCGAAGCGGCATTTAATGAAGTGAAGACTCAGTCGGGCGCACTGGCCGGCACGGTTCGGTTACACCTGACTACGGCTGCGGCTGATGCGATCTTACAGCCGGTTTTAGGGCAGTTTTATCGGGCATATCCCGATATCGTGCTGGATATTCTGGTCGAAGATGCAGTGATTGATTTGGTCGCGGATGGATTTGATGTCGGGATCCGGTTGTGGGAGTTTGTTGAGCAGGACATGATAGCCTACCCGATCGGGCCGAAAGTCCGTATGTGTGCTGCGACTTCGCCTCAGTATCTGGAAAAGTATGGCTGGCCTGAAACCCCGGCTGCGCTGCGTGAGCATCAGTGTCTGAACTGGCGACGTTTCGGCGACAGAGCGGTATATCGGTGGGAGTTTTTCCAGCACGGGCACTGGTTCTCAATGGCTGTCGATGGTCCCTTGATCACCACCAGCAGAGAGCTGGCGGTGACAGCGGCCTGTGAAGATCAGGGCATTGTTTTCTGGACGGAAGATAAACTCAGACCTTGGTTAGAGCGGGGTGAACTGGTGTCCGTTCTGGATGAGTTCTGTCCGTTCTTTCCGGGATGGCATCTCTGCTATCCGCGTCACCGGCATACGTCCAGCGCGTTGCAAGCATTTATTCAGTTCATGCGTCAGGCTTATCCGCTCACGCCTGAACGACCTATACTGAGCAACCGATAACCGATAACCGATGCAGGTGGATGTGATGCAAATGGGGTTGGTGACATCGGCTTATGTCGATGGGGTTGTATTGGATGGACTTATGCTGGGTGAGAAAGTGGCGTAAATCGCATGACTCAGAATTCGATCCCCGACTTTTTCCTGATGGCTGATAATCCCTTCCAGTGTCATGCCTAACCGTTCACAGACGGCTCTGCTTGGCAAGTTGTCTTCAGCGACCGCAATTTGAACTTTTTCGACGTTGAGTGTTTCAAATGCGTAAGCAATTAAAAATCGGCAGACACGGGTAATAATGCCGTTACCCTGATATTGCTGGCCGAGCCAATAACCGATTTCGGCTTTTTTAAGCTCATGATCAATACTATTAAAGCCAATATTACCCACCAGTTCACCGCGATATTCAATCGCGCAATCCAGACCATCGCCATCAATATATTTATACCGTGAACCTTGAATAAAGGTTTTGAAATCATCGGTGGTATGACAAACTCTGGGCCAGTTTAACCACTGTGAGAGGTATTGTTTATTTTCTTGTACGAGCTCAGCATATCGCGGCGCAAATGATTCATGCAGCTGGTATAAAATAATATCCTGATCGATCGTCCATTTCAGCATAAGGGGATTTACTTTCCTCTGAATTATTACCGGTTATATTGAATTTTGTATTTGAAAACTATCTGAATATTCATCCGTATACCTTAAAGGAACATCTCATCAAACGACAGATAAAATACCCGGTTATTTTATCAGTGCTAAAACAGTGTGATGTTCTGTCGTATTTTTCTTCCTGTTCATCGAATTATTTACAGTCAAAAAAATTATCGTGCTATGGTTTGAGATGCTATATGAACACAAAAGCATATATTGTTTAAACACTGTAATGGAATAATGGAGAAATGATGAAACTAAAAAATACGATATTTATCGCATTGTGTGCTGTCGCGTCTTTCACTTCCGTGAGTGCTTTTGCAGTCAATAAAGATGCGATTGCAGCACAGTTGGCTTCTCAGTTACATAATTCAGGTAATTTAAATCAGCAAATTCAACAGATCGAGCGATCACACACCCCGATACGGGTAGACACATTTCTGGCTCCGCATAATATGCTGACAGAACGCTCGGTAGGGGATAATACCGAGATGTGGCTATTTCTGCCGGTAGATCGGGCGCTGGACGATGATATGTCCGATCTGGTGGTGGCGTATCCGCCATCCGGTGATGAAGCGTCGTGGACTGAAGTGACCGGTTATACGCTCAGCGGTGATAAAACCTCGCTGGCGGTCGATCAGGAACCCAATGTCCCGGTACTGGTAGTCGATGACAATGGTTATTACGCCATGAAAGAGGGAATGGAAAAACTCAATGCCCTCTTACAGAAAAGCGGTTTACAGGAAAAAGCATCAGCAGCCCCTCAGCAAAGTATGCAAGCTCAGGCCGCGACCGGGTTTGATGCGACGAAATTAACCAAAATCAGCGTCAAAGATACTCATGAACCCTGGGTCAAAGGCCCGGCAGAAATATACAGTCTGGTCACGGGGGTTCTGACCGATAATAAACCGCAAGTGATTGCCGTTGAAATGCCTTATCTGGATGACAAAGAGGCCACCTATTATCCTAATCAAATCGTGATTAACTGGTCAGCGTATGATTATCGGGTGGTTGATATGTTGATGTATGAACATGATTCAGGAACCAATTATAAAACCTTGGTTCAGGCATTAGTCAGTGCGATTGGCGCCGCAGGGTCTCTGGCTGGCTGGCCACCCTCATCTGCGATTGCTGAAATTACCAACCGTGTGATTGCTGCGATGCCAGATTCTGTGTTTGTTGATGACGATGATTTTGTTGATGCCTGTTATACCCTTGAGCGCGGTAAATCTTATGCGGATTTCCATTGTTCAGCCGATAATGCAGCTATCAGTATGGAACCCTTTTTCGTTGAACCCAACTAAATCTTTGAGCGTTCAGTAAGAGTCCGGCAACCGCCGGATTTTTTTTGTTTCCGATGTGTTGCTGATGTTGCTATGCTATTGCGCCTCGTGTCTATTCTGATGCGAATCACTCAAGCGCAATAATGTACAATTTTTTTGCTTCAGTGTTGGTTATGATAGGGCAAAAAGATAAGGATAAGGAATCAGCAAACTATGACGATGGTGACAGCAGCACATCACGCTTCGGATTCGCCGATGAGGTTATTTTTCCGTGGGGCGCTGGCGATGATGCCTTTAAGTATTGCGGTACTACCTTGGGGGCTGTTGGCGGGATCTTTTGCAGTCGAATCCGGATTAACCGTGATAGAGAGCCAAGCGTTATCTGCGATTTTATTTGCCGGTTCAGCCCAGTTGGTTGCCACTGGGATGCTAAAAGCCGGTGCCGGATTGTTTTCTCTGCTCCTGACGGTCTTTTTTATTACCTCACGCCATTTTCTCTACAGTGTGTCGATGCGTTCAAAAATCAGCCCAATGCCATTGCGCTGGCGGCTCATTCTGGGATTTTTACTGACCGATGAACTGTTCGCTTTACTCAACCATCAGGATGATGCCCGCTTTAACCGCTGGTATGCATTCGGAGCCGGGTTTAGTTTTTATCTGTTATGGAACATCGCCACGCTGGTGGGGATTGTTGCCGGTCATACGATTCCGCAACTTAATTCGATGGGGCTTGATTTTGCCATTGCAGCCACTTTTATTGCGATTGTCATTCCGAATGTCAAAACAGTACCAGTGACAGTTGCCGTCCTGACGGGGCTGGTGATGTCGGTTCTGTTGAATTTATATCAGGTGGACGGCAGTCTGGTGATCGCCAGTCTGTCTGCGATGATCGCCGGTTATATGACTGAAACCTATCTGGAGAGGAAATAGTATGGTGCTCATCCAAATTATAGCTATGGCAGGGGTGGTGTTTCTCAGCCGCTATCTCTTTTTAGAACCTAAATTGCCCTTACGTTTTGGCCCTCATTTACATCGGTTTTTGAGCTATTCCGGTCCGGCCATCTTAACGGTGATCTGGGCACCGATTGTGTTTATGCCGGAACAGTCGTTATGGATTCACTGGCACAACCCTTATTTGTGGGGCGCTTTAACGGCAGGAGTGATTTCTTGGAAAACCAAAAATGTTCTGCTCACCACCGTGCTGAGCATGATGGTGTTTTTGATCCTTCATTTGGTGGTGTTTCCGGCATAACGGCAAGGTTACTGAGCGACCCATTCAATCTCGATTAAGGTTTTGTCTTCACTCTTCAGCCGGGCAAGGAAAACATCACCCGCCTGAACAACGCCAACACCTTTGGGGGTTCCGGTCATGACAATATCTCCGTCTTCCAGCGTGGTATAACGTTGTAATTCCTGCAAAATGGTATCGGGCGAATACATCATCTGTGTAACCCGGCCATGCTGAATGCGCACGCAATTAATCAGTAACTCCAGATTGAGTGTCTCGACACTGATATCTTTTAAAGCAATAAACTTGCTGAATACCGCTGAACCGTTGAATGCTTTTGCCCGCTCCCAAGGCAGTCCCTGTTTCTTCAGTTGGGATTGCAGGTTTCTTTTAGTCAGATCCAAGCCGAGCCCAACCCCGTGAAAGCGGTTATTTTTGACCAGAAAGCAGATTTCGGTTTCATAGTGGAGCGGCTCTTCATGGAAGGCATTCAACTGCGTGGTGATACTACTGTTGGGTTTATGAAATACCACCATCTGCTCAGGCACGGCATTGTCCAATTCATGAATATGTTCGATGTAATTTCTGCCGACACAGACAACTTTTGACGGTGTGATTTTCCGGTTGCCGAAGCGAATGGTGTTCATGATCCTGTCCTTGATAAAGTCTCTCGTAAAGCTCTGCATCTGACTGTCAGAGATGGTCAGAGAATAGTCTATCCGATCTGAGGCAGAATGAATATTAATATATATTCAATAGCTTATTTGCTTTCAGACTAAATTGACCGACTTCAGAACTGGGCTTGATTGAGCCAGATATGTGTCACAATACTGGCGATATAGCCTAAGACAATGACGGGCGTCCAGCGCAAATGACTCAAAAATGTATACTGCCCGTGAGACGCGCCCATCAACGCAACACCGGCCGCAGAACCGATCGATAACATACTCCCGCCGACACCGGCAGTCAGTGTGATAAGGAGCCAGTTTCCCCCGGACATCACCGGATCCATCGTCAGTACGGCATACATAATCGGGATGTTATCGATAATCGCAGAGAGGGCGCCCATGAAAATATTCGCCCATTGCGCACCCCAATACGGATAGATGGTGCCCGAGATCAGGCTGAGGTAACCCAACAGACTTAAGCCACCGACACTCATAACGATGCCATAGAAAAACAGCAGCGTATCCCATTCTGCATGTGAGATGCGTTTAAACACGTCAAATGGCACGATTGAACCCAGTCTTTTGAGGGTTTTTTCATCATGATTGGCCTGCGCCAGCGCCTTCTGTTGGGCGAGGAAACGGGGCAGGGATTTTTGGAGGTAATAGCCGAAAAACTGCAGATAAGCCAATCCCATCATCATGCCGACCACCGGCGGAAACTCAAATAAGGCGTGAAAACTGACCGCGGTGACAATCGTCAGTAAGAATAATGCCACGATCCGTCTGGCTCCCCGTTTGGGCGTAATTTGTTCCTGAACAAGGTCAGGACGGCCTTTGGGTAAAAAACATGACATGATCAGTGCCGGGACTAAGTAGTTGACGACTGATGGTATGAAAAGGTCAAAAAACTGGAGGAAACTGGCCATGCCCGCTTGCCAGACCATCAGGGTGGTAATATCCCCGAACGGGCTGAATGCGCCGCCGGCATTGGCGGCAATTACGATATTGATGCAGCACAGGTTGACGAAAAATGGGTTATTCTCACTGACTTTCATCACCACAGCGCACATCAACAGCGCCGTGGTTAAATTATCTGCAACCGGAGAAATGAAAAAAGCGAGTAATCCCGTCAGCCAGAACAACGCTGCATAGCTGAACCCTTTACTGACCATCCATGAACGCAATGTGTCAAACAAGCGGCGTTCTTCCATCGCGTTGATGTACGTCATCGCCACCAGCAGGAAGAGCAGTAGTTCAGCATATTCCAGCAAATTTTTCTCGAAAGCTGCTTTGGCAACTTCAATTTGATCAATTTGTTGATAAGAGAACCCGATAATGGCCCAGATAATCCCGGCAGCCAATAGTACCGGTTTCGATTTTTTCAGCTTGATAGCTTCTTCAAAAGTGACCGTAATATAGGCGAGCACGAAGAGAATCACACAAGCATACCCCGCCCAAGAATGTGTCATATCAATTGAAAGTGATGGGCTGGAATGGGTCGATGCAACACTGAGAAAGGGAACAAACAGGAGTAAAATCAAAAAGCGTCCGGCTGATCTTGTCGTCATCACGTTATCCTTCTGATGAAAAAGCATATTTAGTGTAGACCGCATTCATCGTGCTGACTGTGAGTCGAATCAAAATCAACCATATTCACTCTGTTCAATATATCAATCATTGCACCAGTGCTTTAGCTGCCGACAAACTCAAGAACGTTACAATACCATCGGCAGAGTTGATGCAACCAGCAGGAAAGCCATGGTGTAGTTAAACCATAAAAGATGAGCCGGTTTTCTCAGTAAGGTGCTGATCTGCTTTCCGGCAAAAATCCAAGTGGTGCTGGAGGGAATATTGATGATGATAAAAATCACAGCCGTCCAGAGCAGCCCTTGCACGCTTGCCGAAGGATTATAGAGACTCACCGCGGTCAGTGCCATCGACCAGCCTTTCGGGTTGACCCACTGAAACAATGCTGCGGCATAGAATGTCATCGGTTGGTAGTCACCGGTGGCTATCTTTGATTGACTGGTTGCGATTTTGATTGCCAAATAAACCAGATAAGCCAGGCACAGCCATTTGAGAATCGGTTGCAGGGCCGGGAAAGCGTGGAAGACGCTGCTAGCCCCGATCCCGACCAGAAATAGCATCGCCCCAAAGCCCAGAGTGACGCCCAGCATATGGGGGAGTGTCCGCATAAAACCGACATTTGCCCCGGAAGCCATCAGCATCATATTGTTTGGCCCGGGCGTGAATGTTGCGGTAAATGCAAAGAGTACAAGTGCGGGGATTTGTTCAAATAGCATGGATTGGTCTCTGATTATTTTTGCCGTGTGAATAACAGCAATCATAACGAGATAGTGGCGCAATTTTGTGTTTATATTGCATCTTAAATGGAATTTGAAGCAATAAAATTTATATTTTTGCTTTTTTTCATATAAATATTGTGTTGTGTAGTTAATAGATAACAGAGTGCATATGATTGAGATTCATAACCGCTGCCGCATTAAAAGCTGTGAGCAAGATAGTGACGTATCTCAAAAATTTTAACCTTTGTAGTTTCGATCATAATTCTTTTTGTTACATTACTAACAATATTGATATCGATAGTATTTACCAGGCGTGTTACTGATACGCAGGCAAGACCTGGATTGGACAGTTTATTTTGAACTGCCCAATCCAGGTCTTTTTTTTACTTTAAAAAGGATAAATAATGAATTACGAGAATATAGCAAAGTCCATTTTAGAGTGTGTGGGTGGAAAAGATAATATATCCAATGCTTTACACTGTTCAACCCGAATCCGATTAGAACTTCATAATGCATCTGATGCAAATTTAGAAAAAATTAAAGAAATTCATGGTGTTATGGGGGCTGTAAATAGTGGTGGCCAATGTCAGGTGATTATTGGCAATGATGTGAGCTTTGTTTTTAATAAATTAACCACCTTGATTGGTCATGGTCATCGTGAAGACATTGAAACTGAAAAAGCAGCGACTGAAAAATTAGATTTGTCTCTGAAAGGATTGTTTGACAAATTTGCCGCGCTTGTGACGGGTATATTTCAGCCAATTATTCCTGCGATTGCTGCCTCGGGTATGCTAAAAGCATTACTCTTACTCTCTGTTTCTATGGGGCTAACTACAAAAACAAGTCAGTTTTATTTGGTGACCAGCTTTATTGCCGATGCGGCCTTTTATTTTCTTCCGTTGCTTTTGGCTTTTTCCTGTGCTCAGAAGTTTAAAACTAATCCTTTTGTTTCGGTTGCTTTAGCCGGTGTACTAGTTCATCCGAAACTTATTGCATTAATGGGGTCCGGAACACCGATTGAATATATTGGTATGAATATCCCTTCTGTTTCTTATGCCTCTTCTGTATTGCCAATTATATTCACAATTTGGTTGATGTCATATATTGAACCTCTTGCTGATAAAGTATCTCCAGGTGCGGTGAAAATATTTATGAAGCCTCTATTAGTTTTGGTTATTGTCGCACCTATCGCCTTGATTATATTAGGGCCAATGGGGACTTATATGGGACAAGGCTTATCCAGTGGTGTTTTTTGGATACAAAGCAAAGTTGGTTGGTTAGCAGTTGCACTGTTATCTATTTTTATGCCATTAATTGTTATGTTTGGTATGCATAAGGTTTTTTACCCAATTATATTTGCTGCAATGGCATCTCCGGGATATGAGACATTAATTCATAGTGCTATGTTATCCTCAAATATGGCTCAAGGTGCAGGCGCATTGGCTGTCTGGTATCTTACTAAGGATGTTCAATTAAAACAAAATGCATTGCCTTCAGGGATTTCAGCGCTATTTGGTATCACTGAGCCTGCCTTGTATGGCGTTCATTTAAAGTTAAAACGCTCGTTGCTTGGTTGTATGGTTGGTGCCGGTTGTGCGGGGATCTATGCCGGTGTCGTCACACTCAAAGCATATGCTCCCGTTGGCCCCGGATTAGCTTCATTACCAATGTGGATTGGTGAAGGTGATAATTTCTATCATGCACTGATTACGCTTGCCATTTCTGTAATTGTTACGCCAATTGCTGTATATTTTATTGGTGTAGATAGCCCTGTGGAAAATAAACAGTAAATTTATTAATGATTTGGTAAATTAAAATATGATAAGAGTCAGTGAGTTTATCCGTGAGATTATATTATATATTGGTGGGATACATAATGTCCTTGGGGTAAACCACTGCTCAACTCGATTGAGATTTGATATTAATGATCTAGAAAAAGTGAATATAAATGCACTCAATAGAATTCCTAAAGTTGTTGAGGCATTTTACAGAGCAGGACAAGTTCAAATTATTATAGGAGATGATGTTAGTATTATATATAAAGAATTATTGAGAACTTATGAAATCCCTGTTAAATGTCAATCAAGATTGATATTTAATCATAGTGACTCCTCATTAAAAGGAACTTTAAATAAATTGATGTCCACGCTGGTTGGTATATTCCAACCTATTGTCCCTGCGATCATTGGTGCAGGTATGATTAAGGCTGGTTTGTTGCTCTTTGTTAGTCTTGATTTTATAGATAAATCGAGTGATATCTATCAATTATTAAGTTTGATTTCTGACTCCATATATTATTTTCTACCGATACTACTTGCATTATCGTGCTCATATAAGTTTAACACAAATTCATTTTTATCTATCTCAATTGCAGGTGTTTTAGTTCATCCTGAACTTTTAAAGGTGTTGTTGAATAACAATATTATACAGATAGCTGGAATAGATATATCTTCTACACAATATGCATCATCGATTATTCCTATCATACTCACAATTTGGTTGATGTCTTATATTGAACGATTTTGTGATCATGTGATACCAAGTATGGTTGCAATATTTTTAAAACCAGTCGTTATTTTAATTATTATTGTGCCAATCTCACTGACTATTTTAGGTCCTATTGGTAATTATATCGGAGATATGCTATCCAATTTCACGGTTTTTGTTCAGAGAGAATTTGGCTGGTTTGCGAATGCTCTTCTTGCTGCTTGTATGCCATTTTTTGTCATGTTTGGCATTCACAAAATATTCTATCCTATTGTGATATCAGCAATGGCTAAAACAGGGTATGATACATTGGTTCTTACCGCGATGTTAGCATCTAATGTTGCTCAGGGGGCTGGTGCTTTAACGGTTTGGTTATTCACACAGAGAAAGTCGATCAAGCAAATCGCATTACCTGCGGGGATAGCGTCGTTATTTGGTATTACCGAAGTTGCATTATATAGTGTCCACTTAAAAATTAGACAAGCATTTATTTGTTGTATGATTGGTGCTGCAACTTCCGGCTTGCTTGCCGGTATGTTCGGACTTAAAGCTTACGCAAATTTAGCCCCCGGATTAGTCACTTTACCTATGTTTATTGATGATGGATTAAATTTCCAATATTCTTTGATAGTCATATTTACTTCTATTTTGGTTACATCTGCCTCTATATATTTATGGAATTTGAAAACTGGATTCCTTTCTGCGGTCAATGAATCTGATGAGACAAGTAACATTGATGATATTACAGACAGGGAAGAGCATGATAATAAAATAAAAAATTCCAATAAACTAGCAGATCGGACCGTTATCTTTTCACCGATGTTTGGTGAGTTACGTCTATTAGATGAAATAAATAACGAAGATTTGAGAAACGGTAAAGGGGTTGCCATATTTCCCACTCAAGGCATTATCAGAGCACCATTTGATGGCGTTATCACCTCAAAATCTGAAAGTAATCATTCAATAAGTTTAACTTCAATAGAAGGTGTTGAGTTACTGATATGTGTCGGTGTGAATCAACGCCAAACGAATTCAGATTTATTTTCCTCATATATTGATGTGGGAGATTATGTAGAGCTTGGTGATAAACTGATTGAATTTGATATTGAGAAAATGATCAAACATAATATGGATATTCTAAGTGTGGTAATTGTTACCAATTCGTCCGACTATGTTGATGTTATTTCAAATATAGAAACAAATAGCATAAAACCAAGTAAGCCTTTGCTTACAATATTATAATTATATGGTGATATGAATATGAAAATTATAAAAGTTTTAAACATAAGTGTTGTTCTTGTAAAAAGAGATGACAATCAAGAAGTTATTGTATTTGGAAAAGGCATTGGCTTCAAAAGCAAGCCGGGTGATCGAGTTAATCCGGACGATATTGAAAAAACATACATACTGGAAAGTGAATCCGTAACATTAGATGTGATTGACTTACTGAGAGATATCCCCGGAGAGTTCCTGTCTTTGGTGAGTGAAATTGTTGAACATTCTGAATCAGTGTTAAAAGTATCCTTATACGAGCATATTTATGTTTCACTTATTGATCACTTATATTTCGCAGCTAAAAGATTAGAAAAAAATATGCCTATCTCTAATCGAATGCATTGGGAAATACAAAAGCTATATCCTATTGAATATAGCTTAGGCAAACATGCATTAATACTTGCTAAGCAATATTTAGATGTCGATTTTCCTGAAGAAGAGGCATCTAATATCGCATTCCATCTGATTAACGCACAGCAGATTGATCAAAATATGAATCAGGTGATGTTGCTAGCAAGCATTGTGAAGAATATTTTAAATATTGTCAAAATGACATTTGATGTTGAATTTGATACGTTTTCAGTAAACTATTCTCGCTTTGTCAATCATTTGCAGTTTTTTGCTCAAAGACTAGTGGGCGATAAAATGTTGAAGAGCGATGATGATGAGTTTTTAATGAGTGCAATACATAAGTACAATGAAGAATATGAGTGTGCATTATCGATTAGTGATTATGTTAAAGCTCGATTTGAGCGCTCAATTCCAAATGAAGAACTTTTGTATTTAATTATTCATATTAATCGAGTAATTGTAAGAGATAAATAAGGAGCTAAAATGTCCGAAGTGATGAGAAATTTCCCAAACGAATTTTTGTGGGGAGGTGCAATAGCCGCTAATCAGGTCGAAGGAGCTTGGAATATTGATGGTAAGGGAATATCAACGGCAGATATAGCAACTTATAAAAAAAATCTATCAAAGGGTGACTACGCAAAACATAATGCTGTTGATGAACAGCAAATTAAAGATGCAATGGCATCTGTATCAACAGATGAATACCCGAAACGTAGAGGGATTGATTTCTATCATAGATATAAAGATGATGTTGCCTTGATGGGGCAGTTGGGAATTAAAGCGTTACGTTTTTCAATTGCATGGACTCGAATTTATCCTCATGGTGATGAGACGCAGCCAAATGAAGCAGGTCTAGCATATTATGATCGTTTAATTGATGCGTTAATTGAACAGAATATTACGCCTGTAGTCACTTTATCTCATTATGAAATGCCAATGCATTTAGTGAATAAATATGGTGGATGGTCTTCTCGTCAGGTTGTCGGTTTTTTTGAACGCTTATGTGTGACTTTATTTGAACGCTACAAAGAAAAAGTTAAATATTGGATCACATTTAATGAAATTGATAGTATTGTCCGCCATCCATTCAGTAGTGGTGGTATTATTCCACATCGCTTTGAGAATGTAGAGCAAGCAGTTTATGATGGCCTCCACCATCAATTTATTGCAAGTGCTATTGCGGTTAAACATTGTAAAGAAATTATACCTGATGCACAGATCGGCTGTATGTTAACAAGCCTGCTCACTTATCCGCATACTTGTAATCCTGATGATGTGTTCGCAGCACATTGGAATAATCAATTTAATTATTTCTTTACTGATGTTCAAGTAAGGGGCGCTTATCCTAAATATATTCAACGCTATTTTAATGATAAAGGAATAGAAATAAAACTAGAAGAGGGGGATGAAGCTTTACTCTATAATAATACTGTAGATTTCATTTCTTTTAGTTATTACAACTCTTTCGTGACAAGTGCGGATAGTGAGGGTTTGGAAACCGTCAGTGGTAACACGATGGGTGGAATAAAGAACCCATACTTGCCTGTATCTGAATGGGGCTGGCAAATTGATCCGCTTGGTTTGAGAATCGCACTCAATAATTTATATTCGCGTTACCAGAAACCACTCTTTATTGTGGAAAATGGACTGGGTGCATATGACAAAGTTGAAGATGATGGCTCGATTATCGATGACTATCGAATTCAATATTTACGGGCTCATATAGAACAGATGCACGAAGCGATTTTAGACGGTGTTGAACTCATGGGATATACATTGTGGGGGATCATTGACTTGATTAGTTATTCTTCGTCAGAGATGGAGAAGCGATATGGTTTAATTTACGTAGATCAGGATAATGATGGTAATGGGACTTTAGAAAGGAAAGTGAAAAAAAGTTTCTCATGGTATAAAAATGTCATTGAAGATAATGGCTTATAATTAAGCTGTAGTGCAAGAAGAATGATGAACACCTTACCTGAGTCATATCAATCCGATTTTTCCCCCAAGGTGTTCATCGTTCAGCCGCAGACATTCACTCAGTGGCTATATTGTGCCAATAAACGTTTCAATGCATCCGGGTCTTGCTGTGCAAGCTTATCCAAAGCATCTTTTGCAGTGTTTCTTATATTCTCCTGATGCGTTTTTTTCACCGTTTCAACTTTATCCAAAAGTTTAGTCAGTTCTGCAACCTCTTTGCTTTTACTATTCTTACTTAACTCAAGAACCACCTTGGCTAGCAAACCTAGCTGAGTACCGTAACTTGCAACATGACTCACGATCTCTTTTTCTATCGCTTGATTGCCGGCAAAATTCAGTTCGATTTGGGGGGATAAAAAGTTATTCCGGGCGTTAATCTCTTGTTCAACCGCGCCGCTTAACGGTAAGTAGATGTCTTTTAACCAAAATGTAAACCATGGATTCATATCTTTCACCTTAATCAATGTGATGTACTGATATGACAATAGTTCACTTTGCGATGGTATGTGTTTGATTGAATATAATAAGTGTGATTTTCTACGTTCATCACGCAGTATGATGGTGATGACATCAATCCCTTTGCCGCATGCTGGCATCAATTTCCAGTTGCCAGTAGCCGACGGAAATGTGTCGGTTAAACTTGAAGCCGATATCGTGGAACTCACCGACCTGATTAAACCCCAAAGATTCATGTAACCGAACACTGGGTCGGTTCGGCAGGGCAATCACACCCATTATGTTTTTAATCCCCTGCTGTTTCAGGCGCTCGATAAGTTTGCGATATAATGTCAGTCCGAAGCCCTTTCCTACAGCCGTGGGTGATAAGTAAATAGTCGATTCTACGGTAAATCTGTATGCAGAACGGACATGCCAAGGGCTGGCATAAGCATACCCAATCACTTCATGATCAACTTCTAACACCAGACATGGGAACCCTGTGTCCAAGATCTTTTGCAGCCGTGCGCCCATTTGATCGACTGATAAGGGCTGCTCTTCAAAGGTGATGGTTGTATCCCGGATAAAATGATTGTAAATCGCGGTGATCGCCGCAGCGTCATTTAAATGTGCGTTTCTGATATTCATGCGTCCTCCCTGACACTAAAAATCTGATTATGACCCGACCCATTTACTAATGCCAATCGCTTCCATAATAAATTCGACAGACAACGCAGCCAGTATCATCCCCATCACTCGGGTCAGCAGAGACGCCCCGCCAATACCAATGATTCTGATAATTTTGCCCGAGAAAATCAGTAAAAACAGTGTCGCAGCTAAAACCGTCAACATCGTCAGCGATGTAACGACCTGCTCCTGAATCGTATAAATATTGTTATCTGTAATCAGAATGACGGCCAGAATGGCTCCGGGAGATGCTGTCGCAGGAATCGCGAGCGGAAACACGGCAATATCATGCAGCGGCTCTTGTGTTTCGTTTTGATTCCCATTGGAAAATATCATCTGGAGTCCGAACAAGAACAAAATGACGCCGCCAGCAACCTGAAATGAGATAAGGCTGATTCCCATCGCGCCAAGCAGTAACTGTCCGAGAACAATTGCACCGGTCAAAATGAGCGCGGCATAAAAAATAGTCTTATATGCCGTTTTTCTGCGCTCGGCGGCAGATAGCTTGGGTGTCATAGCCGCAAACAGCGCCATGGTACCAATTGGGTCAACCGTTGCCCAAATCACTAGAAAATCGTGTATTACCTTGTCTATCACTGGCTTTGTAGTCCTTATTTCATAATCAATGAGATGAATTTTCCTCTTGCGAGGGGCTGTCACGGAAGTGACGGATCATTTGTGTCGGAGGCATCGTGGCATCGACTAGAATAATGGTGATTATCCTAAATCTTATGCGCAGAGATGGAAGTCTATGAGCCCTAAATATGACGAAAAATTAACGATCAATGCAATCTTTATTTTGTTAGTTTCTATTGCTGAAAGTGAAATACCGGTTTTAGCCCCCCACACCTTATAGGGCCACTTCTCGCACAGGTCACAGGGGGGAATTATTCTCATCGTTTCAATGCGCTGATTCAGTATAGTCTTCTATGCTTAGGCTGACTGATGTTATCAATGAAATATGCGGTGAATATGACACTTCAAAGATTAAAAAAGTGAGAAAGCAATCATGAAAAGAATCGTCCAATCGGTATGTTTATCATGCGCGATGATGCTGAGTATCGCAGCCTGTCAGGCTAACCCTCAATCTTATCCATCACATGGCCTCACTTGGTGGTCTGTACCTCTCGGGCTGAGTTGGATGTGGCAGCTTCAGGATTATGAGAATTTTAAGATTGACCCAGAAATTGATGTTTATGATATTGACCTGTTTGAAGGAAGTGAAGGCAGCGCGCAGAGCTTGATTCACAGACTGAAATCAGCCAATAAAAAGGTCATTTGTTATTTCAGTGCCGGAACGCGAGAGGATTGGCGCAGTGATGCCGGTGATTTTAGCGACAGCGCAGTGATTGCCGACGGAGATATGGACGACTGGCCGGGAGAAGTCTGGCTCAATATTGCCAATCGGGATGTGCTTGAAAACAATATTAAGCCGATCATGGCAAAGCGGCTCGATTTGGCAGCGGCAAGCGGTTGTGACGCTGTGGAGCCGGATAACGTCGATGCTTATGCGAATACGGATGAAACGCACGGTATCATCAGCGCCGATGACCAGCTGAGATACAACCGTTGGTTAAGTGACGCCGCCCATCAGCGAGGCCTTGCTATCGGGCTCAAGAATGATTTGCAGCAGCTTGATGCGTTAGTTGATCACTTTGATTTTGCGGTCAACGAACAATGTTATGCCTATGGGATTGAATGCGTTGACTATCAAGGAACGTTTCTCGCCAAAGGTAAACCGGTCTTTAACCAAGAATACTATACCAACGGTCGGGAAGGCGAAATTGACAAAAGCACGTTCATCTCTTCAGCATGTCGGTATTTTCAGAGTGTCGGTATTTCGTCGTTGTGGAAGACGGGATATGCGTTAGATGGGGTTGGGGTGCGGTCTTGTGTGCATTAAGCATGGCTGTTGTGTTTTCAACCTCTGGCTTCGGAAATATGGCGCACAATTACGTTTTGCGGTTTCAGAGGCATTGGTGCTCTGTGTGCCTGTTACTCTTGCAGAGATGCAAGCGTAACCAGAAGATCTTTTTTCTTTGCCTAGCCTCCGGCATCGAAATTTGACGCACAATCAGCGTCAGTGATTTCAGGAGCATCGGTGCTCAGTGCGCCAGTTCATCTTTCAGAGATGAAAGACGAACCAGAAAATCTTTTTTGTTGGGCTTGGTCGTGCGCTTTCCAGAACCAGCTTTTACGGGCGTCCTGCCCGGAAAAGCCTAACCATTCATCCTTGAATGGTTTTCTTCGTTTAGTGGTTGATTTGAGTTGGGTGAAATCTCTTTAAGGCGAAGCCAACTTGATCGATGCTCTCAGGGTGAAAAATCATGGACGATTTTTCAGGATTGCCTGAGCAGGATGCGAATCAATCCGACCCTGATTACGCGCGCTGAACTTAAACCTAGGCATTTTGGGGTACTTTTTCTGCTGTGAAAAAGTACCTGGGGCGCTTTCGGAGATGGCAATGAGATCGAAGAAAGTCATTGCGTCCCAAACCAGCAGCCTATCATTATTACCTTTCCAGCCTTTGGCTCCCAAATTTGACGCACAATTGCGTTCCTCAATTTCAGGAGCATCGGTGCTCAGTGCGCCAGTCACTCTTGCAAAGATGCAAGCGTAACCAGAAGATCTTTTTTGTTTGGCTTGGGTGATCGCTTGCCAGAATCAGCTTTTACGGGCGTCCTGCCCGGAAAAGCCTAACCATTCTTCCTTGAATGGTTTTCTTCGTTTGGTGGTTGATTTGAGTTGGGTGAAACATTCTTAAAAAGTCAATTTGGTCACTGAACTCAGGGGGAAAATTCAAGGATGAATTTTCAGGATTGCTTGAGCAGGATGCGAATCAATCCGCCCCTGGTGACGTGCGCTGAACCCAAAAAGATGCTTTTGGTTCCTTTTGACATCCATCAAAAGGAACTGGGGCGCTTTCGGAGATGGCAATGAGATCGGAGAAAGTCATTGCGTCCCAAACCAGCAGCCTATCATTATTACCTTTCCAGCCTTTGGCTCCCAAATTTGACGCACAATTGCGTTCCTCAATTTCAGGAGCATCGGTGCTCAGTGCGCCAGTCACTCTTGCAAAGATGCAAGCGTAACCAGAAGATCTTTTTTGTTTGGCTTGGGTGATCGCTTGCCAGAATCAGCTTTTACGGGCGTCCTGCCCGGAAAAGCCTAACCATTCTTCCTTGAATGGTTTTCTTCGTTTGGTGGTTGATTTGAGTTGGGTGAAACATAGCAAAAGCTAGAAAAGCTACCTATATCAAAAAATGTCATGTTTGTGTCAATTTTTTCTGGCGATTTTCTGTAACCTATTCAATGCTATGTAGAGTGTTTAGATGCTTAATTTCGAACAAATAGGGCTTATCCGAGATGTGCATGGCGGGTGGGAACGCTAGTCAATTATTTGTGAGCAAATTAGACAGCATTGTGCTGTGGTTTCTGACGTAGTGATGTTTTTACCGAAATTTTGTCTTTCTTTTCATATGATTAGGGCAGAAGTTTCATTGGTTGGCGGTAAGTTATACAGAAGCATTCCTATAGAGTGGTTCTGTATAATGAACTGTTATGTCATCCGAGGACTGGGTAATTATTCAACTATCGATCTCTGCGAAGACGGTATCCAGACATAGTCACGTATCGGGCTGTCGCTGAAAAAGTGCGTCGACGGATATGAGGAAGACGCGAAGGGAATAAAAGTGTGGATAAAAATAGATTGAAAACTCATGCAATTTTACATTTCGATGAGTCTGGCTTTACCGGTAATAATCTATTACATAAGCAACAGAAAATATTTTGTTATGCATCATTAGAATGCCCTCATGATGAAGCACAAGATTTCGTTGAGCACATCATTCGTAAGTACAAAATTCAAAACGGCGAAATTAAGGGTGGTAAATTATTAAAAGGGCTTCGCGGAAAGCGAGCTGTTGATGAAATAATTCAAAATTTTAAAGGCCGATTCAAAGTTTCAGTTTCCGATAAAAAGTACGCGTTAGCGGGTAAGTTTTTTGAGTATATATTTGAGCCTGCAATCGCGAACGTCAATTCAATATTTTATAACATTAACTTTCATCGCTTCATTAGCAACATACTTCATGTTGAACTATCTGTCAGAGGAGCAATGGCTGAAGAAATATTTGAAGATTTCGAAAAACTGATGAGGACGGGAGATTTTGAAGGGTTAAAGGCGCTTTTTTCAACTTCAAAAGATGAAGGTATATCTCCAGTTTTAGAGCAAATTTGTGATTTTGCCATACACAATAAAGATTCCGTGGTGCAAGAGTTAGATGGTTATGCTGGTGAAGGTGCAGGGAAATGGGTTCTAGATTTGACTAACACCGCTTTATTCAGCCTCTTAGCTGAATGGGGGCAGGAATATGATCAATTAACTGCTTACTGTGACCAATCTAAGCCATTGAGCGAAGAACAAGAAATATTCAATGTCATGATTAATCGAGAGGATAAAAAATTCACGCATGTTGCAGGGATTGACTCACCCATAACATTCAACTTAAAAGAGCCGCTTAATTTAGTTGACTCTAAGATCATTCATGGAGTTCAGCTTGCTGACGCAATAGCAGGTGCATTCGCCTATGCTTGCGATAGGGAAAATCAAGACGAGTACGCCGAAAAATGGCGAGCTATGATTGAGGAGCATGTAATTTTCGGTAGTGTTTTTCCTGACTATGATCATCTGGATTTGAATAAGCTAGAGGTTCAAAGAAATGCGGTTTTGCTGCAAGAACTGGCAGACCGTAGTAAAAATGGCATCAGTCTAACCAAAGATATTGCTGAATATATTCAATTCATCACTATAGCGCTAAGAGAAACTCCGCTTGAACTACAGACATAACAAAGCGCTGCTGCCGGACAAATTTTACGCTGCGCTCCAAGTTTTCCGTAGAGCGCGGCGTTATGCCTTAGAGAGAGTTATGGACATTAAAATAATTGTGGCGATAATTGGGCTAACTGGAGTAGGGGCAAGCGCCTTGTTTCAGTATTATCTTGGGCGCCAAAATGAGAAGCCTAAAAAGGCTATTGATATTCGAGCACAAGCTTACCTTGACTTGGTCAATATAGTTGCTGAAATTACGTTTTCCGTGAAGCATGAAGAGAAACGAAATTTAGAGCAACTACAACAGTTCACACGAGCTAACTCCAGAGTGGTTCTCATAGGTAGTAATGAGGTTGTAAACGGGTTGCATCATGTTTAGTGTAACCCAAAATTCTGAAAATCCCCTTCGCTTCGACGTTTACGAAGAGTTTACGGATAAAGTGGCTTTTGAACAACATCAGAAAAGAGTCAAAGCATCTCATTGGGGTAAAGTGACCGTCAACGTAGAACGTCACTATGAAATTTTGGAGTAAACGCATAACAAGATAATTGGACTCCCGCTCTAATGACCGACTAACCTTTTTAGGCAAATCAAAACTTTGGGAGAACAACATGGGTACTATGACCATTGGTGTTGACCTGGCCACTAAGGCTATCCAAGTATACGTTTATTCGAACTCAAATATAGCTTTGAATTGAATCGCATTTTCCTCAGTAAAACGCATAAATCAGGAGGTGATGGTATTCTTTGTCTGCGCCTTCTTTTATGCTAACGTTATTCATCCACAACGAGTCTCAATGCAGCGATTATGAAAACCTCCCTCGACCATCTGCCGGAATATAAACAGCATGAGCTGGCCACGATTTCAACCATTCTGCGTGATACGTTAGAAGATTACCTGGAAGGTAAAACGGGCAGTAAGAGTGAGTTTCGTATTCTGAAAATCATCTTGTTCGGCAGCCATGCCAAAGGCAGTTGGGTTAAGGATCCGGTCAACGGTTATATCAGTGATTACGATATTCTGGTGATTGTGAACAAGGCCGCTTTGGTAGAGGACGATGTGGTCTGGCAGCGTGCTGAGGAGCAAATTGATCGCAAAGTAAAATCCGCGCCGTTGGGTTTGATTGTCCACGATTTACAGGAAGTGAATGAACGCTTGCAACAGGGGCATTATTTCTTTAAGGATATCCGCGAAGAGGGGATCGAACTGTTTGCTGCGACGCCGAAACCGTTGGTTATGCCGGGCGATTTGAGTGAATCTGAGCTGCGGGAAATTGCTCGCAAACACTATGAGCAGTGGTCTTATTCAGCATTTCGCTTTTTTCGTAATTATGAATTCTCTATTTCCGAGGATGATTTGATTCACGCAGCCTTTATGTTACACCAAGTCACGGAACGTTATTTAGCCTGTACTCTACTCGTCTGTACTAATTACCTACCCAAATCCCACAATATTGAAAAACTGGGCAAACTCTGTTCGCAAATCGACCCTGAGTTTGCAACGATTTTTCCGATGGATAATAAATTCCACCGTCGTAGTTTTCGGCGATTGCAACGCGCTTATATTGATGCCCGTTATTCGGAGCACTACGAAATTACCGCAGAAGAATTGAATTATCTGGAGACAGAAGTCCGACGTTTACAGGCGCTGGCGGAGCGGGTTTGTTTAGCGCGGATTGATTCTGCCTAACTATTCTCCCTTGAAGGGTTTTCTTGGGTGAGTGGTTGATTTGAGTTGGGTGAAACTCTGAATCAATAAAACTAAATTGATCGATGATCTCAGGGTAAAATTCATGGATGAATTTTAAGCTTTTCGTGAGCAGGAGCGAATAAAAGCGCCCCTGATTACGAGCGCTGAACTTAAACCTAGGCCTTTTGGGGTACTTTTTCGGCCTTGAAAAAGTATCTGGGGCGCTTTCGAAGAAAGTCATTGCGTCCCAAACTCAGCAGCATCCTTTTACTTTTCCAGCCTTCGGCGTTGCAGTTTGACGCACAATTGCGTTCCTCAATTTCAGAGGCATTGGTGTTCTGTGCGCCAGTTCATCTTTCAGAGATGAAAGACGAACCAGAAAATCTTTTTTGTTTGGCTTGGTCGCACGTTGTCCAGAACCAGCTTTTACGGGCGTCCTGCCCGGAAAAGCCTAACCATTCTTCCATGAATGGTTTTCTTTGATTAGTGGTTGATTTGCGTGGTGTGAAACATTCTTAAAAAGTTAATTTGGTCACTGAACTCAGGGTGAAAAATCATGGACGATTTTTCAGGATTGCTTGAGCAGGATGCGAATCAATCCGACCCTGATTACGCGCGCTGAACTTAAACCTAGGCCTTTTGGGGTACTTTTTCGGCCTTGAAAAAGTACCTGGGGCGCGTTCGGAGATGTCGATGAAATCGAAGAAAGTTATTGCGTCCCAAACACCTGCATCACAAGTTTTATCTTCCTAGCCTCCGGCTCCCAAATTTGACGCACAATTGTGTTCCTCAATTTCAGAGGCATTGGTGCTCTGTGCGCCAGTTACTCTTGCCAAGATGCAAGCGTAACCAGAAGATCTTTTTTTGTTTGGCTTGATCAAACGCTTTCCAGAACCAGCTTTTACGGGCGTCCTGCCCGGAAAAGCCTAACCATTCTTCCTTGAATGGTTTTCTTTGTTGAGTGGTTAGTTTGAGTTGGGTGAAATCTTTTTAAAAAGCCAACTTGATCGATGCTCTCAGGGTAAAATTCATGGATGAATTTTAAGCTTTTCGTGAGCAGGAGCGAATAAAAGCGTCCCTGATTAGGTGCGCTGAACTCAAAAAAGATGCTTTTGGTTACTTTTGCATCCATCAAAAGTAACTGGGGCGCTTTCGGAGATGCTAATGAAATTGCGGAGTCTGATTGCGCACCAAACTAACAGATTTACTATTGAACACACCAAACCACAATTTAATCACCTCAACCGAGCCTCCCTGTTACCCCCATTCCAAAAATAACCACTCCCCATCAAAACCCCAAATTTAAACATGTTTTACAAATCCATTTGAGTATAATTGTGAATTCATATGAAAATAACTTTATCAATAAGCATCCATCGATAAAAACAATCACGGCTCAGTCAATAACGTCAATGAACTATCAAACCACTCAAATCTATAATCTGATGCGTTATGAATTTGCTCAAGTTGAAGGGGATTTTGCCTCTTTAAGTGAGTCAGAGATGAAATCTGTCATGCCTGCCGGAATGCGCTTTGCTGATTTTCTTGAACAACTTCACTACGGTCATCAAGTGTTACTCACTGATGTGCCATCGGTTCCGTTGCTGATCCGGGATCGGGATGAATGGGGCAATCAATATTGGCGAGTCAATCCCGGGGTTGAGCCTCATCTCGATTCATTAGCCTTCAAGGCTTATACCGCCAGAGTTGAACTGGTCAATCATGGCATCGGTTCATCTTATTCCGGCAGCGTTAACGCTTCTGTTTCTACCGAGCCTTATGTCGAGCGTGAACCTGTGAAACTCACTTTAGCAGAGCGTCTGAACAAGCAGCGTCAGGAGCGGTTACGGGAGCTGGATAAAATCCCACTGCCTTCATCCGCATGGCAGAACGTATTTAACAAACCGCCCGTCAAACCCTCCCGTTTCGCCAAATCTGCACTGGTGCCGAGCGGTACGTGTGACATCGGTACACAAAGAGAGTCGCTTTCTGCGCTGGGGGATTATGCAGCTTATACACTGGCCGTCGGGCAGGGGGTAAGTGCAGCATCTGGAGAAGCCTTTTTAACGCGTATTGGTGGTGCAGCATTGGCTGAACTGCCGGGAATGGCGATGAAAATTATCGGACGAGCTGGCATTCTGGCTGCATTTGTGCCGAACAAATTAGCGGACAGTACGCTCTATAGTGCAGCCGATATGCTCAATAAAGATATGGTTGAAACCAATATTCGCTTGGGTTTCAATGCGGAAGGGCGGATTTACGGCTATCACGTCAATGGGGCGAATATTCCTAAGCGTGAGGTAAAACGGGTTGGTGAGCGGTTTGCTGTTGAGTTAGAGCCGGATGTCATCATTGAATGGGTGCCGATCAGCGGTGATTTTGGCGGTAAACCGATCCTTGTCAATCCTATCCCGGAGATGGAAAAGTTCGATATCTGGATTCATCCACAAGCGGAGCAAGGGCGAGAATTTGATAACACCTACATCACGCCAATTGCTGATGCGGATCTGCAAGACTATATTCTGACCTTTCCGGCAGAGACTGGGTTACCGCCGTTGTATGTAGTGTATAGTGAAGATGCTTATTCAGCAGGATTTAAAACAACGCTTTCACCCGATTCATATCCCGGGGTCTCACGGGCTAGACATTTTCAAGAAGCCAATGAAAATTTATTGCAACAAATGGAGAAAGATCCCGAATTTGCAGAAAAAATGAGATCATTAGGCATTCACTTGGAGAGAACACCAACAGGATTAGCGCCACGTAGACCGCCCGACGGCTGGACTTGGCATCATGAAATCGGGGAAGGGGAAATGATTTTGGTTCCTCGTTCTCAGCATACAATAGGGAGTGAAGAATGGAATGTTCTTCATCCAAAGAATAAAGGGGGTTACGCAATATGGGGAAAATGAGATGACATTGAATGAAATCATACAAAATATCGATGCCTTTGATTCTGAACATACAATATACATTGATAGAGACTGGAATTCGGACTCAGAAGCCATTGTTTGTAATGAGCCTAGTGATGGGCAAGCGCCAGAGGGATATGAATATTTTTTAGAAGTTTTTCTGGTGCAAGAGATTATGAAGGATTTAGGGACATCATCGGTTGATAGAATTATTGCATACGCTCAGAATGATGCTTAAAAACCCCTGCACTGAAAAATAGACCTGTGAAGAAATCATTCGTTCACAAGACTCGAACTGAAATAAGGAAAGCTATTCGCTACTCCTTTGAATTGCATCGCATTTTTTCTCAAGGAACAATGTAAAACGAGTAGTGATGGTGTTCTTTGTCAGCCGCTTCTTTTATGCTAGCGCTATTCATCCACAACGAGCCTCAATGCAGCGATTATGAAAACCTCCCTCGACCATCTGCCGGAATATAAACAGCATGAGCTAGCCACGATTTCAACCATTCTGCGTGACACGCTAGAAGATTACCTGCAAGGCAAAACGGGCAGTAAGAGTGAGTTTCGTATTCTGAAAATCATCTTGTTCGGCAGCCATGCCAAAGGTAGTTGGGTTAAGGATCCGGTCAACGGCTATATCAGCGATTACGATATTCTGGTGATCGTCAATAAAGCTGCCTTGGTGGAGGATTATGTAGTCTGGCAGCGGGCTGAAGAGCAAATTGATCGCAAAGTGAAATCGGCACCGTTGGGTTTGATTGTTCACGATTTAAAGGAAGTAAACGAGCGGTTGCAACAAGGTCACTATTTTTTTAAGGATATCCGCGAAGAGGGGATCGAACTGTTTGCCGCGACGCCGAAACCGTTGGTTATGCCGGGCGATTTGAGTGAATCTGAGTTGCGGGAAATTGCTCGCAAACACTATGAGCAGTGGTCTTATTCAGTAACGCGTTTTTTCCGTTATTATGAAGTCGCTGTTTCTGATGAAGATTGGATTCACGCAGCTTTTATGCTCCATCAAGTGACAGAAAAACTGTATGCCTGTATTTTACTTGTGTGTACTAACTATCTACCCAAATCCCACAATATTGAAAAACTGGGCAAACTCTGTTCGCAAATCGCCCCTGAGTTTGCAACGATTTTTCCGATGGACAACAAATTCCACCGTCGTAGTTTTCGGCGATTGCAACGCGCTTATATTGATGCCCGTTATTCGGAGCACTACGAAATTACCGCAGAAGAATTGAATTATCTGGAGACAGAAGTCCGACGTTTACAGGCGCTGGCGGAGCGGGTTTGTTTAGCGCGGATTGATTCTGCCTAATTATTCTCCCTTGAAGGGTTTTCTTGGGTGAGTGGTTGATTTGAGTTGGGTGAAATCTTTTTAAAAAGCCAAATTGATCGATGTTCTCAGGGTAAAATTCATGGATGAATTTTAAGCTTTTCGTGAGCAGGATGCGAATCAATCCGACCCTGATTACGCGCGCTGAACTTAAACCTAGGCCTTTTGGGGTACTTTTTCGGCCTTGAAAAAGTATCTGGGGCGCTTTCGAAGAAAGTCATTGCGTCCCAAACTCAGCAGCATCCTTTTACTTTTCCAGCCTTCGGCGTTGCAGTTTGACGCACAATTGCGTTCCTCAATTTCAGAGGCATTGGTGTTCTGTGCGCCAGTTCATCTTTCAGAGATAAATGGGGTTTAATATTTTTATACTTATCACTCTCTTTCTTTAGAATTCATAATTTTACACTTTTTAATTTTAACTATTTGAATTATATGTATTATTTTATTCTTAACGTTTCACTCTGATTCGATAATCTTCTGAATAAATCCCTTGCATACCTTCTTTGTATGTACCAAAATTGTACCAAATTTTTGGTACATACAGGATGGGTAATGGCAATTACAGATGCATGGCTACGGGCGAACAGTGGTAAACCATATAACGGAAAACCGGAGATAACGTATCGGGATGGTCTGGGCGTCCGGATTAGCCCTAAAGGGAAAATCTCATGGATTTACCGGGTTAATTTTTTCGGTAAACCACTCAAAATGACTCTCGGTGGTTATCCTGAGTTGAAAATCCGGGATGCATTGCGAATTCGGGACGATAAGGCTGAGCTGGTTGCTCAGGGCATTGACCCGCGTTCCGGCCTGAATTTGAAAACGAAAACTAAGCCAATAACAATCGATGAGGCGATTACCTACTGGATTGAAAATCATGCGATGGATAATGTGATACAGTGGCAAGCGCATCAAAAGATGTTTGAAACGGATATTAGTCCCTATATTGGTGCTTATCCGGTTCGACAGCTTGAGTTGATTGATTTTATGCCGGTTTTCAAAAAAGCCCGGGAGCGTGTGAGTGCTCAACACGCAGCAGGCCTGATGTCAAAACTGAAAAGTGTTCTTTCCTATACAGTCAGGCATGGTTTAATTAAGTTTAATCCTATTGCAGAACTACGAAAAACTGACGTCGGAGAAGGGACTAAGGCACGAAAAACCCGGCAGGGAAAAGAGGGGGTCATTGCGCTATGGAAGGCGATTGATACCGTACCAACGCACCAGAGTAATCGGAATTTATTAAAACTGATGATGATTTTTGCCTGCCGGGGAAACGAACTCAGACTATCGACAAAATCTGAGTTTGACTTAGAAAAGCGAATCTGGACCGTTCCCGTTCAACATAACAAAAACAGAAAAAAAGATCCGTCTCCCATTGTGAGAGCCATACCGGATTTAGCCGCTGAAATTATTGCCGAGCAAATGAAGCTCTGGCCTGACTTTAAAGTGATGTTTCCGTCCGTAAGGTTTGGCAGGGATCAGGTGATGCATCGGTCAAATGTTGTGAAAATCGGAACCAAGCTGGCGGACACAATACAAGCTCTGGGATACCCAAGAACCGCAAACCATGACATGAGACGAAACGCTCGTAATATATGGGAAGAGCGCAAGGTTCCTTATAAAGTCAGTGAAGTGATGCTTGGGCATAAAGTTCACACCGGTATTGATGCTCACTATCTGGATTACAAATATCCTGATGAGCAGCGAGAGGCTTATGAAATGTGGTGTCAGATTATAACCGAAGAAATTGAGTAGCCGTCATCATCCCGCGTTCAATGGCCCATGCTTTAAATTTTGCATAGGGCCGTTTCCCCCGCATTCCGGAAATTGACTCCGGTAAACCACCATTTTTAGTCAGCCGCCATAACGTTGGCTGGCTGATATCCAGTAAATCTCTGATTTGTTCATCGCTGATATACAGTGGTTCACTTTGCTGTTCATGTTCATTCGTTTTCATTACTTGTTTCCTGTCATCACGCTAATGCTCAGTAGAATAAAAAATATAGAAATGAAATCAACATAATTCAGTGAGATTACAATTAATCTGAGTGCTTGTGTGATATGTATCACTTATTTGAGATCGCTTTTATCCAAGGTGAAAGGCTGTGAATAGATATGAATTGAAGGTTTTATTTCATTGAATCTCAGGCGGGGTGGCTTTGAGCTTTCCAGCCTGAGATTTCATGGTGTGTCGGGTGATTACAGTGAGCTGACCGTCGTGATAACTGTGCCGATGATGGTATGACTGCCAGTGATTTCTACATAACGCAGCGCTGGTGGATAGTCGGGATTAGACACCTTCAAAAAATTTCTGCCTTCGATGACCTGAAGCTGTTTGAACGTATATTCCCCATCATGTCGGGAAATCACAAATTGATTGTGGGCAGGTTCAATCTGATCAAGATCGATAAACAGCCAGTCGCCGTCTTTAAACCGGGGAGCCATGGCTTCCCCCCGGACTTTCAACACAAAGGTTCGGGGACCGGTGGGCAGAGGACAGAGTAAAAACTGTGTCGTTTCTGAAATTGTCGCATCCGGTGCCTGAATGAATGAGTGAAGCTGTTCCCATGACTGCACCGGGCAATACTGCAAGTGCGTTTTGTCTTCTACATTGAGTGGTTGACTGATTGCGGAAGGGCAGGGAGGCTCTTTCTCGCCGGTTCCACAAACCAGCCATTCCGCATTACAGTTCAGGACTTTCGATAATGCCAGTAACATCAAGTCTTTGACAGATTTCTGCATCCCTGTTTCCAGATTGGAAATCGTCATTCTTGACAGTGAATCAACCTGTGGATAGAGACGTTTAATTTCTTCGATCAGTCTGTCCTGAGTCAGTCCTCTTTCCAGTCTTCTCGCTTTTAATCTTTCTGATAATGTTCCCATTGAAATGAAACCTATTGAGTAACCTCATTGAAAGTATTCTTTCATAATGTCATGAAAATTAAGGTTTGTCACGAAAATCACTTGTCGAAATGAAACTATTCTTTAGAATGAAATGAAACATAACATTCCATATGAGGCAGTTCAGTGAGCAAGTTGTATCATATCCTTATCAATCATTTCGGAACCGAAGCAAAGATATCTCAGGCGTTTGGTGTGACCAGAGCCCAGCATTTTAAAAACAGAGTGCCTGAGCATGTTGCGTTGTTATGTCATCTCGACCCTCATATTCCCTATACATACAACCCGGATGATTTTGGCCGGAATAGTGCTGCACTGACTCTGGATTTGGCGAAACCTCAGCAAGCGACAGAAAGGACAGGTTAATGGCTATCCAGAGGGCAAGACGAAGACACAGTTTCACCCTGATTGGAAATCATGTTTATCAGAATGGGCACCTTTCTTTTCAGGCGATGGGATTACTCGGTTACATCCTGTCAAAGCCGGATAACTGGCGGATTAGCCCCTCTCAACTGGCAACGGTTACATCAGGGACAGCGAAGAAAACCGGACGGGATGGGGTCTATGTGATCCTCAGAGAATTGAAAGATGCAGGATATATCAAAACCAGAAAACATGCGTCCGGAGAGCTGGACTACGTTATTTACGATGAGCCTGATACGGCAAATCCAGATATGGAAAATACGGATAAAGATATCCCTGAGCCGGAAAAGCCAGATCAGGAAAAGCCAGATGTGGCTTTCCAGACACTAATAAATACTGATCTAGTAATAAATACGGATCAAAAACAAGATGGAAAAAGTAAACCAAAAAAGAAAATAGCTCAGAAACTAGATTTCTCATGTTGGCCGACTCTGCCTGACCCACAGGTGCTGGATGACTGGAAAACCCTCAGGAAAGCTAAACGGGCAGCCATTACGCAGACCGTCCTGAATCATATAGGGCAGGTGATGCATCGAGCCGGAAATGAACTGGGTCTATCTGTCGATGCGGTGCTGAGTATTTGTGTTTCCAGAGGCTGGCAGGGGTGTGAATTTGAGTGGCTGGCAAATCATATCGGTCATCGCCATACCTCGCCGTCTGTTTCTCAGGGAGTGAATTATATTGGAACAGATTTTACCCCGCCTGCCGGGTGGGAATGGGAGCCTGACGGGGGGCGAGAGTCATGATCACTCTGAATGAAATTAAACGTCGGGCTGCTCAGGGGAGCCATAAATATTCATGGGAAGACTTGAAGCGTTTACGTGCTGAAGATGAAGCCCGACAGGACGAAAGATTCAGGAAGCAGTTCCATGATTTTAAGGCTGAACGGACTTTCAGCCGGTGTGGTGTTTTACCCATCCATCAGAATTGCCGGGTTGAAAACTTTGAACTTTTAACCCAAGGGCATCGCAAAGCAGCGGATTTTGCCCGGTGGTATATCGATAATTTTTATCTCAACAATGGGACAGGATTTATTTTCGGAGGACAGCCGGGAGCCGGAAAAAATCATCTGGCAGCAGCAATCTGTAATGAGCTTATGGTCGCCGGATATTCATGTCTGGTCATCACAGTCAATGAGCTGATGCAGAAATTACGGGCTTGCTACAAAGCAAGCAGTGAAGTCTCCGAAGATCAGTTTCTCCGAACCATGGTTGATTTCGACTTGCTGGTTCTTGATGAGGTTGGGCTACAGAGAAATTCTGATGCGGAACGGCTGGTGCTCAATCAGATTGTAGACCAACGGACATGCAGATTTAAACCGACCGGGATGCTGACTAATCTTCCTGCCGGTGCTGAAGCGCCGGACACTCAGACAATCAACAGTGTGCTGGGAGTCCGGATCATGGATCGGATGAGGGCTAACGGTGGGAAATGGATCTCGTTTCAATGGGAAAGTTACAGAAAATAACAGGAGGAAAATATGAAATTTACAACCAACGAAATCGCAGCCATGCGTCGTGAACTGATGAACCATGCGTTTTCGGCACTGGTTCGGCGTATGCCTCTGAGTACCCATGATGCGCATGATTTTATTGCCAGACATCTGGGCATTTCACTGAGTACGGTGCTGAACATGTCTCATAAAGAAATTACCGCAGAGTATGCCGGTCGTCTCAATGAAGTTGCCCAGTGCTTTGGGATCCGGATGTTCCGCTATCAGTTTATTCCAACAGACAACATCTGCCGGAGCTGGCTTGCTCATGCGTACCAGAACGATAAAGGGAGACAGCCTCATAAGCATATTTTTGAACACTGGGAGCGGGATATGACAAAAGTGAAAGTCAGAGAAGCCGCTTAACCATTGTACCGGATATCGCGCTGGTGGACACCGAAACTGAATTTAACCCGGAGAGTAAAACGATGAGTGATAAGGCTATCGAACTATTCATCAGAATGCATTTGGAGAGAGCCCCGGAGCTACAGCGAGGCCGACCGATACTGACTGGTGATGTGATTATTGCGGTGCTAGGTGTTATACAGCATCAGCATCCGCTCGGGTGTGACTTAATGATGGCACGTTGGCTGAATGATAGCTATGCAATTCAGCGGGTCGGGCAATATCTGGATGACTATGTGGATGAATGTAAGACCGCTCGGCCTGATATTCTGCGTCAGTTATCATCCATAGCGTTCATGATTTTTCTGGGGCGGCCTACGGAAGACCAAATCAGAAAACTAGCCTCGCTGTGGCAAAAACACTCTGCTCAGGCAAAACGGAGTAGACGGTTGGTAAAACAATATGAAACCCATATTGCGCTTCTGAATAGCCGACTCCTAACCGTAACGACAGATTTCAGAGTATGGGAAATAAATAATGAAATCAGCAGATATGAACAATTGATCAACAGTGAAGAATCGCGATTAAGTCTCTGGGCAAGTAAGCAGGCTCAACAATCATATCAGTGTCCGAAGTGTCATGGATGTGGGAGGACGATGAGAGCCGTGTGTTCAGCATGTTCAGGAGCCGGGAGTTTTATGCCGAGTGCTGGCAATGCTTTCAAGTATTTACGTACGAAAGGTATTCATGTTTCAGAGAAGTTATGGAATTCAGACCTGAAACCAGCATTTGGTGGGATTCTGAGTATGCTTCATCAGGAGCATGATGAAACTGCTCGGTTACTGAGAAAAAGACTGGAAGATGAGAAGGCGGCGTAGTGTCGTCTTTCTATTGACTGTTTTGTATCCTGTATTTCGATGTTAACATAATGAAACTATGTTCATATTAACAAAATAATAAATATGGCTATTTGTCAGTTTGACTTGGATAATTTCAATTACAATATTGAAAGTAATTTAGAGGCGATGGGATTACCTACGCCAAGTACACTTTGGGGATCTGCAATAACGATGACAGGAGTTGTGACGACTATCGAGTCGGCGCTTGCAGCAAAAGCGTCGGATATTCCGTTAGTCACTATTGCGCGAGTATCAATGCGATCAAAGCAGGTGCTGGGGATTTCTTCAGCGTACTATGTTGGCGCAATCATCGGTTCAGCACTCATGGCATCAAAGAGAGCGACACGTTGTAGCGCGGATGAGCTGAAGAAGGCATTCAGTGAGTTTGGGTTACCAAGCTGGGCCGCTGATGATGCACTGCGACATAATGACAATATATTGAGGCAGAACTGATGAGTGAATTTGTAAAAGATAAGTTGAAACTGATCGCGGTTTCAGTTGTGCTCGCTGTATTCGCGTACTTAATCCTTGCATCACTTAATATTGTTCTCGGCGACAAAATTTCATGGTTTTTTGCAGCATTAACGGTGTATTGGATCGCTGAGAAACTTCTCGGTTTTTGGACACGCTATAAATCCCGCCGGAGTTAGCCCTCAATTTCCGAGAACTGTAATTCTCTGAAATTGATAAATTTACCACGATCAATAAGATTACATGTTATAGAAGGCTACATCCGATAACATAACCAGATGCATTAACAATTTAGAAAGGGAAACTCATGCTACCAATCACCAGATCGTTGGGATTGACTGAAATGAAAGTTATAGGAAAATCACAGATTTGATTTCCCCAAAGAAGTAGTTCAAGATTTCCCCATCGTGTAAAGCCTCGTCCATCGGACGGGGCTTTTTTTATTGGAGAAATCAAAATGAATCTATTTTCAATCCGCTCCGATGCTGGTGGGACAATCGTTTCAGAGAAAGCCACGATGTCGATTGCAGTCGGCAGTGGGACCGGGGTTGGTGTCAGCGTTGCAAAAGGCGCGGAAAACTATCAGTCGATGCTCAATTCGAGTCTGCATGACATTCTGGCCGGGAATTTCGTCTGGTACGGCTCAGATATCGCATTTGTCATCGGAACGGTCCTGTCCGTAGTCGGAATTGGCGTCACCCTCGCCCGATTGATTATTTCCCGGACTGGGGGAGCTGATGAGATATAACCGACTTCTCGGGCCGGTTTTGTTCGGTGCCATTGCGGTGACGGGGGCATTCGAAGGGATGAGGCAACGATCTTATCAGGATCCCGGTGGTGTCTGGACTATCTGCCATGGTGAAACAGCCGGAGTGACACAAAATCAGTCATATACCGACGAACAGTGTGCAATGCTTCTCGCCAGCTCTCTGAGTTACCACAATGAACCCCTAGAATCGCTGAATTACCAACTCCCCCCAAACGTTCACATTGCCGCACTTGATTTCAGCTATAACTTGGGGACAAACGCACTTCGCCGATCAACTCTGTATAAAAAATTACAGGCTCACGATATCGACGGTGCCTGTCGAGAGTTTAACCGATGGGTGTATGTTGCAGGAAAGGACTGTCGGAAGGACGGCAGCAACTGCTCTGGCATTGTTACTCGCAGAGAAATAGAAACTCAGCTTTGTACCGGCCAGCTTTCTGTCAAAGAAGCACTGGTGCAACTTGGTCATCTCAAATCGGATTCAGAAATCATCCATGTTATTCGTCATTAAATACATCAAGTATGGTGTCTATGCGCTGGTGGTAGCGCTTGTCAGCGGCGTGTTCGTCAAAATCACAACCGTTTCAGCAGAGAACGATAGCCTACGCACAAAACTCACGCTGTCAGGCGTTCAGCTTTCAATGCAGACCAATGTGATTGCACAGCTATCTCAGCAGCGGGAAGAGATGAACGTGCTGTTACTCAACCGGCAAACCCGAGTGAGCCAGAATGAAGAGAAATTACGTTATGAAATCAAGAAACTTCAGGAAGACATACAGGATAACACCTGTGTCATTCCTACTGATGTCACTGAGCGGTTGCGTCAGTCCTACTAAGCCGCTTCCAGTGATTCAGACACAATCGATCTTACCGCCGGAAGGGCTGATTGTTCCCTGTTATAAACCCACTATTAACGGCACATGGCCAGCCGTTGTGACTGAAGATATTCCTCGTCTTAAAAGTGCACTGGCTGAATGTGCCGCTCAGGCCGATGAGTATCTGAAATGGAGGACGCAGGGAAGTCCTCAGTGATAGTGACTTAACTTACAAGCGACAGACATAACCGATATGGCGAAACACGATTGGAACGCATTGCTGCGTCAGTTTGAACAGGATCATGAACGTGACGGGATGAGTGTCAAGCAGTGGTGTGAATCAAAAGGTCTCAAATATGCCAGTGCGCGTCGCTATATCAAAATGCGCAAAACTGCGCACTCTGCGCAGAAAAAAAGTGCGCACAACGATAATGCGCAAAGTGCGCTATCTCAGCCGAAAGCAAGGCAAAATCAGCGTCGAGAGAAATCCGAATTACCCAAAAACTATGAAAACACCCAACTTTCACCGCCTGAAATCGGGAAACCGCACACCGATGAAAGTGCGCAGTTTGGAGCGGGGCGAAAAGATGAGATCCAGCGGGATGAACGGGGATACTTTCTGCCGGGCAATCGGGTTGCTGTGGGAAATGTGGGCAATACGGGTGTGCCGGAAAATGCCTTCGGTGAAGGCAATCAGCTTGCCCGGAAAAGCGGGATGTATGCCCGGTGTAACCCTCCCCGAAAAAATGGACGCTGGTAAATAGGGCTTTTCCGTTTACACTGAAATAAACGGAGAGTGCATGATGAAAAAATCACGCTATACAGAAACGCAAATCGTCAAGATCCTGAAGGAAGTCGAAGCCGGCAGGAAAGTCAATGAAGTGTGCCGCGAATACGGGATCTCTGATGCAACCTACTATAACTGGAAATCGAAGTACGGTGGTATGGAAGCCTCTGATG
>NZ_FULE01000099.1 GCF_900163965.1 Vibrio ruber DSM 16370
ATGCCAATCGCATTGCCCGGTAGCTAAGTTCGGAATCGATAACCGCTGAAAGCATCTAAGCGGGAAGCGAGCCTTGAGATGAGTTCTCCCTGGCGCTTAAAGCGTCCTGAAGGGTTGTTCGAGACTAGAACGTTGATAGGCAGGGTGTGTAAGCGCTGTGAGGCGTTGAGCTAACCTGTACTAATTGCCCGTGAGACTTAACCATACAACACCGAAGGGGTTTTGTGGCTCAGTAAGAACAAATTGATTGTGTAGAGAACAAAAAAACGGCTTTCCGAATTAAAGAATTTGCTTGGCGACCATAGCGTTTTGGACCCACCTGACTCCATGCCGAACTCAGTCGTGAAACGAAACAGCGCCGATGGTAGTGTGGGGTCTCCCCATGTGAGAGTAGGACATCGCCAGGCTTTAATTTTGTTGCTTGCTTCTGTTGAAGCAAGTCACCATAAAGCTTTTTCAAAGATGAAAGTTTTATGTTGACTTTCAAAGTGGGAAGCGTATTATACGCGTCCTGCCTAAGTGCTAACGCACTGAAAGCAAAGCTCTTTAACAATATAGACCAATCAATCTGTGTGGGCACTCGTCGATAAATATCCAAAAAGATTTTATCAGTGAATCGAGTGACCAAATCAAGTTGGATGCAGGCAACTGTGATTCAATAAGAGCACAGTCAATTCAACATTACTTATGTAATGTCACTTTTTGCTTCTGCTTTTAAGCAGAGACAAAAAGCAGTATTCATTGAGCCGACACATCGTGTCACAAAAACTTTAATTGAAGAGTTTGATCATGGCTCAGATTGAACGCTGGCGGCAGGCCTAACACATGCAAGTCGAGCGGAAACGAGAGAAAGCTTGCTTTCTCGGCGTCGAGCGGCGGACGGGTGAGTAAAGTCTGGGAAATTGCCCTGATGTGGGGGATAACCATTGGAAACGATGGCT
>NZ_FULE01000042.1 GCF_900163965.1 Vibrio ruber DSM 16370
CTTTCTCAACGTTGCGACTCCAGCTTGTTTGAAGCCTTGCTGAATAAGCTCTGGCGATAGCAACTCGGCATATTTTTCAAAAGTATGGAAGGTATTACAGGACTTAAAGGCTGTGGCTAATTCGCTTTCAAAACGCATAAAGAAAATCCGATATCAGATAACTAATATCGGATTTTGAAGCCTTTTAAAGATCGGTCAAATGATCTCGAAAATTTCTTAACTGATCGGCATTACCCTGCGGGGAGCTTTTTTATTATCCATGATAACCCGGTGTTTATACCGCGAAACGCTGACAATCCTCGAAAAGCTCGGTGGAACGCTGATCGACCCCTTTACTGGCTTTTCTGAGTCTTTGATTATTCTCTTCTAAATTTTTCATCGAAGATGAAATCTCCACCATGTTATCCGCCATTGAATGACTGGTGACCGCCAATTCTTTGATGGATTCAAAAATCATTGCGGTCTGACTGGCAGCTTCATTGGTTTTGTCAGTAATATGAGAAAGTGCCCGTATCGCTTCCAGCCCTTGCTCCTGACCACGTGACATAGAACTTTCAGACTGAGCGATATATTGAATCACTTCTGCACTTTCACGTTTCATTGTCTCAATGGTTTCGGTTATCTCGGATACCGCATCGACCGTTTTGACCGCGAGATTACGGACTTCATCAGCCACAACAGCAAAGCCGCGTCCCTGTTCCCCCGCACGGGCAGCTTCAATTGCCGCATTTAAAGCCAGTAAATTAGTCTGCTCAGCAATCCCGTTGATAATTTCCATGACAGCATCGACTTTCTCTGAAGCGGACTCAAGTTGCTGAATATGCCCGGCCGCTGATTGCAAAATATTGCCGACATCTTGGATCGACTGAATTGCCGTCTCAATAATTTCGCCCCCTTCATGTGCTGCTGCAGTGGATGCTTGACTCACATCTGCCACAAATTCAAGTGAGTTACTGACTTCCTGAGTCGTAACACTGACTTGCTCCGTCGCAGAAGCAAGCAGATCGGTCTGACGCACGATCTGAGTCTGGGAAGACATCAGTTGATCTAAGCCATCATTGAGATCAGCGGCATCACCAGAGAGTGCCTGACTGTTTTTCTGCACCTGATTCACCAACACGCCTAGATGCTCACAACTATTATTTAAAGCAATGGCCAGTTGATTAAATTCATCCTCGTGGTTTGCCGTGATCGGTAAACGCTTTGATAGATCACCTTGAGATAGCGCATCCAAAAATATTTTAGTCTGTGCCAAAGCACGCGTAAGTGACAGTCTCAGGGTAATAAAAATGGTAATCGTGAGTGCGGCAAGCGCGGCACAGGCAGCCATCACCGACCATAATGTCTGCGTTGCCTCCTGGTGGGCGGTCTGTTGATAATCGTAACTAACCAGTTTTAACTGCTCCGAAGCATTCTGAATCAATTGCTGCACGGCTTGCTCTGAGGCCGATAGTTCCATCTCATAGTTTTTTACTTGCTGAGATAATTCACCAACCCGGGCAAAGGTCTGTTTAAACTGATCAACGTCTGATTGATAGCTTGACAGCGCTGCGTAAAGCTTAGATGTGTTGATAAAGGTTGCCATCGCACGATTGAATAACTTGAGATTTTTTTCATTGGGGGCTAGTAAATAATTCTGCTGAGATTTAATCATCGCCCGAAAATCCGAACGAATCGTCACCATTCCGGTTTCTTCAATTTTTGCTTCAATCTGCGCTGCAAGTTGCGTCAATTCCCCCTTCTTCCCTTCACTGATACTAAATCCCAATTCAGATTTAGTTTTCAGCCAGGGATGCATCGCGTTTTCAAACCGAGTCATGGCTTCAAAGAGCATCTTGCCTTCACGTTCAAAACCGGCATTCTTAAGAAAACTCACATCCTTATCGATATCTTGACTCAATTCAGCCAGCAATTCAGTCACTCGGGAGACATCTTTAATCTGGAGCGCATTTCTTTCCGCGGCCAGAGATAATAATTTTGTCTGAGAGGCAAACAGCTTAGTTGTCCCCTGAGAAATTCCCCCGCTCAAATCATACTGGGATGTCATCATCGATAACTTCCGAGCAATAAATCCCCCCATGACTAAAAAACCAAAACATAAAACCACAATAAAAATAGCAATCTTCCGTTTTTGCGATAATTTCAGTACATCCATGACTACCCTATCCTTCAATCTATCCATCATTAACGAATTTATTACACGCGTCACAAAATTACTACAATTTTATACTGAAATAATCGACTCCTTGTTTCAACCAGCGGGAAAACATCAATCCATCCTTCCGATATACGAATCAGAATTAAAAGCATTGAAATACAGGACTATTTTTTAAGCCACACCCTCTCAAAAAATCAGGGGTCAAAAAGTCGCGGATTCGATATTGCCGGGTGAGTTAGGTCTATATCATTGCATGGAAATGTAATAAAATGACGGGTAAATCCTCCAAAGAGAAATCATCATGTCAACTCTAGGTCGTATTCATTCTTTTGAGACATGTGGCACCGTTGATGGCCCGGGCATTCGTTTCATTGTTTTCATGCAAGGGTGCCTGATGCGCTGCATGTATTGCCATAACAGAGATACTTGGGACGTTCATGCCGGAAAGATGATTTCTGTCGAAGAAATCATTCAAGAAGCAAAATCTTATCGCCATTTTATGAATGCATCCGGTGGCGGGGTGACATGTTCCGGTGGGGAAGCCATCCTGCAACCTGAATTCGTCAGAGATTTCTTCCGCGCAGCTAAAGCAGAAGGCATGCATACCTGCCTCGATACCAATGGCTATGTCCGCAAACACACCCCCGTCATTGATGAACTGCTTGATGTGACCGATTTGGTAATGCTGGATATCAAACATATGCAGGATGAGGTACACCAAAAACTCATCGGTGTATCCAATCACCGGACGTTGGACTTCGCCCGCTATCTACATAAAATCGGTCAGACAACCTGGATCCGCTATGTGATCGTTCCCGGATATACGGATGATGAAGATGCCGCTCATCAGTTAGGGCAATTTATTCAGGATATGAATAATATTGAGAAAATTGAGCTGCTCCCCTACCACAAACTCGGGGCACATAAATGGGAAGCCATGGGGATCGACTATCCACTGGATGGTGTTCAGCCTCCGTCAAAAGAGACCATGGATAATATTGTTTCGATCCTGAATCAGTACCATTCCAATGTGAAATACTAACCACAAAAATCAAATTTACCGGGGTGTACAAGGAATGAAACATCTCGGCCATCAAATAATACAAATCAGATAAAAACCCGTATTGAGATCATGTTTCAGGCACGCAATTCACGTTACTCTACTGATAACAATCTTTTATCATTCGAGTAGGAATTTGCTATGGAAATGACCAATGCTCAACGCCTTATCCTATCCAATCAATATTTATTGATGTCACAGCTTGACCCGGCAAATGCTGAAAAGTATAAGCGTTTCAGAACAATTATCGAACGTGGTTATGAATTACACATGCGAGAATTGAATAAAGAATTTGGCTGTCTGCCAGAAAGTGAATGCAGTGAAATTATCAATATCATGGAAATGTATCATGCGATGCAAGAGTCCTATAAATTGTTGACAGAAGCAGCTCAAACCCAGATTGATGCAAGACGTCTGCAATTTTTAGGCTTTGATCTATCGACAGAAACACAATTAGTTCACTATGTTCGTTTTCTGGTCAACTCCGAAGGGTTGTATACCCAGTTCGAACAGGGTGAGCATCAGTTTAACAGTCAGGTACCCATGCTGGATAAATATCGTCGAATGGCAACGAAATGGCAGTCATGTCCTCGTCAATACCATCTCTCTGTGTCTGAATTCCAACAGATATTCAACGCTTAATCTCTCATGTCACTCCGGGCGGCAATCAAAGTGTCGCCCGAAAACGCTATCAATCGAATTCACCATTCAAACGAAAAATATCTACCTTTCCATCGAGACAATTCGCTCTTCACAACCTTCCGCTAATTTTTGTTAAATTGATAAAACATTCATTTAACAAATCATTTAAACATCCAGTATGACGCAGGCCAGATTTTTTGATTAAACACATATTTTTTAAGCAGAATTGCTAATTAGCGACTAGTCTTAAAGAGTGTGCGATTTGTGTTGAAGCGTTGACATGTCATTAAGACATTTTAGAGGGAATGAGCTATGAGTATATTCGACCATTTTCAAGCGCGTTATGAAGCAGCGAAGGAAGAAGAGTTATCACTACAGGACTTCTTACAGTTATGTAAAGAGGACAAAAGTGCCTATGCCAACGCTGCCGAGCGTTTACTATTAGCCATTGGTGAGCCTAAAGTCATCGATACATCAAAAGATCCCCGTTTGAGCCGTATTTTCTCGAACCGGGTGATCTCTCGTTATGATACTTTTAAAGACTTTTACGGCATGGAAGAATCCATTGAGCAGATTGTCTCTTATCTGAAACATGCGGCTCAAGGACTGGAAGAACGGAAACAGATCCTCTATTTGCTCGGTCCTGTCGGCGGGGGTAAATCATCACTTGCAGAAAAACTAAAATCATTAATGCAACAGATGCCCATCTACGTCCTCAGTGCAAACGGGCAACGGAGTCCGGTGAACGATCATCCATTCTGCCTGTTCGATATCAGTGAAGACGGAGAGCTACTCAAAACAGAATACGGGATTGATCAACGCTATCTCCGGACCATCATGTCACCATGGGCAGCCAAACGACTGCATGAATTCGGTGGAGATATCACCAAATTCAAAGTCGTCAAATTACGGCCATCCATACTGGATCAAATTGCGATTGCCAAAACAGAGCCGGGAGATGAAAACAATCAAGACATCTCTTCATTAGTCGGTAAGGTTGATATTCGTAAACTGGAACATTTCTCTCAGGATGACCCTGATGCGTATAGCTATTCTGGCGCACTGTGTCGCTCCAACCAGGGCTTGATGGAATTTGTTGAGATGTTTAAAGCGCCCATCAAAGTGTTGCATCCCCTGTTGACTGCAACTCAGGAAGGTAACTATAACGGCACAGAAGGTTTATCCGCCTTGCCATTTGAAGGGATGATCCTCGCCCACTCGAATGAGTCAGAATGGCAGGCATTCCGTAACAACAAAAACAACGAGGCATTCCTTGATCGGGTTTATATCGTCAAAGTGCCTTACTGCCTGCGCGTCTCTGAAGAGGTTAAAATCTATCAAAAACTGTTGGATCACAGTGAACTCTCTCTCGCGCCTTGCTCACCCAGCACCCTGGAAACGCTGGCACAGTTTAGTGTTCTGTCACGTTTGAAAGTACCGGAAAACTCATCCATTTTTTCCAAAATGCGAGTCTATGATGGTGAAACGCTGAAAGATACCGATCCAAAAGCGAAGAGCTATCAGGAGTATCGGGATTATGCCGGGGTTGATGAAGGAATGAACGGACTATCCACACGTTTTGCCTTCAAGATACTCTCCCGAGTATTTAACTTTGATCAGACTGAAGTTGCTGCCAACCCGGTTCATCTGTTTTATGTCATCGAACAACAGATAGAGCGAGAGCAGTTCCCTCAAGATACAGCCGAACGGTATCTTGAATATCTCAAAGGCTATCTGGTACCACGATACGTTGAGTTCATCGGCAAAGAGATTCAGACCGCTTATCTGGAATCTTACTCTGAGTACGGGCAAAACATTTTTGACCGTTACGTCACGTATGCTGACTTTTGGATTCAGGATCAGGAATACCGAGACCCGGAAACCGGACAACTGTTTGACCGCTCCGCGCTGAATAGTGAGCTGGAAAAAATCGAGAAAACAGCCGGTATCAGTAATCCAAAAGATTTCCGCAATGAAATCGTGAACTTTGTTTTACGTGCCAGAGCCAATAATAGTGGTAAAAATCCTGCGTGGACCAGTTATGAAAAACTGCGGACTGTGATTGAGAAGAAAATGTTCTCCAACACAGAGGAACTCTTACCGGTTATTTCTTTCAATACGAAAACATCCTCTGAAGAACAGAGAAAACATGATGATTTCGTCGCACGGATGATGGAAAAAGGTTATACCGAGAAACAAGTCAGGTTGTTATCTGAATGGTATTTACGCGTTCGTAAATCGTCATAAATCATCTTGCACCATACGCTCGGTGCCGTCGGAGGCAGAACTTCAAAGATGTCCCTTTAAAGTGTTGTGATACGGTAACTTTAAAGGCCACACTCGAAGATAGCGAGTTGAGGAGAAACGCTGAACGTCAACTCGCTTCTGCTTCCAATCCGGGGGAACCATACAACAACTCATACCCTATCGGGTTGTTGTTCGGTGATGTTAAGTAAAGGGGATATTCATGGCGCAATTTATTGACAGAAGATTAAATGGTAAAAATAAGAGTGCGGTGAATCGCCAACGCTTTCTCCGTCGTCACAAGCAACAAATCAAAGAGTCGATTGCAGATGCGGTGAATCGTCGCTCAATTACCAATACCGAATCTGGGGAAGACATTTCAATCCCTAGCAAAGACATTAAAGAGCCAACATTTCATCAGGGGAAAGGTGGCCTTAAAGAACGCGTGCATCCCGGAAATGACCAATTCATCACGGGTGATAAAATTGACCGTCCACAACAAGGTGGCGGCAGTGGCTCCGGTCAGGGAGATGCCAGCGCCGATGGTGAAGGTAGTGACGATTTTGTTTTCCAGATTTCTAAAGATGAATATCTCGATATCTTGTTTGACGATTTGGCTTTGCCGAATCTGAAGAAGCAGCAAGTCAATCGGATCGTCGAATGGAAAACCCACCGTTCCGGCTATCAAACCGCTGGTGTACCAGCCAATATTTCGATTGTTCGTTCACTCCAACAATCGTTGGCAAGAAGAACAGCGATGACTTCCGGTAAACGACGCCTGCTACATGAGCTTGAAGAAGCTCTGGCAGACATTCAGAATCTGGAACCGGCACAACCACTGGAAGAGAAACGTCTCCAGCAGGAAATATTGGATATTCGTAAAAAAATCGATCAGGTACCATTTATTGATACCTTCGATTTACGTTATAAAAATTATGAGAAACGGCCTATCCCTTCCAGCCAAGCCGTGATGTTTTGTCTGATGGATGTCTCCGGTTCAATGGATCAGGCAACGAAAGACATTGCCAAACGTTTTTATGTCTTGCTCTATCTATTTTTAACCCGCACCTATAAAAATGTTGAAGTCGTATTCATCCGTCACCACACACAAGCGAAAGAAGTGGATGAACATGAATTCTTCTATTCGCAAGAAACCGGCGGAACGATTGTATCCAGCGCACTCAAACTAATGCATGAAATTGTCGAAGAACGTTACCCGCTCAATCAGTGGAACATCTACGCTGCACAGGCATCTGATGGCGATAACTGGGCGGATGACTCCCCTCGCTGTCGTTCAATCCTGACTGAAAACCTACTACCGAGCTGTCAATACTATGCATATATTGAAATTACACATCGCTCTCATCAGACACTCTGGCATGAATATGAAAAATTACAGGCAAGTTTTGATAACTTTGCGATGAAAAATATTCAGTCCGTGGATGATATTTTCCCCGTGTTCAGGGAATTGTTTCAGAAAGAAACAACAGCTTAGGAGGGACTTTTGAATGGTAACCAAAACAAAGTCGGCACCTGACAAGCACCAAAGTAAACGGCTCCCGGACGGACCGGACTGGACGTTTGATTTACTCGACCGCTATCACACCGAGATCAAACGGGTTGCAGAGCATTATCGTCTGGATACCTATCCAAACCAAATAGAGGTCATCACATCTGAACAAATGATGGACGCCTACTCAAGTATTGGTATGCCCATCAATTACAACCATTGGTCTTTCGGTAAGAAATTCATTCAGACAGAACAGGGCTATAAACATGGTCAGATGGGATTAGCCTATGAGATTGTCATCAATTCTGATCCCTGTATTGCTTACCTGATGGAAGAAAACACCGTCACCATGCAGGCACTGGTGATGGCTCATGCCTGTTATGGACATAACTCTTTCTTTAAAGGGAACTATCTGTTTCAAGCGTGGACGGATGCCAGTTCGATCATCGACTATTTACTCTTCGCTAAAAACTACATCAGCGAATGTGAAGAAAAGTATGGGGTCACAGAAGTTGAGGATATTTTAGACTCTTGCCATGCCCTGATGAATTTCGGTGTGGATCGGTATAAAAGGCCGGAAAAAATATCGATTACTGAGGAGAAAATTCGCCAAGAACAGCGTGAAATGTATTTACAGTCTCAAGTGAATGAACTCTGGAAAACACTGCCGAAAACCGAACCAAAATCAGAGGATGAGCGCATTCGCTTTCCGAGTGAACCGCAAGAAAACATCCTCTATTTCATTGAAAAACATGCACCGTTACTTGAGCCGTGGCAACGCGAGATTGTACGAATTGTCAGAAAAATCAGCCAATATTTCTATCCTCAAAAGCAGACTCAGGTGATGAATGAAGGATGGGCAACGTTCTGGCACTATACCATCTTAAACCACCTCTATGATGAAGGACTGGTCTCGGAAAAATTTATTCTCGAATTTCTGCACAGCCATACCAGTGTGGTCGCTCAGCCATCATACAATAGCCCCTACTACAGTGGGATCAACCCATATGCATTAGGCTTTGCGATGTTCAAAGACATTCAGCGGATCTGTCAGGAACCGACGGAGGAAGATAAAGAGTGGTTCCCGAATTTAGCCGGAACTGATTGGTTGGATGCCGTTCATTTTGCGATGAAAAACTTCAAAGATGAGAGCTTTATCAGTCAGTACCTCTCACCTAAACTCATTCGAGATTTTAAACTTTTTGCCATCACCGATGATGACCGCAAGAACTTTATTGAAGTCAATGCAATCCATGATGAACTGGGCTATCAGAAAGTCAGAGAAAAGCTCGCAGCACAATACAACCTGAGCAATATTGAACCCAACATTCAGGTTTACAATGTTGATGTCCGCGGTGATCGTTCTCTCACGCTCCAGTATGTCCCTCAGGATCGTATTCCACTCGATAAGAGCTATGAGGAAGTTTTAAAACATTTGCATCGTTTATGGGGATTTGAAGTCATTCTGGAGGAAGTCAAAGATACAGGCAGAAGAGAACGGTTGGCGGTTTGCCCAACCAAGGAGACAACCCAACTCCCGGCAACTCCCTAACAAAATCAAGTCAACAAGGCGTGACTAAACACATTGGCACCACAAAAAACGGATGGGGTTTCCCATCCGTTTCTCTTAGTGGTCTTGGGCAATAATCGCTCGAAGGTGAGCCAAATCTGCCTCGGTATCCACACCAATCGGTGGTGTTTCCACAGCGACATCAACGTGAATCTTCTCACCGTACCAAAGGACGCGCAGCTGTTCCAGACTTTCAATTTTCTCTAATTGACTTGGTTCCCACTGGATATAGGTTTGAATAAATCCGGCACGATAAGCATAGAGACCGATATGCCGCAATAATGGTGTGTAAATGTCAGGCTGCTGTTGGCCATATCTGTCACGATCCCACGGAATCGTCGCCCGACTAAAATAGAGTGCATATCCCTGATGATCCGTAACAACCTTGACGACATTGGGATTGAACGCTTCTTCACGATCCGTAATTTCAACCGCAAGTGTCGCCATCGGAACGTTATGATTTGCCAGATTTTCAGCCACCTGAGTAATAATTGCGGGTGGAATCAACGGCTCATCACCTTGAACGTTGACCACAATATGATCATCCGGAATCGACAGTTTTCGCACCACTTCTGCCAGTCGCTCCGTACCGGATTGGTGTTCCGCTCCCGTCATACAGACTTGTCCGCCGAAGGATTTAACCGCTTGTTCGATTCTTTCATCATCCGTCGCAACTACAACACGCTCAGCTCCGGACTGAATTGCCTGCTCATAAACACGCTGAATCATACTCTTCCCACCGATATCAGCCAGTGGCTTTCCCGGTAACCGGGAAGACTGATAACGCGCAGGAATCACCACAGTATAGGCAGTCGTCATCAGTGTCCCTCTTCCATCGACATGATTCGGGCTTCAGGCTCCAGCAACACTGGAATTCCCTCTCTGATTGGATAGGCAAGTCGATCAAATTTACAAATCAACTCTTGTTGCTCTTTATCATAGGTCAGTTTCCCTTTACATATCGGGCAGGCAACAATTTCAAGCAGACGATGATCCATAGTGTTTAATAACCTCTTCAATTGATCGTAATATTTTTTGCGCATCCACAGGGCGGAATGTCGCAGATACGGGTAAATACCACCAGTTATCTTGCGCAAAGGGAAGACATTTCACTGCATCTTTTTCCGTCATGATAATATGTTCGGCTGCTGCGACAATCCCCTCAATATCACGAGCACTATATTGATAATGATCGGCAAACCCCCGTGTCGCAACCAGAGACGCGCCTAGCTGCAATAAGGTCTGAAAAAAACGGGATGGGTTACCAATCCCTGCAATGGCGGTTAATTTCCCTAATTGTTCAACATCTCGGCAGATACCGGAACAAAGGTGAACGGCTTGCTGAGGTGCCAGCGTCATCGGCATCTCATTCGCTTCGGGTGTTCCGCCATTGTTAATCACAAAGTCAACCGACGCCAGTCGGTGTAGCGATTCCCGCAACGGGCCGTAAGGAATAAACCGCTGATTACCAAAACGTCGTTGCCCGTCAACAACCACAATTTCAATATCCCGCGCCAACGCATAGTGTTGTAAACCATCATCGGCAACCACCACATTTACACCTTGCGTCAACAATGCTTGTACCGCATCTGCGCGGTTTGGTGCCACAGCAACCGGTGCACCGGTTCGCTGATAAATCAGTTTTGGTTCATCACCACAATGGTGAACGGGTGTCTCTTGAGTCAGCAGTAACGGATATTGTGGCGCTTTGCCCCCATACCCCCGGGAAATCACCCCCGGTGTCATTCCCATCTGCTGTAATGCTTCCACCAGCCAGACAACGACGGGTGTTTTGCCATTCCCGCCAGCGGTAATATTACCGACGACAATCACCGGAACCGGAGCCCGATAGGTTGGCTTACGTCCTTGCTGATAAGCTTTTCTGCGCGCTTCACTGATCCAGCGGTACAGCAGACTCAGCGGCCATAAAATCGGTGCCAATAACTTACCGAGAATATGATTTTTAAACCAGATGTCCTCAATCACAATTTAGCTACCAAACTGAGTACGATGGAGTTGCGCATAAGCACCATGCTTTTCAAGTAATGCTGCATGGTGACCTCTCTCGATGATTTCTCCGTCATCGATAACCAAAATTTCATCCGCTTCTTCAATCGTTGATAGTCGGTGCGCAATCACTAAGACAGTTTTATTCTTCTGCAACTCAGCTAAAGCTTCCTGAATCGCTCGTTCTGATTCTGTATCCAGTGCCGATGTCGCTTCATCCAATATCAGCACCGGTGCATCTCTGAGCAGCGCCCGGGCAATGGCAATCCGTTGGCGCTGTCCGCCAGACAGGCTGGCACCATTCTCACCGATCAAAGTATCCAGACCCGCAGGCATATTATCAATGAATTCCATTGCGTGCGCCTGCCGGGCTGCGTGTTCAACCTGTTCCCGGGTATAAATTCCCTCAGCTGCATAAGCAATGTTATTTGCGATCGAGTCGTTAAACAGATGCACATTTTGCGAGACCACCGCAAAATGCTTCCTGAGATTTGCCAACTTATAGTCCCGAATATCGTGCCCGTCTAACTGAATGACACCATCATCGACATCATAAAAACGGGTAAATAAACTGGCAATGGTACTTTTCCCCGACCCGGAACGACCAACCAAAGCAACAGTATTGCCTGGTTTGATCACGAAAGAAATATGAGAAAGGGTCGGTTTTTCTTTGCCTTGATAAGTAAATGTCACATCATCGACTTGGACCAATCCAGTCACAGCATCCGCTTCATAATTGCCGGTATCTTTTTCAGTTTCCAGATCCATCAATGAGAATAATGTCTGGCTGGCAGCCATCCCGCGTTGAAAATCTGATGTGACATTAGTGAGCGCTTTTAACGGGCGCATCAAACCAAACATGGCAGAAAAAATCACCGTGAATGTACCGGGCGTCAATTCAGAACGAATCGAGTCCACACTAGCTAAAAACAACACCGTCACCAACGCCACAGATGCAATCATCTGAATTACCGGATTAGCGATAGCCTGAGCAGCAACCAGCTTCATTGTCTGTTGGCGCATCCGGTTGCTGACATCATCAAAGCGTTTACATTCGACGTCATGACCGCCATAACTAAGAACAACTTTGTGTCCCTTCAGCATCTGCTCAGCAGACGAGGTGACCTGCCCCATCGCATCCTGCATATTTCTGGATATTTTCCGAAACCGCTTTGACACAACTCGAATCGCTACAGCAACAACCGGCGCGACAACGATTAAGACCAGAGATAACTCCCAGCTATTCCAGAACATCAATGCCAGCAGCCCGACGATACTGGCCCCTTCACGGACAATACTGACCAAAGCCCGGCTTGTGGCACCGGCAACCTGTTCCGTGTCGTAGGTAATCCTTGACAATAATCCACCGCTGGATTCCTGATCAAAGAAACTCACTGGCATATGCATGAAATGGTTAAAGATTTTCCGTCGCATCATCATCACGACATTCCCTGAAACCCAGCTCAAACAATAAGATGACACAAATCCACTGAGCCCGCGGACCAACATCATAGCTAAAATAATAAACGGCAGAATTTTCAGAAAATTAGATTCAGCGGAACCGAACCCTTCATCCAACAGTGGCTTGAGCAGGGAAACCATGTAGGTATCCGAGGCAGCATTAATAATCAGAGCAATAACGGCAACAAACAAACCTGACTTATATAAGCGGATATAAACCCAAAGACGCTTAAAAGTTTGCCAAGTTGTTTCATCATTTATATTTGACATAGATACCATGGTACTTTTCATCGAGAATAACCGCGCCATTCTACCTGTTTACGCAGCATCTGCCTATACCATGGCGAGAAGGTGTGTTTACGCATCGTCTTGACCTCACGTTTTCTGCCTGAAAAGACAATCTCTACCTGACCGGATATGGCGGTATCCAGCCATTGTGTTCCGTTTTGCTGATACCGCTTCACCACACCGGCATTCGGCAAATGCCAAGCATTAATCCCGGCCAGAGAAGCAATCGCGACCTGAGCCCCCACCCGCTTCACCCATAGTAAGGAAGACGATGTATAGCTGCCATGGTGAGGCACAATGACCACATCGCTACTGAGCGGTAGATTCTGTTGTAACATTTGCCGTTCACTGCCCTTTTCAATATCACCGGTTAACAGGACAGAATGTCCGGCATCATCGGAAATCCGAATCGTACATGAGTCATCATTATCTGCTTTATCAACGCGTTTCGGCGGCCATAGCACCTCAAACATTAGTGCTTGCCACAGCCATGAGTCGCCTTGTACACAGGGCTGATATCCGCTCATCAACGCACTGGCTCGTTTGAATCGGGGGTGCCAGTTTTTTTCAACATCAAAACGACCACCGGCATGATCATTATCCGAATGACTGAGAATCAACCCATCCAGATGCCGAACCCCTCGCTGCCTTAAAACCGGGGTTACCACCGACTGAACCATACTCCCGCCCGGCCAGCTTTTCCCGGTATCGTAGAGAATGTAGTGTCCATTTTTCTCAATCAAAATCGACAAACCATGACCGACATCCAGAATATCAATCTGCCAGCCGGTTGTTGTATCACGACCAACCGAGAACCCACACATCATGACCAGAAAAAAGCCGATACTGCGGGGGGATAGAATCGGCCACAATAACACCACCACAGCCGCAATCATTAAAAGATAAATCAGGGAAGACGGTGTAAACAGCCAAGCAGGAGCAGCAAAACCGGCTGCCCACATTACCGGTTCAAGTAACACATGGATCATCTGCCATATCAGTATCGCCGAGCCACCACAACTTGTTATCCCCAAGCCGATAAAAATCAACGGCACGATCAGCACACTAAACCAAGGAATAAATACGATGTTATACAGCGGCGCCACCAAGCTCACACCACCGAAAAAATAAGCACTGACCGGCAACATGCCGAGCATCAATACAACATGCCCTTTTATCTGCCGTATCAGTTTCCGGATGCGGTCACGGTGTAGCGCATCTCTCTCCTGACTGACCAGATAAAGTACCAAGAAAACTGCCGCAAACGACATCCAGAAACTGGCAGAAACACCGGCAAACGGATGAATGGTTAATATGCCGCTTAATGTGAGTAAGAATCGATCTTTGAGACTCATTCGAATATGGCTCAGCCTCAATACAATATGGATGAGTAACATCAGCATCGCCCGTTGAGTCGGTAGTGAAAAACCGGCTAACCATGCGTAAGTCAAAGCAGAACATCCGCCGAAGATAACCGAGAGCCATAGCCAGCGACGCCCGAACCGAGAGATAGGTATCCCCAGAAAGAAGCCAAATGAATAAGCAATCCCGATGTGCAAACCGGAGATAGCGATCAAGTGTGCTAAACCACTCTCTTTGAGAATCCGCCACTGTTGATCGGTTAACTCATTGCGGTTTGCAAAAGAGAGCGCAAGGATGATCCCTTTCAACGGGTCGTCTTCGAGTTGTCGGGCGACTCGTTGAAACAACCGGTAACGCCAAGAGTCTTCCGACTGCTGCACCTCAATATCTGAACGGGCAAATACTTTCGCAACAATACCCTGACTGAAAAAATAGCGCTCACTATCAAATCCCGCCTCATTGAGTAACCCTGTAATTGGTTTGGCGGTGGCCGACATTTTCAATATATCACCGGGGTGGTATTCAGTGGTTGTATATAGCTTGACTTTTGGTTGCATCCACCACCTAATAGATGTGTTATTTATCGATAACACGTGCGCTTGCACACTATAGCCAAAACTATTTTGTGTAAAAAAGCTGTCAACTTTAACGTTTATGGTAATATCGTGTTCAAACTGAAATAAAATGTCAGATTGTCGTTTGAGTATGTTTCCGTACAATAATATCAACACCAAGGCGATACATATACCGATGGTGTGCCATAATTGCATAATCCGGAGAGCAAAAAACAACAGTAAGACACCCCACCAGCAATAAATCATACCGGGCATCTTCGGCCAGTAGGGTGATGATAATAATGTTAAACAATAAGAACTGATTAACCAGTTGTTTTTTATAAGAGCCATCGTTTTATATGCCTAAAAAATTAATTAAGCGATTCTTACCGGACAGGGAACTCATCAAACGGCAAAAAGCCCTGAAGATTTTCGGTAACGTGTTGTACAACCCGAATCTATGGTGTCTGAACCGCCGTTCGGCTGCCGGTGCTTTTGCCGTGGGCTTATTTATGGCATTTGTGCCACTCCCCAGCCAGATGATTATGTCTGCTGGCCTGGCTATCGCATGTGGTGTCAACCTTCCGCTTTCTGTCGCATTGGTTTGGGTAAGTAACCCAATCACCATGCCGGTTCTGTTCTATTTTGCTTATAAGCTTGGCGCTTGGGTTCTCCATGAACCACCGCAACATTTTCACTTTGAATTGTCTTGGAGCTACATCACTCAACAGATGTCGACTATTGCACCCTCACTGGTGGTCGGATGTTTAATCTGTGGTGTTGTCTGCGCCCTTCTCGGCTATTTTGGGATCCATGGTTTATGGCGTTACTCCGTTGTCAGAAGCTGGCAAAAGCGACAACTAAAGTAACCGGATAACAAGAGAGCGTCTTGAAAAGTGGCTGTGATTACGAGGCGACAGACATAAAGGTGTGAAATCCTCGATATCAATCAGTGGCAGTCTTCGCTTCACTTCAAACTTTTATGTATTTCAGATATTTCATGAGATGCGACACTATCAGCGTCGGAAAGAATAACGGAAGCGACTTCAGCATGGTTGATAGCCGGTGGTCGCTTCCTGTTTTATTGAAAGGAATATTGAAAGGAATCTAGCGGGCAGAAAGAACAGTTGCCGGATTGAGACGACTTGCCTTCAGGGCGGGATAGAATGTGGCTGCCAAGCTCAATAAGATCGCAGTCACAGACACCAGCACGACATCCTGAACCTCCACTTGAGATGGCAGGAAATCGACGAAATAGATATCACCGGATAAAAAGTGGTGTCCGATGAGTGATTCAAGCTGTTGAATCAGCCCTGTCAGATTCATCGCTACCAATACCCCAATCACACTGCCACACAGACTGCCTAAAACACCGGAAAAAATCCCCTGCCACATGAACACTTGCCGAATCAGACGATCTGAAGCGCCCATGGTTCGCAAAATCGCAATTTCTGCAGCACGGTCTTTCACCGCCATCATCAAAGTTGAAACAATATTAAAACTTGCTACACCAATCACGAGCACCATCACCAGATACAACATGGTACGAACCAACTGAATATCGCGGTAAAGATAGCCGTATTGTCGTTGCCAGCTCCGCAGATAAACATATTGATTGAGCTGATTACCCACCTGACGAACAATTTGCTCTGCGCGGAACACATCCCGAACTTTGACTGACACTCCGGTAACCGATGAACCAATCCCGGTATATTGTTGCGCGTCTGCCAGCGGAATCAGTGCCAGATTGTGGTCGATCTGACCATGCAGTGCCAACACACCAACCAGTGTGACTCGAATCCGCTGAGGTGCTTTCAGTGACTTCGCGCCACCGGACATATTCGGCACCATCAACGTTAAAGCATCACCGATGTCAACTCCCAAACGTTGTGCGACGCCCTGCCCGAGAATCACTTGATGTTTCGCGGCAGAGCCCTTGGTAAACATCTGCCCTGAAATATAACGGGAAAGCTCAGATACTTCGCCCTCCATCTCCGGGTCAATCCCTCGGACTTCAATCGCTTTTAGCTGTTGCCCTCTTTCTGCCAGCGCGGTGAACCGGACATAAGGTGCGGCAGCAACGATCTGAGGGAAAGAGGTCACTTTCTTCATCATAGCCGGCCATGCCTGAATTGGTCCTTCAACCCCTTCAAATTCGCCATGCGGAATGACTGACAGCACCCGGTTATTTAACTCTCGTTCAAACCCATTCATCGCTGACAAACCAATCACGATCACAGCGACTCCGAAAGCAATCCCCAGCGTTGAAGACATGGAAATGAAAGAAACCAATTTGTTTCTTTTTTTGGAACGGCTGAAACGACGGCCAATCATCAGAGATAATGATGAAATCACTTTATGCGCTCCTTATGACGTCAGTAAGCCATCTTGCATCGTCAGAATACGATTGGTTTTACCCGCAAGTTCCTGATCATGCGTGACCACTAAAAATGCAGTTTGGGAATCCTCATTGAGCTCTCTCATTAACTCATAGACAGCCAAAGCGGTCTGATGATCGAGATTACCGGTCGGTTCATCGGCTAATACCAGAGAAGGTTTGTTCACCAACGCCCGGGCAATCGCAACCCGCTGCCGTTCTCCTCCCGAAAGTTCATTCGGACGGTGAGCCAGCCGATGGTCAAGCCCGACACGGGCAAGCCACTGTTTTGCACTATGAGTCGCATTTGCGACCGATTGGCCGCCAATCAGTAACGGCATCGCCACATTTTCTAATGCCGTAAAGTCCGCCAGTAAGTGATGAAACTGATACACAAAGCCAATGTGTTGATTGCGGATTTTTGCCTGCTGCGCAGATCGAAGCTGCAACATATCATGACCTAAAAACGTCACATCGCCGCTGGTGGGTTGATCGAGTGCGCCTAAAATGTGTAACAGGGTACTTTTTCCCGATCCGGATGAACCGACAATCGAAGCAAATTCTCCGGGCTGCATCGAAAAACTGACACCTTGTAAGACATGTGTTGCAAGCTCACCTTCCCGATAAGTTTTGGTAAGCTGGCGACATTCAAGGAGATTATTCATAGCGTAAAGCCTCTGCTGGATGGACGGACGATGCACGGAACGAAGGATACAGGGTAGCCAAAAGGCTCAAAGCAATGGTCAACAACTCCACTACGATGACCTGCCCGGGACGAATCATTACGGGCAATGAACCGCCCATTGCCATCAAATCAACCCCCAGTATCTGTAAAATCGAATTCAGGTGACTTGCAATCAGGATACCGAGAATGCCACCACTCAGCGCACCGGCAATCCCACTACTTGCTCCCTGTACAATAAAGACCAGTAATATCTGCCGGTTCGTCATGCCCTGCGTTTTCAAAATTGCCACTTCTGACTGTTTTTCCATCACAACCATGATCAATGCAGAAATAATATTGAAGGCTGCGATGGCAATAATCAGTCCCAACATCAGTCCCATCATATTTTTCTCCATCCGCACAGCCTGAAACAATTCACCACGCTGATCCCGCCAGTCACTCCAGTGCCAGCCTTGAGGGAGTGGTGTTTTCGCCAGTGCAGACACCACAAAAGGATCGGCAAATGACAGTCGCCAACCGGAAATCGTTTTCTCCGGCAGACGCAATAGCCGCTGTGCATCATGGATATGGGTAATCATCAGTTGAGCGTCGATATCAGAACCAGTATTAAAGATACCGGCGACCGTAAAGTTGCGCTGACTGGGAATTCGCCCCAGTGGTGTAAACTGGCTGGCTTGGGTTACCATCAGCCGAACTTTATCTCCCAAAGAGACATTAAGTTGTCTCGCTAACTGATGGCCGAGAAAGAGTGTATAATCTCCGGCTTGTAAATCTTGCATAGTGCCGATGATCAGATACTGAGCAAGCGGATCGTTATTCTGAGGCTGAATGCCTAACATAATGCCTGCCGATAACTCGCTCGCACTCTGAACGACCGCTTCACTACGAACAATCGGTGCGGGAGAAACCTGCGCGGGAAACTGTTTAAGAAAGGCCGGAGGCGTTGACTGCCATTGGGTTCGTTCATGTCCCTGATAAACCACAGCATGAGGTAAAACCCCGAGAATCCGGTTCTTCAGTTGAGACTCAAAGCCATTCATGACCGATAAAACCGTGACCAGTGCTAACACCCCGATCGTAATACCGACGGTTGAAATACGGGAAACAAAACGGCTGAACCGATCACCTGACTGTCCTCGTAAATATCTGAACCCTATAAATACCGAAACAGGACGAAACATACTATAAACCAATAAAGACAATTGCACGGTACTTTAACGATAAACTGACTCAGGTTGTAGCATTAATTTGCCAATTCATTGTTAAATCATACAAATGACAGCTCTATACCTTGATTAGTTCATTCGTATAGCGATAATCAACATGCAAAGATGAGGAATGAACCATGGTCGAACAAGAGTTTTTTACAGTGCAACATGCACTCACAATCAATATTGAGCCGTTGGAGAGAGGGGCATCATTCCCGTCTGAAGAGGTATTTGAAAGTGAAATCCCTGTACCATTTATTGTTGCATGTGAATTCAGTCATCTTGACCAGCTCGGTGATGTAGCCCGGCAGGAACTGAAAAATAATGACTTTAAAAATCTGATTCAGTTACTCGACAGTCAAAATACCAAGTTAAATATGCTGTTGAATTTTATGTTGTCACAACAGGATGACCCCAAACAGCGCCACCAGACTGAATCGTTTGGCGCCAGTCAGTTTACCTATGTCAGTCATCATCCGCTCGAAGCCGGTACTTTACTCAGGGTCAAACTGTTTCTGGATAACCCTCCTGCCGCAATTTATTGCTATGCACATGTTGTTAGCTGTCAGACTGAAGATGAGCACTCTCTTATCACTGTGAAATATGATCTCCTGAGGGAGTCGGATCAGGATTTACTCATTAAAGCCGCACTACATCAACAACAGAAACTACTCCGTCGTCGCTCTCTTGAAAGAAATAAATAGCAAACTCATGACCAGCTTGAATTCCATTCTATCGCTTCCGGCATCTCAAAATGCGGGAGATAAAAAACAAATCGGTAACCTGACGGGTGCCAGTCTCGCGCTGGTGGCAGCGGAGCTGTCCCACCGCCATCAACATCATACGCTGCTCGTCACTGCTGACCCGCAGATGGCATTAAAATTACAGCAGGAAATTGAACAGTTCTATCCAGCGGACATCATGTTATTTCCTGACTGGGAAACACTGCCTTATGACAGTTTTTCTCCGCATCAGGATATTATCTCCGATCGGATCTCGCGGCTCTATCATCTGCCCAAACAAACAGGCGGAATCACGATTATTCCGGTCACAACCTTACTGCAAAGGCAGTCACCGCGCGATTTTTTGCTGCAACATACTCTGATCGTCAAACAGAGAGACCAATTTTCTTTAGTCAAACTCAGAGAACAGCTTGAAAACGCAGGATACCGCCATGTCGATCAAGTTTTTGGTCCGGGTGAATATGCCAGCCGGGGCGCAATTCTCGATCTGTTTCCAATGGGCAGTGACCTTCCCTATCGTTTCGACTTTTTCGATGATGAGATTGATACCATCCGCACCTTTGATCCGGAAAATCAGCGTTCGATAGAAGAAATTCAAGAAGTTCGCCTCCTGCCGGCTCATGAATTTCCGACCACAGCCACGGCAATTGAAGCGTTTCGGAACCGTTGGCGTCAACGGTTTGATGCTTCCAGAGAGCCTGAATCCGTCTACATGCAGGTCTCAAAGGGGCTGTGGCCGGCAGGGATTGAATACTGGCAACCTTTGTTTTTCGATCACACCGAAACCCTCTTCGATTATTTGCCGTCAGAAACGCAACTGATTGTCGTCGGGGACATTGAACCATCAATCGATCGTTTTCTGAATGATGTCGGTGAGCGTTATGAGCAGAGACGAGTCGATCCATTACGTCCACTGCTTGAGCCTGCCGAATTGTGGCTGCAAAAAGATGAACTTTTTGCCATGCTGAAACCTTTCGCACAATTTCAGCTGCGGAGTGAGCCGGTCACCGAAAAATCTGGCCGGTTGAACCTTCAGGTTTCACCCCTACCGGAAATTCAGGCTCAGCATCAGCATAAAGAACCACTCTCTGCACTGCGTCAGTTTGTTGAATCCCATACAGGACAGATTATATTCTCCGTCGAATCAGAAGGACGGCGAGAGGCGCTGCTTGAACTGCTCCAACGGATCAAACTACGCCCCACGCCCCTGCCATCTTTTCAGGATGCTTGCCTGAGCGATGAAAAATATGGGCTGATTATCGGAACCGCTGAGCATGGGTTCATTCTTAATGAACAGCAAATTGCCTTGATTTGCGAAAGCGATTTGCTTGGTGATCGGGTTGTTCAACGGCGTAAAAAAGATAAACGGGTCACCAACAGTGATGCAGTCATCCGCAATCTTGCCGAACTGAAACCCGGCCAGCCGGTAGTGCATATTGATCATGGTATCGGACGCTATATCGGATTACAGACACTGGAAGTCGGTGGCATTACCACAGAATATGTCACCTTGGAATATCAGGGAGAAGCCAAACTTTATGTCCCGGTTTCCGCACTTAATCTGATTAGCCGCTATTCCGGGGGAGCCGATGAAAATGCTCCGATTCATAAACTGGGCGGGGAAAGTTGGACTAAAGCGCGACGCAAAGCAGCAGAGAAAGCCCGGGATGTCGCAGCCGAACTGCTGGATGTCTACGCCAAACGAGAACTCAAACCCGGCCATGTTTTCGCGCTGGATCGCGAACAGTACGCGACGTTTAAGGCCAGCTTCCCGTTTGAAGAAACCGATGACCAGTCAATGGCTATCAACGCGGTTCTCTCAGATATGTGCCAAAACAAGGCCATGGATCGCTTAGTCTGCGGAGATGTCGGTTTCGGTAAGACAGAAGTTGCCATGCGTGCAGCCTTTGTCTGTACCGACAACAGCAAACAGGTCGCCGTTTTGGTGCCGACAACCCTGCTTGCTCAGCAGCATTTTGAAAACTTCAGAGACCGCTTTGCCAATCATCCGATTCGGGTTGAAGTTTTATCCCGCTTTAAAACCGCCAAAGAACAGAAACAGATTCTTCAGGACGTCGCGGACGGTAAAATTGATATTCTGGTCGGTACTCATAAGCTACTCTCCAGTGAGTTGAAATTTAAAGATCTCGGGTTGCTGATTGTCGATGAAGAACACCGCTTTGGGGTGCGTCAGAAAGAGAAAGTCAAAGCGATGCGGGCAGATGTTGATATCCTCACGCTGACGGCAACACCGATCCCCAGAACGCTGAATATGGCGATGAGCGGAATGCGGGACTTATCGATCATTGCCACCCCGCCCGCACGGCGGTTAGCGGTAAAAACGTTTGTCCGGCAAAGTGATCAGACGATTATCCGGGAAGCGGTGCTACGGGAAGTCATGCGTGGCGGACAGGTTTACTATCTGCATAATCAGGTTGAAACAATTGATAAAGTCGCTGCCGATCTTGAGAAGCTGATCCCCGAAGCCCGGATTACTGTGGCACACGGTCAGATGCGTGAGCGTGAACTGGAACGCATCATGAACGATTTTTATCATCAGCGTTTTAATCTACTGGTTTGTACCACCATCATTGAAACCGGTATCGATATCCCGACGGCAAATACCATCATCATTCACCGGGCTGATACTCTGGGGCTCGCGCAACTGCATCAGTTACGGGGTCGGGTTGGCCGTTCACACCACCAAGCCTATGCTTATCTGCTGACACCGCCCCCCAAGGCTATGACTAAAGATGCCATCAAACGCTTAGAGGCATTGGCTTCGCTGGAAGATCTCGGTGCCGGGTTTACGCTCGCAACTCATGACCTCGAAATCCGCGGTGCAGGTGAACTACTCGGTGAAGAGCAAAGCGGACAAATTCAGTCAGTCGGTTTTACCTTGTATATGGAAATGCTTGAGCAGGCTGTCGATGCATTGAAATCCGGCAAAGAACCTTCTCTGGATGACTTGCTGAAAACGCAAACGGAAGTTGAACTCCGGTTACCGGCTCTGCTTCCCGATGATTATATTCCGGATATTAATACCCGCCTGTCGATGTATAAACAGATCGCCAGTGTTTCGCATCCTGATGAACTGAATGAATTGCGGGTCGAATTGATTGACCGTTTTGGCAAGCTGCCGGATGCTGCTCTCAATTTATTAGAAATTAGTCGGTTGAAATTGGAAGCCGCTGCACTGAAGATTAAGAAAATTGAAGCGCACAGTAAAGGCGGTTACATTGAATTTGATCTTAATGCTAGTATTAATCCGGCATATTTGGTGCAGCTCTTGCAATCTCAGCCGAAACAATACGGCATGGACGGCCCAACGAAGTTTAAGTTTACCCTGCCGCTGGAAGAACGAAACCAGCGACTTGGGTTTATCCGAGATATGCTGAATGAATTTCAGCAAAATATACTACCGGCTTCCTGATATCAGGAAGCAATCATGATGAAGAATCGCCTGCTAGGTCATAATGGAGTCATAATGAATAAGCTGATCCCACTGCTAATGTTATTAATTGCCATGCCTTCTTGGGCACAACGCCAATTTGACATTGAAGTGATCATATTTAAGCGCGTCGTGAATGCAGAACAAACCAATGAGACATGGCCCAATGTACTCCCGCCGATCGATTACCAAAATACCGGTAGCCTGAGTTCTCAGGCCTATTTAAACCAGAAAGGTGTCACCCGGCTACCGGCCTCGGAATACAAGCTGGACAAACAGGAAGAGAGCTTGAGAAATCATGCCGGCTTTCAAGTGCTGTTACATACAGCTTGGCGCCAGAATGATGAAGGCAAGTCAAATGCTCCGGCTTTTCATCTCTTAGCCGGCAAAGATTATTCATCTCAATTTCATCCGGATGGTCGTGAAATCAACCCATCAACGGCCACGCAGCAATCTCCGATAGAAGATACCGTTGAAAAAGCGGTGCCAAAACCCCTTTATGAACTCGATGGAAAACTACAGGTTTACGTACAACATTACCTCTACGTGGACGCGCTTTTGGATCTCAAGGAACCGAGTGTCCGGGATATTGAAGTGGAAGAAACACCGGTCGATTTTTCACAAAATACCACCGACGGCGACGATAATGTTCAGTTTGGTCATCTTCAAGCGATCTCTCCGACGGTGACGGAAGAGCGTTTTCTGAAGTCATATCGACTGGATCAAAAACGCAGAATGCGCAGTGGTGAGACTCTCTATTTTGATCATCCCCTGATGGGTATTATCTTACAGGTCAGAAAAGTTCCGGATGCATCGTAACGAAACCAACCATCAGTAAGTGATTTGCACGACCATAAAAAATGCCCGCTCAGGCGGGCATTTTCATAACAAACGAATCGTCTGATTTAATGAAGTTTCAGATTCGGCCGAAGCACGCGGTTAATCCGGCCAACCAATAGCATCAACGCTGTTTTAAACATCCCGTGTAGCGCCATCTGATGCATTCGATACAGAGAAATATACACCACGCGGGCAATTTTCCCTTCAACCATCATTGAACCTTTCGTGAGATTTCCCATCAGGCTTCCGACCGTTGAAAATCGACTTAATGACACCAGAGAACCATGATCTTTATAGACATAAGGCTTCATATCCCGATCATTCAGTTTAGCGACAATATTTTTAAATGTCCGACTTGCCATTTGGTGGGCGGCTTGCGCACGTGGCGGGACAAATGAACCGTCAGGCTGGGTACATTGAGCCAGATCACCAATGACAAAAATGTCTTCATCCCGGGTGGTCTGTAAGGTGTTCGTCACCACCAGTTGATTAATCCGGTTGGTCTCAAGACCAGCGATATCTTTCATAAAATCAGGGGCTTTAATACCCGCGGCCCAGACCATAATTTTCGCGGGAATTTTTTCACCGTCTTTGGTCGTCAGGCCGTCTTCTTCAACTTTTGTAACCATCGTTGATGTACGGACATTCACACCCAACTTCGTGAGTTCATGATGGGCTGCAGAAGAAATTCTCGGTGGCAAAGCAGGCAGAATCCGCTCACCGGCTTCAATTAAGTGGACATTCAATTTATTTGAATCCAAATCACCGAAACCGTAATTGCGCAGTTCTTTTACTGCATTGTGTAGCTCTGCAGACAGCTCGACACCTGTCGCACCGGCACCGACAATCGCAATATCAACAGTACCATGCCCATTCTTGGCATGCAGTTTCAGGAACTCGTTGTTCATCTCAGTGCGGAATAGATTGGCCTGCTCAGGGCTATCTAAAAAGATACAGTGCTCTTTCACGCCCGCAGTATTAAAGTCATTCGATGTGGACCCAATCGCCAGTACCAGAATATCGTATTCGACTTCACGGCGTGGGATCAGCAGTTCACCATGCTCATCTTTCAGCTCGGCCAACGTAATAACTTTCCTGTCGCGATCGAGCTCTTCCAAATTTCCCATCTGAAAATCAAAGCTATGGTTTCTCGCATGAGCCCGGTAACTCAACGCGTCTACGCCTTCATCCATGGAACCTGTTGCCACTTCGTGCAATAACGGCTTCCATAAATGACTGGCATTTCTGTCCACTAATGTGATTTGGGCTCGCCCTTTTCTTCCTAATGTGTGGCCTAATTTAGTGACAAGCTCTAAACCGCCTGCACCGCCACCAACAACAACAATACGAGTCACAACAAACTATCCTCAAAATGAATAAAACATGATATAGCCCGGAGTAACGACTCCGGACTAAAAAAATAGGACGGGTAAAGCAAATTGAAAGTCACTTTGTCTGCGAGACGCACTGTATAGATAAAGCATCACTTTACTTCTATTTCACATAAACTGTCGTCAGGTTGTCCCTGCTCTCATTTTATTTTGATATTTATCAAATTTTGATCTGATAGGAAACATTATAAGGAGCAAATCAAGTCATGCAAGCCAAGATTGCAAGAAATACCGCCCCTTCGCGATGGTATTTCTTGGCTGGCAAGCAACAATTTAATCTATTGAAAAATATAAAATTATTTATTTTTGAACTGACGAATCGTCTGAAGATGTTGAGATATCTTCTTGAATTTATGACTTTCTGTTTCGTCCCAGACAATATCGTAGTAATTTTCCAGCTCTTCAGCCGTTTTCCGGCTATCTAATGCTTCATCATGTGTTGACAGCACGACCAAGCAACGCTCTTTATTCTTTAATCGAAATTGAGAGACACACTTCGTTGCAATATCGTCATACTCTTCCGGACGATCAATTTTTCCCTGCATATTGTCTTCAGGATGCAGATTCGGATTGAATAATACCTGTTTAATGCCGCATAAAAAGCCAATCCGTTCAGACCAGTACCCACCCAGTCCGACACCACAGATCATCGGGTGTGGGTCATCACTCAGCTCAATGGCTTTGTGTACTTCTTTCAGAAGATGCTGCATATCGTGTCTGGGGTGAAGCGTGCTATAACTGATAAAACGCACATCATCATCAATAAATTGTAATTGCAGCACTTTTTCATGATTCCCCGGGCTGGTTGAATCAAATCCATGTAGATAAATAATCATAACAATACCCTTTCCAACATACAGAATGAACCTAGCATGAAATGCACAGGCGATACAGTGAGTGTGATATGAAAATAGTCAATCTATTTCCCCCCACTTCCTTTTGCCAGGTACTGAACTCAGCGTAAGTCCCGGCTTCTTCTGTTATCATTTGAACTCGTTGTCTAGCTGCATTTTTATCCGTTCAGCCGCTGCTTGCATCTCTTTATTTTCCCATAACTGAAAAGCAATCAAATACCATAACATTGCAAGCATCCGAACTCTGGGTATCCAGGCTTTCACCCCTTCGATCCATAAATCAAGTTCATTGATATTCCGATGCTGGCAATATTGACCGACAGCCGTGAGTAAATTGCTATCGGACATGTCTATCGTCATCGCTAAATCCATTCTGGGATCAGCCAGAGATGCATACTCCCAGTCAATCACTTTGATCCCTTGAGATGTTTTGATCAGATTGTGACATCCCAGGTCGAAGTGGCAAAGTGAGAGTGGAACTTCAGAGATATTAGGGAGTGTTCGCCAGGTTTTATAGAGTGATTCAATGGCTCCCAGCTCAGCAGACATCGCCTGTAACTGAAACCAATAGTGATCGATTCGTGCTGTATAAACAAAAGGAACAATCGGTAGTTTCGTTACCGGAAATTGGTGAATCTGGCTTAGCAGCCGTGTCATGACCTCAATATCATTTGCAACAACGCGCTCACCTTCAATCCACTGTACCAGTAACCCCTGCTCATTGATATGAAGCGGTTCAGGAGAAATTTGTACCGCTTGATCTTTTAACGCAGACAGGATGTGGAATTCTTGATGACGAGAGATGGAAAACGCTTGTGTGACATCCGTTGAAGGACGCCACACTGCGGAAGGAGACTCAGGAATGTCTATCTTCCAACAACGATTCGTTAAGCCGCCAGCCAATGTTTGTGCGACTGTCGGCGTTTCCCGAAAAAAATGAGTCAAAGACGCCAGAGAGGGATCTAATTGACATGCTTCGGACCATGACATACGTGCCATCGCTGACGTCCTCAACTCAGTGGATTAAAATCCCAAAAAGCTCTTTTCCTGCTCTTTGCGAATTTCAGTTTCATCAGCCCATTCGATGAGCCCTGAACGTAAATCCATCAGACGCATCGTCATTTTATAGTACACATCTTTATCGCTGCCGGTATCTTTGACGATACTTGATAAATTGCCGTATAACATGTACTGAGCGCCAACCATTTTACCAAACTGGATCGAACTGCTCTTATCGACCAATGCATCATTATTCTGGAAATCTAACTGCTTTCTGACCGCTTCGATCCGTGTCATATCCACAAATCGAAACTTCCCGGAGTTCAGCATCTTGGTACTGATTGTGTCCGTAATTGATTCGGTATCGATATGTTCACTGGTTTTGTTTTTGATACCGTCCACAAATACGATCGGACGTGAATTTCGAGTGATGGCGGCCACAGAACCAGACATCATCATGCTATCAACCATATCCGCAGCAATCTTTTGTAAATCTGTCGAACCAAAATCAACTGTTTTCGTTTCTACGGCTTGTGCATCCCCGTAAGAAACCTTATTTGCACAACCACTCATGAGAGCAGCCAATCCCAACACGAGGATTATACTTTTTTTCATAAAGACTCACCTTGTCACTTACTGATTCAATTCTCTAATCTGTACTCTGAAATTCACAGCTTCCGGAGCAACAGCCACTTCAGATAACGAAACTTCATCCATCCCTCTAATAATGGCTTGTCGCCACGGCCCCGGACGAGTATTTACGTCCAGCCCCTGTTGATCATACCAAGAAAAGCGGTATTGAATATGCTGATCTGAGGCGGTTTTATTTTTTACTCTGACCACACCGCGAGTATGATCGTTCACTTCAGCGGTCGAAATATCTTTCACTTCAACTTCAGAAGCGAGAACTTTGTCACCATACAAAATCCGTTGGTACTCACTCTCAACGGTCAAGCCGGCAGTCTGTGTACTGGAACACCCTACCAAGGCAAGTGCCATAAAACTAAATAGCCATTTACTCATCATAACCTTCCCAACTGTTTGTGCCAAATAACGGCATTTTCCCCCTGACGGGAAAGCCATACAAATGTTGTTCCTTGTGCAGGAACATTGAATGTATACGACTGCTGCCCCACGGAGAGCGTCTGCTCACCGGCGGAGACAATCTTGGTCGCACTGAACACGGTACCGGGCAAAGTAATCCAGCTGCGGGTATCCGGCTGTTCAGTCAATGTGTTCCATACATTAAGCACCAAATTTGCGACTTCAGCACCGTTATTATCATCTTTCGTAGTTTCCTTACGCAGCGCATTCTTTAATGTTAGGCGTAATATCTGACGAAAAACAATCGATTTAATTCTTTCGTTCAACTGTTTTCTTGCCATTAGATTGGTATCAACTAATCGCTGTCCTGCAACTGTAACACCATCCAACATCACCGGGAGCGCATCTGATGGCTGGTAAGCCGAATAATAGGGTAACGCCAGAGAATAAAGATTCATTCTGCCAAGGCTATCGTAGATCGGTAAAGACAGTTGCCACCCTTTCAGTTGATCAACAATCCCTTGCTCCTGAATCATAATAATCCGCCCCTGATTCTGACCCAACCGCTGCAAATGACCATATTTCTTGCGAAGCGAGACCAGATCCTGATCCATACCCAGCTTTTGCGCGCATCGGAGGGTACTCTGAGCAACGCTGGTATTCTCAGGCGCAACAGCAAGCGCACGCCGATAATCGACATAGGCATCATTCAAGTCACCACTGGCTTCATATAACAACCCGGACAGATAAAACAGATAACCATTCTGAATTGACTGAAGCGTACTTCCCGTACTTGGATAACGCGCCATTAACCCGCCAAGATTAGGCTGAATCCCCTCTTGCTTGAGGCGATCACGCTCTTTGAGCAACTCATCCTCCCGCTGGTTACGCGCTTTTTCCTGAACCTGATTCGCCCGTCTCAGTTCAACCAACGCATCTTCGAGCTGATTCTTATAAACATACGAGAGCGCGAGATAAAGATGTAAAAAACCAAGCTCGTAATCTGCCGGAACGTATTCCCTTAAATTATCATTCGCCAATAAACTTCCGGCACTGCTAGCCTCACGGCTGATGGAAATAATGGCTTGATCCTGCTGTCGCCTGACCGCCTGATCGCTCTGCTCCAGAAATGACTGACTTTCAGGCACATCTTTATTGAGAAAATAGACCCGGCCTTTCTCCATATTATCGAGAATCTTTCCCCCGATACCATCAGGCAGTTCCTCACTCGCCTTCTGATAGTCACCTTGCTTAACAGCTCGATACATCTTCCGGTTTTGTTCAGAATAATGGCTGAATAAGTTGCCAGCCGAAAAATTTGCGCAAGCACTGCTTCCCAGTGCCATCCATATCACCGCAATATATCGTATCCGTATTCTCACAACGTTCCTGTGTCCGCCTGTATCTATTATTTACATCATCGAGATTGACTCATCAGATACCCACATTCGTTAGTTCATCAGGAGCGGCCCCAGTGGTTTTCCTCCCAAAAGATGCATATGAATGTGATAAACTTCCTGACCGCCATGCGCATTGCAGTTCATAATAAGCCGATAGCCATCTTGAGCAATTCCTTCTTGCTCAGCCAACTTTTTCGCCACGGTAAAAAGACGGCCTAAGGCAGCTTCATCTGCATCTTCAACGTCATTCACTGTCGGAATCAGTTGATTTGGCACAATCAGGATATGACTTGGTGCTCTTGGATTAATATCCCGAAATGCAGTGACCAACTCATCCTGATAAAGAATTTCTGCTGGGATCTCTTTGCGAATAATCTTACTAAAAATTGTTTCTTCGGCCATATAACGTCTCTCTATTATTTATCGCACATGTGTGAAATCAGACTCACAATCCGCTTAGTTTTACCATATCTCCGTACCCGATGTATTTTAAGCACTTTTTTCATTCTAAATACAGTAGAATGTTACGGATGTTTGACTTCATAATGACATCGCATCTTTCTGTCAATGTCTGAGTGAATCAGAGCCGAATTCAAATTCTAAGTAGGTGATAGGTAAAGATACCGTCATATTTCACCCTGTAATAGATATTTATCACCAGCTAACCTTGTTTTTTACTCCGGAGACCTTTATATCCTAGTCTACATCGCTTGTCTTTTTCCTTCCGACTCCGACAAGCGAAAGCACGAGGATAATTTATGACCATTCATGTTGGCATCCTTGACGACGATCCGGTTCGTCTGATAACTCCGTTGCTTGATCACCGTATCATCGGCTCTCATACCGTACTTATCGGTGACGCTTCACAAAAAATCATTTACACCCGGTTGCACAATGTTTTAGAACAACATGGTATTAGTAGTGAGTTTTACGAGATTCCATCAGGTTCAAGTGTGGCATTAATTAAACACTCGATTTATCAACTGGCCCATGATCTGAAAAACAGGAATCAGGATATTCAGCTCAATGCAAGCTGTGGTCTTCGGCATCGTCTCCTTTCCATTTATGAAGTGTTCAGAACGTTCCAGTGGCCAATCTTTGTGGTTGAGCCCAATTCAGACTGTCTGTGCTGGCTATATCCGGATGACTGCCAGGATACCCAAGTTCAGGATCGGATTACCATCTCTGATTATTTAACCATATTCGGTGCCCGGGGAGAGTTTGTTGAACGGGACACCCCGCCTGAACTGGATACAAAACTCTGTAATATCGGTGCATCATGGGCAAGTCATGCACTCGAACTCGGCCCGGGGCTGGCAACGCTGAATTATCTGGCAACAACATGCAGAAAAGAGCAATGTCTTGATGTTGCGTTATCAGAGAAGCAGCAAGGCTACAAAGAACTCAGTCTGTTAATCCAAGACCTCGTCGATGCAAAGATTGCGACCTATGAACACGGTATACTGACATTTGCCGACGAAGATGCCAGACGATTCGCCAATGGAGAATGGCTGGAAACGCTGGTACACAGCATTGTCAGAAAAATTCAGTGCAACATGCCGACAATTCAGGATCGTTCTTTAAACGTTCAAGTCTATCGTCAGTTGGGTGAGCGCGAAGTACGAAATGAGCTGGATGTTGCCACCGTGGTCAATAACAAACTGCATATTATTGAATGTAAAACCAAAGGAATGAGAGATGACGGTGATGATACCTTGTATAAACTTGAATCCCTGAGAGACTTACTCGGTGGCCTTCAGGCAAGAGCAATGCTGGTCAGCTTCCGCCCTCTCCGGCAAAACGATATTACCCGGGCACAGGATCTGGGGTTAGCCTTAATCGGCCCCGAAGAATTAAAAGCGTTAGAAACACATTTATCACACTGGTTCACTCAAGCCGGTGGCCGGGAGAATCTCTCTTAAGTCAATAGTAAATAGCGCGTCAAAAACAACAAAAGGGCCATTCGGCCCTTTTGTAATTCTTAAGCAGTTCACCAATGATGACAAACAGATTTGATCAGCAATCATCTTCCGTAAAACTTGTCGGCAATGAGCGCTTCATTTCATTCCAGATTTGTCGGCTTTCAATCCCGTACTGACGGATGCAAGCGGAAAGATGCTCTAACTTATCGGTTCCGTTTGAGCAGATCGATAATAAATCCTTATAAAATTCCAGCGCCAGCACACGTGCTTTGGGGTTCGAAAAGTAGTAACTACCGACACGATCGTACAATTTTTTCAAACCGTTAAAGATCAAACCATAGATTTGATTGCCGGAGTGGAAAGCCAAACGCTGGAACAACATGTAATCATAGAAATTGAAAGTCTTCGCCAGTAGCTTCTGCTCACGAGCTTCCTTGTCACCCTCGCCATCATCTTTCACATGCTGTGAAATCTTTTCTGAATAGGGTGAGTCAGCCATGAATTGCTCCCATGAGTCAGCATCCAGTAATGCCTCACATGATCCAATCACTCGCTTGATGGTTTTCTCAGACTGAGCCTGATTCAGCCGAAATGCGTAACGCATAAAAATCGGACTGATGTTAGTTCTTGCCGCCAGCAAGTCTTCTACAATGCTGGTTGCATTCTCAGCATCCAGCGTCATTAAAGTATCAAGGATATGCAACCCTGAGGTTTCCATAAACTGATTCACTTTTGTCGGCTTACCATGCTGTATTGTCAACCAACCATCACGGGCCAGCCGTTGCAGCACTTCCCTTAATGTCGTTCTGGTAACACCAATCAGTTCAGACAATTCTCTTTCTGCCGGAAGAATCGAGCCCGGCGCAAACCGCCCATTCCAGATACTTTCAATAATATACTTTTCTGCAAAGCCTGCTGGGCTTTTCGCCTTAATGACCATTCAATACTTTTCCAGTTTTGTTTATTTACCAAATCAGGTGGCATTCATCATATCACCAGTTTGTACACTGCGAAAATATTCAATATTCAACTTGCCACACAAGCCAAATTATTACGTCAATGCACAACAAGTATCTTATGTGCTTTTTGATTTAGCTTAAGATTACCATTCTGAAATTTGCATAAAATATAAAGGAAATTTAGTACGATGGACAGGTGAAAAACATAAAATTTTCCATAGTAAACTTACAGATATGTCATATTATTTCACATAATCACTGTTGACATGGTTATCGATGAAAATGTTATTTTCGACATTCTTGCCAGAGTTGTGAAGTCACAATGATTTTATATGAATTATGGTCATATTATGGGCTACTTTTATGTAAAAACTTCAAGGGAACTCTCACTAAGAACTTATTGTATTTCATGAAATAATTAACCTCATGTAGAGTTTCCGGCAAACACCCATGTCGATACATGAATCAGGGAGCAATAATCATCAGGCATCACTGATGATTATTTGCTGGGATGTATGTAACTTTGAATGGATATCTTTCGTAAATAGTTACGAAAAAGAAGTGATGGATATCAGTGTCTGTTCATAACAACTATAGAGTCATCATCATGCCGATTTCGTTAGGAAACGCGTTTATTAAAAATTTTCTGGGTAAATCACCAGATTGGTACAAAGTGGCAATTATTGCTTTTCTCGTTGTGAATCCAATTGTCTTTTTCACAATAAGCCCCTTTGCCGCAGGTTGGTTATTGGTTGTTGAATTTATATTCACACTTGCAATGGCTTTAAAATGTTATCCGCTTCAACCCGGTGGGTTACTTGCAATCGAAGCAATACTGATAGGGATGACGAGCCCGGAACAAGTCAAACATGAGTTAGTCGCAAATATTGAAGTGCTCTTACTCCTGATGTTTATGGTCGCGGGTATCTACTTCATGAAGCAGCTGCTTCTGTTTATTTTCACTAAAATTCTTTTAGAGATACGCTCTAAGGTTATCTTATCTTTAGCATTCTGTGTCGCTGCTGCATTTCTCTCTGCATTTCTCGACGCCCTTACGGTTATTGCTGTCATTATCAGTGTTGCCGTTGGGTTTTACGCTATCTATCATAAAGTTGCCTCCGGTCAGGGCGACCATACACAGGACGACCATTTGTCAGATCTGACCCGGGAAGATCTGGAAAACTACCGGGCTTTTCTGCGCTCACTACTCCTTCATGCGGGGATCGGAACAGCACTTGGCGGTGTCATGACAATGGTTGGTGAACCACAAAACCTGATTATTGCCGATCAGGCCGGCTGGCATTTCGGTGAGTTTTTAATTCGTATGTCACCGATCACCGTCCCTGTGTTTATCAGTGGGATTTTCACCTGTATCGCTGTCGAAAAACTGAAAATTTTTGGCTACGGTGCCCGGCTTCCAGACCCCGTCCGCCAAATTTTGCGTGATTTTGATCGGACACAAACACAAAGCCGTACCAATCTCGACGTCGCAAAACTATGGATTCAGGGATTAATTGCGATTTGGCTGATTGTCGGACTGGCACTTCATCTTGCATCGGTCGGTCTGATCGGGCTCTCCGTGATTATTCTGGCAACCACATTCAGTGGGATTACCGAAGAACACGCACTTGGTAAAGCGTTTGAAGAAGCATTGCCCTTCACGGCATTACTCGCAGTATTCTTCTCGATTGTTGCTGTCATTGTCGATCAGCACTTATTTAAACCCGTTATTGATGCCGTATTACACCTGCAGAATGCAGATCTCCAACTCGCGATGTTCTACATAGCTAACGGATTGCTTTCTATGGTTTCGGACAATGTATTTGTCGGGACTGTCTATATCAACGAAGTGAAAACAGCACTGGCAGAAGGCATTATCTCACGCGATCAGTTTGACTTGTTAGCGGTTGCGATCAATACCGGGACCAATTTACCTTCAGTCGCAACGCCCAATGGACAGGCTGCCTTTTTATTCCTGTTGACCTCAGCACTGGCGCCGCTTATCCGACTCTCTTATGGACGAATGGTGATGATGGCACTGCCATATACCATTGTCTTAACACTTGTCGGGCTGGTCGGTATCATCTTTTTCCTTGAACCGGCAACAGCGAGTTACTATGATCTGGGTTGGTTATCACATCATGTCCCAAATGCACTCAAACATGCATCCGCATCACTGGGTCATTAATAATAGATTGAGTCTACAACAGTTTCGCGTTAAAAAGCTCTGTAGAACAGAGCTTTTACTTTATAAGGATGCCCCATAGTGATCTTTGCCAAACTCAACAAGTTTTCTCAGTCCAGAAGTGCCTGGGTCTTATTGCTGTTATCTATTCTGTTTTTTGAAATGTGCGCGCTCTTTTTCCAACATATTCTGATGCTCGCCCCTTGTGTTATGTGTATTTATGAAAGAGTGGCGATGCTGGGAATCGGTGGTTCCGCACTGCTGGGACTCATCGCCCCCCAGTTGGCAGTGTTCCGTTGGTTAGGTCTTCTTTCGTGGGGATATACATCATATTCGGGGCTGTTACTGGCGCACCAACATGTGGAGTATCAGTTTCATCCTTCACCGTTTGCAACGTGTGATGCTTTTGTTCAGTTTCCACAATGGGCACCGCTCAATCAATGGATGCCCTGGATGTTCGAAGCATATGGGGACTGTAGCAAAATCGTATGGCAGTTTTTAACTTTATCGATGCCACAATGGTTGGAAATCATCTTTGCAATTAACCTTTTTGTTGCCTTTATTTTCTTGATTGCTCAATTTTTCAAACCGAAAAGACGTGGCTTATTTGAATAACGACAAAGGGAGACCAGATGGTCTCCCTTTTACTTTTCAATCAACGTCAAATTTACTCTCGGATCGGCGGTGGCGCTAAAACTTCCCGATTACCATTATGACCAGGAGCACTCACAATTCCCTGAGCTTCTAACTGCTCAACAATTCTGGCCGCGCGATTATAACCAATTTTGAAACGTCGCTGCACGCCGGAAACCGACCCTCTTCGTGTTTCAACAACATGCTCAACAACCTGGTCAAATAATGGGTCGATATCTTCATCATCGTCGAGTTGTTCTCCCGGTAACAATGCTTCCGGTCCTTGATCTCCGCTGACAATTTCAGAAATATAGTTGGGTTGACCTCTGGCCTTCCAGTTGTTGACGACGGCATGAACATCATCATCGGAAGCAAATGCCCCATGAACACGGACGGTATGACTGGAGCCGGGCGGCAGATAAAGCATATCTCCCATTCCCAACAGAGATTCAGCACCGCCCTGATCAAGAATGGTGCGAGAATCCGTTTTGGTTGAAACGGTAAAGGCAACCCGGGTCGGGATGTTCGCTTTAATCAAGCCTGTAATGACATCAACCGAAGGACGTTGAGTTGCCAGAATCAAATGAATACCGGCAGCCCTTGCTTTCTGTGCCAGACGGGCTATCAGCTCTTCGACTTTCTTACCAACGACCATCATCAAATCGGCAAACTCATCGACCACCACTACAATAAACGGTAATTTTTCCAGTAACGGTGGCTCTGCATCCATACTATCTCCCTCTTTCCAGAGTGGATCATGAATCGGATGTCCTGCCTTGGCTGCCATATCCAGCTTTTCATTGAACCCTTTAATGTTCCGCACGCCAACAATTGACATCAGTTTGTAGCGGCGTTCCATTTCTGCCACACACCAACGTAATGCATTCGCGGCATCTTTCATATCTGTCACAACTTCTGACAGAAGATGAGGAATCCCTTCGTACACTGAAAGTTCCAACATTTTCGGGTCAATCATGATGAATCTGACTTCTTCCGGTGTCGCCTTATACAGCATACTGAGAATCATCACATTCACACCGACAGATTTACCTGACCCGGTCGTCCCCGCAACTAAGACATGAGGCATTTTTGCTAAATCGGCAATCACCGCATCACCGGCAATATCTTGACCGAGTACAATTGTCGTCGGAGATTTTGAGCGCTTAAACTTGTCACTGCTCACGACATCAGAAAGGTAAACCGTCTGACGGCTCAGGTTCGGTAACTCCAGACCAACATAAGGTTTTCCCGGAATCACCTCGACAACGCGCACCGCGGGCGTAGACAGAGAACGAGCCAAATCAGTCGATAATCCGGAAATCCGACTCACCTTCACGCCGGGGGCTAAATCAAGTTCAAACCGAGTGATGACCGGACCGGGATAAATCCCCACTACACTGGCCTGAATTTTATAATCCAATAATTTAGACTCAACCAGCCTTGCGACTTCTGTCAGCATATCCTGGTCAATAAAATTGTCTCTCTTTTCGGGATGATATAACAACTCTAACGTCGGCAACGGCTCTGTCGGGGTCGGCAAATCGACCGTCGGTTGTACCAGAAACGGATTCTGTTTTGCCTGTTCAGTTTTCTTAGCTTCGGACACTAAGTTTTGGAAAGCCACAACATCGTCATCTGCATCATCTTTCGTCTCAGTGAGGTCATGCTCATCCAGCGTATCCAGATCAGAAATCGATGGTTCGTTTTCATGAATATCAATATCAAACGAGCCAAAGGAATGGCCGGGCTCGATATCAGACGATGCGTCCCCGATTGAATCATCATCCCAACCGCCTTCAGCAAAATCATCATTTTGCTGTGCTGCTTTATCCAATTCTTCTATCGTTGCGGAAAATTGCTGACTCCGTTCAGGCTGCTCAGCATGAGTTTCTTCAACGGGTTGTTGATAGGCATCGTCCTCCGCGCTTTGTTCACTCTGAGGGATGTGGATATTAAAGCGACGAACAGTGTCGTTAGAAGAACTGCCGTTAGCAGGATGGTCGTTGTTAGAAGAATAGTCAGCAGAAGAATCGCTGACAGGCATTGATGCGGTGTCTGTGATATCCGATTCAGTCGGTGATAACCGGCTTTGAATGTCACGTTCAAGTAAGGCAGCAGATGCTTCAATCCCCGGAGAAAGAAGAGTCTCCTTCTCATCCTTGCGGAACAGTGCGACACATTTCTGTGCAAATGCAATGGCTTGATCCCCGATCCACTCAACAATCGTTAACCATGAAATACCTGTCAATAATGTAAAGCCAGCTCCCCAGAGAAACAGAAAAATCAATGTACTGCCTAAGACATTAAACGTCGGTAGCGCCAGACTACTCAAAACATCGCCAACAACACCACCAGAAGAGAAATACCACAAATCATCAAAATTGATATCGGCCAAACCGCAACTGGTCAACAGAATCACCACGAAACCAAGCAGACGAGTCCCCCAAAGCATAAAATCGAAGGGTTCATCATCACGGGTACGAAGTCCGCCCCATGTAATGAGGGTAATCACCAGCGGGAGCGGGTATGCCAGAGATCCAAAAATAAAGAAGAGCGTATCGGCGATCCAAGCTCCGATATATCCACCGGCATTATGTAGCTCTCCTCCCCACGCGGTCTGAGACCAAGACGGATCTGCGGGGTTAAATGTCAACAACGCCACGGAGAAAAAAACGGATAGGAGGACAGCCAAAATCAAAACACTTTCTTTCAGCCGCTGAACGCCATTTAAGCGAGGTGAAGCCGTCCCCTCTGCTCTGGTTTTGATAATGGTTTCGACTTTACTTTTGTTCTCTTTGAACATAACCAACTTTTGCCTGAACCTCATGTTAAAGCATTATGCACAACATGAATTGAAATAAAAACAGTCCGAGCGGCTCAAGCCGCTCGGTTTATGTTGAGATTTAATCATAACATCAGCCAAAACCCAATGTCGTTAAGTCAGAATACAGAAAGATATTCGAGACTTGATATCCGACTAACGAACTTTAATGACTAACTGATTGGTTTGCTTCACTTCTTCCATCACCACATAGGTTCGAGTATCGTTAACGCCGGGCAGTCGTAGTAACGTATCACCTAAAAGCTTACGATATGCGCCCATATCCGATACCCTGGTTTTCAACAAATAATCAAAATCCCCTGAAACCAGATGACATTCCTGAATATCATCTAGTTTTTGTACCGCTGTATTGAATTGTTCAAATACATCCGGTGCACCACGATTCAGTGTTATTTCGACAAAAACAAGTAATGATGCATCAAGATACTGCGGATTCAGAAGTGCTGTGTATCCGGTAATATAGTTCTGACGCTCCAGTCGTCTCACACGCTCCAAGCAGGGCGTCGGAGACAATCCAACACGTTTGGATAACTCTACATTTGAAATCCGGCCATCTTTCTGCAATTCATTCAAAATGTTGCGATCGATCCGGTCTAAATCCTTGGACGGCTTTTTATAGTTGTCTGCCATGTTTATTCCACCTTATTTACTTCCTTGCAAAAACATACAACAATTTTTTAACACAAATATCTCAAGTTACAGGACTAACATGCTACTAGTCATATATTCGATATATTATACAAACACCCAGTGAATACAACCAAATACAAATGAGGGGTCAGAATGATGATTGGCATACCGAAAGCGATCAAACATCATCAGTACCGTATCGGTATAACTTCATCCCGTATATAAAAGAAGCAATACCTCAAGGCCACTAACATAATGTCGAAACCAACACCGACAATGGCATCACCGTAGGCGCATCCATTCTTCCTACTGCTGACAATATATTTGCGAAAGCAGGCATGATTGTAAAGGTCAAAAGACCTCTGAACGTCAAACGTGAAAAACTCCCAAAAGAACAAATATTATCTACCTATTTGCTCCTTACACCAAATTTTCCACAAACTGACGACTGAATCAAGAGCAAAACTAGCTCTATTGCTAATGAAACAGTCATAATCCGCTGAATTATTGACGACTTCTGGAACCTGATTCTGAAAATTCAGGCGTAAATATACAAACTAAGGCATATAATTTCTTGAAACAATCACATACAGGCTAGACGGAGTGTCTCAGATAGAATCTGATGTTATATCGGCCGCCGCTCTTCCATAAAGGACTAACAAGACGCAACCGACGTAATTGTTTTCTGGGAAAACAGACAACACCAAGCAGATAGCAGATGTAGGAACATCCGCAATTAGCGCACAGGCAGTTGGATGTCCTTGAACATCTCATCAATTTCCTGATTCGATTTCAGGGAAATTGCCTGCTCCACCACCGGGCGAGTTAAATGTGGTGCGAAACGTTCCATAAAATCAAACATATAAGAGCGCAAAAAAGTCCCCCGACGGAAACCGATACTCGTAGTGCTCGAGCCAAAAATATGGCTGGCATCAATTGCCACTAAATCCGCATCACGGACTTTATCAACGGCCATACTGGCAATCACCCCGACCCCCATTCCAATCCGGACGTAAGTTTTAATCACATCTGCATCCGTTGCTGTAAAAACAACTCGCGGACTCAGCCCGATCCGATTAAATGCCATATCCAGTTCAGACCGACCTGTAAACCCAAAGACGTAAGTCACCAAAGGATAGGTCGCGAGCTCTTCAATGCTCAACTTGTCTCGTTGTGCTAAAGGATGTCCTTTTGGCACCACAATCGAACGATTCCAGTGATAACACGGCAACATGATTGCATCCTGATACAAATGCAGTGCTTCTGTTGCAATGGCAAAATTAGCGATCCCTTTCGCAATCGCTTCTGACATCTGACTTGGTGTTCCTTGATGCATGTGCAGAGAAACTTTAGGGTATCTGGCAGTAAAACCTTTAATCACATCCGGTAGCGCATAACGGGCTTGTGTATGAGTCGTTGAAATATTCAATGTACCCATTTCCGGGTGAGTGTGTTCACTGGCAACCGCTTTAATACTTTCAACCCGAGAAAGAATTTCCTGTGAAATTTTCACAATATCTTCCCCGGCAGACGTCACCTGAGTCAGATGCTTACCACTGCGCTCAAATATCTGAATCCCAAGCTCGTCTTCAAGTAAACGAACCTGCTTACTAATTCCCGGTTGAGATGTGTACAAACTTTCGGCTGTAGCTGAAACATTCAAACTATGGTTCACTACCTCCACAATGTATTTTAACTGCTGTAGCTTCATGTCAACCCCATTATCTCTGCAGCAAATTGCAAACTTAGGCATTTTATATAATCATTAGTTATAATGCTTAATGAGAAGAATTTATACCCTTTTTTGACAACAAATTAGAAAATAAGTGGAACTTTTCTGCGAGTTGGGACTTCATTAACTGAATAATTAAGTGATCTATTAAAGAATAATGGGGGATTCATTGGTAGAACACGATAAATTTTATTATGCTATACGAACTTACCGTCGAGGACTATGACCCCCTGAATCCTTAGACAGGTTGAATTCACGTTGTACGGATTGATGCAGGAACTATGAGTATAGGATTAATCATTGCCTTGGTTGGCGTATTGCTCCTTCTGATTTTGGGCTACAACATTATGTTGCAGTATAAAGTCAAAGTCGAAACAGCAAAAAAACACGAGTCTACTCGTTATGTCGCAATCATTGATGCCACCGAGGATCTAATTGGTAACGCCCACCACGTCCCTTATAGTAAGGACTTGTTGCTGTGTTTGAATAACCGGATTCTGGATGCACTACAAAACATGTACGAGTTAGATCCCAAAAATAAACAACTTGCACATCGTATCGAAAACATGCAGGGACAAGTGAAAAACCTGCGTGAAAACCAGCCGAATCAGGACAGTACAACATTCAAATCGCCGACCAACGACAAACAAGCGATTACAATGCTCAAGCTCGTAAAGCGACTGAGAGATACGATTCGGAGCGAACATAACAAAGGGCGCCTGGACACCCAGACCTATGTGACAGAAAATGCGCGTCTGGAAATGATTCAGATACGCATCAATATTGAAAATGTCATCAAACGAGCGAATGAGTCGATTGTCCGTGGGCAACCGGGAACGGCTATTCAGCTACTGAAGAAAGGTATTGATGTCCTCAGTACAAAAAATGATGCTTATTCAAATCAAGCGCGGGAAAAGCTGCAAGCCATGTACGATGAACTCGAGAACAAGCGTCAGCAGAAGAAAACCCCGGTTGAAGCTCAGGGCGACCGAGAACGGGATGACGATATGGAAGCCCTCTTCGGCGAAAAGAAAAAGTGGTAGTTCCCTACCTCCCCTTCCTGATTTAATTTTATCGATTTATAACAGGTCGCTCTGGCGACCTTTTTAAGTTTAAGAACCATGACCAGTAACGACCATTATCAACAATTACTCCAACCTATTCATGACTTTTTACAATGTGAAACTCCTGAAGCATGGATTGACGAAGCGAAAAAACCAGAGAATTTAAAAGTCATTCTGATTGATCATCTACTGTGTGAATTGAAGGCCGGACAATCCGCCATGTATCTTATCCGTAAATACGCGGTCGATACAGCAAGTGCATCAGCCCTACTCGCATGGTTTAAACCCTATGAAGATTTTGCCTATCGTAAATTAGGTTCTCTAACGGGACTGAAAGGCAAAAGCCAACTCTCCAAAACCATCATGGCAAAAGCTGATTCGTCGTACAGCCAAGATTTAATCGATAAAATGGTTTTACTGATCAAAGAAGAGCTCCATCACTTCTATCAAGTACTCGAGATAATGGCGAAAAAAGGAATTACCTATGAGAATATTCCTGCCGGTCGTTATGCAAAAGGACTATTATCACAGGTCAAAACCTATGAACCGGATGCGCTCATCGATAAATTAATTATTGGTGCCTACATTGAGGCACGCTCATGTGAGCGTTTTGCCAAACTCGCCCCACACATGGATGACGATATAGCGAAGTTCTATATATCTTTATTACGTTCAGAAGCCCGTCACTATCAGGACTACCTGACACTGGCTCAGCAAATTGCTCATCAAGATATTTCTCAGCGAATCGATACAATAGGAAAAATCGAAGCAGAACTGATTCTCTCTCCCGATCCTCGTTTCCGATTCCATAGTGGCATTCCCTGCTGAGACGCAGAGATCCATTATCTTGCGATAAATCATATTCAAAAAAACAGGGGCTAAAGCCCCTGTTCTATTGCCAGCAATCTTACTTGAGCAGCTCTACGACAAAAGAATTGAGTGATTGATACGCTTTAAAACCGATGCCGGTTCTTGTGCCTGAGTAATCGGTCTGCCGATAACCAAATAATCAGACCCCTCTGAAATAGCTTCTTGAGGGGTCATAATTCGCTGTTGATCACCGACATCACTGCCCTCAGGGCGAATTCCCGGTGTCACCAACTGAAATGACTGACCCAATTGCTCTTTGAGCTGACGAGCTTCCTGAGCAGAACATACCACCCCATCCAAGCCTGAATTTTTTGTCAATGTTGCAAGACGAAGTACTTGTTCTTGAGGGGTAACATTCAGGCCGATATCGGCCAAATCATGTTGCGACATACTGGTTAAGACCGTCACACCAATCAACAGCGGTCTGTCTGTACCATAAGGTTCAAGAATTTCCCGAGCGGCATTCATCATCCGCTCACCACCACTGGCATGAACGTTCACCATCCAGATACCCAGTTCAGCCGCAGCTCTCACCGCTTTGGCACAAGTATTGGGGATATCGTGAAATTTCAGATCCAAAAAAACAGAGAAGCCACGTTGGTGTAATGCGCGAACAAAATCAGGCCCGAATAACGTGAACATTTCTTTCCCGACTTTCAACCGGCAATGCTGAGGATCAATTTGATCAACAAAACGTAACGCTTCGGCTTGATTCTCATAATCCAGTGCTACAATAACTCTCGGCTCGCCCATTTCTTCTCCTCTGTTTTATGTCGTAATGATCTGAATTCAATTCTTGTTTCAGGTGTTTCGGAGCATGTTTACTCGCCATCCAAACCCCGAATCGGTTTAACCTCTCCCCAGCTCTTACACGATGGACAGTGCCAATATAATGAATGAGAGGAGAAACCGCATTTCCGGCAACGATAATGAGGCTTTATCCTCATCTGTTCTCCGACCATGCTTTGCAATGCAGATAAACTTTTTTTCGCCCGCCCTTCCTCAGCTTCCGCTAAGTGGTAATCCATTAACCGATAAAACCCTTTCATGGTCGGATTCTTCACCAACTGCTTCGTCAGTAAATCTAGTGCAGCCCCCACGCCTTCATGGTGAGCAACCAGCTGGGCCAGCATCAATTCAGCTGAAGCACCGGCTTGCTGGGCAATACATTTCCTTAAAAAATCAATCAGTCCCTGTTCATGACCGGAACGGTGATAACATTCAGCAAGTGTCGGCAAAATTTCACCGACATAATCGACATCCTGCTCAAGCACCATCTCCATATAACGAATTGTATTGCGATAATCTTCTTTCTCTAAATAAAGCTTTCCTAAACCAATGCTTGCTCTGACACATTTCGGATCTTCCGACAGCGCTTTCTTGTATATTTGTATCGCTTTCATATCATCACGCATCGATTGCGCATCCGCTGCAAGCTCACACCAAAAGTACGCAATACTCTTACGCATCTTCTTGCGGCCAAGTTTAACCAAGGCATGAGCACAATCGATGGCTTTCATCCATTCCCGGGTTTGCTGATAAATCGAAGTTAATTGAATTAACGCTGATTCCCGATGCTCGGGTTCTTCAATGAGTTGCTCGAAGATCCGCTCGGCTCGATCCAAAAAACCGGCAACCATATAGTCTTTTGCTAATTGTTGCAGTGAAAGGTTCTTTTGATCGATGGTCAACCCTGAGCGAGAGATCAGATTCTGGTGAATCCGAATTGCTCGGTCAACTTCGCCCCGGGAACGAAATAAGTTACCGAGAGCCAAATGCGTATCAATCGTCTCATCATCGACTTGGAGTAATTCGATAAAGTGATCAACCGCCTTATCTGATTGATCAGATAACAGCAAGTTAAGTCCCGTGACATATTGACGGGAAATCTGGTGAGAGTGTTTCTGCTTGTCCTGCTGAGCACTGCGGTGACCCATATACCAACCATAGGCAGCAGCGATCGGCAATAACAAGAAGAGTATTTCTAACATCGAGCTATATTATCCGATATTCAGTTTCTCTTTCGCAACTGAGCGCTGAGCCTCACTCTTGTTCAGTTGCTTATTCAAACGACGAATCTGTAGTTTTGCTTTGAGATGCAAACTACCAAAGATAAGCCACGCGATGGCAAAACCTGTGACAAAAACTGCTCCCAAAAGCCAAGATAAATGGAACTCACCTTTTGCTAACAAATAGTTGAATGTGACAACTTCTTGGTTTTGAGCGCCCAAAGCTAAGGCAACAAGGAAGAGAACGAGAAGAAAAATGATTTTTAGGACTCTCATAATGGGAAAACCTGCATCAGTTATTGGCATCCCTGATTATGCAAGAAAATCACCATCCATACCATGATAATTGATAATATCGTATCCAAAAAAACGGCATATCGAATGATATGCCGCACAGATTCGTTTGCAAAAATCAGATCGCACCATTAACGCGCTCTCTGAGCTCTTTGCCAGGTTTAAAGTGAGGGACATACTTACCATCCAATTCAACTTTTTCACCTGTTTTAGGGTTGCGTCCCGTGCGAGGCTCACGATAATGCAGAGAGAAACTGCCAAAGCCACGAATCTCTATTCTGTCACCCTGCTCCAACGATGTCGCCATATGCTCGATAATATCTTTTACGGCATCTTCGATTTCTTTCGCGGACAGATGAGTTTGCTCTGCGCACAATCTTTCAATCAATTCAGACTTCGTCATAGTTTCCCTCTTCTTACTTGCAATATGAGCATCAAAATCCTAACTAAAAAAAAGGAGCCAAAGCGGCTCCTTTTTTGCGAATTACATTATTCGCCTTTAGCAGCCTTGAAAGCATCAGCCATAGCATTACCGAACGCGCCTTCTTCTTGCTTGTTCAGTGAAGCCATTGCTTCTTGCTCTTCTGCTTCATCTTTCGCTTTGACAGATAAGTTGATAACACGGTTCTTACGGTCTACACCAGTAAATTTCGCTTCAACACTATCACCAACGCTCAGGATGAGAGATGCGTCTTCAACTCGGTCACGAGATACTTCAGAAGCACGGATGTAACCTTCAACGCCATCTTCTAGTTCAATTGTAGCACCTTTCGCATCAACTGCAGTAACAGTACCATTGACTAGTGTGCCTTTTTTGTTGTCAGCAACATATGCGTTGAATGGGTCGTTTTCCATTTGCTTAACGCCAAGAGAAATACGCTCACGCTCTGCGTCAACAGCAAGAACAACAGCAGAGATTTCATCGCCTTTCTTGTATTCACGAACCGCTTCTTCTCCAGGAACATTCCAAGAGATATCAGACAGGTGAACCAGACCGTCGATGCCACCATCCAGACCGATAAAGATACCGAAATCAGTGATAGACTTGATCTTACCTGTAACTTTGTCGCCTTTCGCCTGAGCTTCAGCGAACTGTTGCCATGGGTTAGCTTTACACTGTTTCAGACCCAGAGAAATACGACGACGCTCTTCATCGATATCCAGAACCATTACTTCAACTTCGTCACCGACGTTGACAACTTTAGATGGGTGGATGTTCTTATTCGTCCAATCCATTTCTGAAACGTGAACCAGACCTTCAACGCCTTCTTCGATTTCAACGAAGCAGCCATAATCAGTCAGGTTAGTCACACGACCAGTCAGCTTGTGACCTTCTGGGTAACGTTTTGCAATTGCAACCCATGGATCTTCACCTAGCTGTTTCAGACCAAGTGATACACGTGTACGATCACGATCGAACTTAAGCACTTTCACTAAGATTTCGTCACCAACGTTGACGATTTCAGATGGATGCTTAACACGTTTCCAAGCCATATCAGTGATGTGCAGAAGACCATCAACACCACCTAAATCAACAAACGCACCGTAGTCAGTCAGGTTCTTAACGATACCTTTAACTTCTGTGCCTTCTTGTAGTGTCTCAAGCAGTTCATCACGCTCAACACTGTTTTCAGATTCGATAACAGCACGGCGAGAAACAACAACGTTGTTGCGTTTCTGATCCAGCTTAATTACTTTGAACTCTAGCTCTTTGTTTTCCAGATGAGCGGTGTCACGAATTGGACGAACGTCAACCAGAGAGCCAGGAAGGAAAGCACGAATACCGTTCAGTTCAACAGTAAAACCACCTTTAACTTTACCATTGATAATACCAACAACAGTTTCAGCTTCTTCGTATGCTTTCTCAAGAACGATCCAAGCTTCGTGGCGTTTCGCTTTCTCACGAGAAAGTTGAGTTTCACCGAAACCGTCTTCTACTGCATCCAGCGCGACATCGACTTCAGAACCGACTTCAACTTCAAGTTCGCCAGCAGCGTTCTTGAACTGTTCAGCAGGGATTGCAGATTCAGACTTCAGACCTGCATCAACAAGAACAAAACCGTTCTCGATAGCAACAACGGTACCTTTAACGATAGTACCAGTCTGGAATTCAGTTTCGTTTAGAAACTCTTCAAAGAGTTGAGCAAAAGATTCAGTCATTTATTTCATCTTCAAAATATTAAACTTCCACGGGTATCCTACCGCGTGGGGTTATGAATTTCGCCGATCATCATCCTTGACACCGACGTTCCGCACTGACGATTGCTTAGCACACGGCTAGCGAACCGCCAGTTTAGATTCTATATATTGTAGCGATGTTTCGAGAACCTGCTCGATAGACATAGACGTAGAGTCAAGAACCAATGCATCATCAGCAGGACGTAATGGCGCAACGGGACGATTTCGGTCTCTTTCGTCACGCTCACGAATTTCGCTTAAAAGGTCATCAAATTTAACATCAACCCCTTTAAGTTGCAACTGGTTATAGCGTCTTTTTGCCCGCTCCTCCGAGCTGGCATCCAAGAATATTTTGACTTCTGCATCAGGGAAAACAATCGTCCCCATATCTCGGCCATCAGCAACGAGTCCGGTTTCTTTGACAAACGCACGTTGACGTCGCAAAAGCGCCTCTCGTACCCGGGGGAAAGCAGCCACTTTAGAGGCAGCCATGCCCGTTTCTTCCTTACGGAGTTCTCCGGAGACATCCTCACCTTCCAGAATGACTTTGACCAAATCTCCTTCAGCAATAAATTCAACATCCAAATGCGTTGCTAAAGGTACCAAAGCATCTTCAGATTCGGTATCAACACCATGATGAATCGCAGCCAAAGCCAGGACACGATACAGTGCGCCGGAATCCAGCAAATCAAACCCCAACGCTTTAGCGATACACATACACAGCGTACCTTTCCCGGCGCCACTTGGTCCATCAACGGTAATCACCGGTGTATAAGAAGACATGTCTTACTCCACTATTCAAATGATTGCGGCTAAAATCCGCACCTTGCCGGTGCCGCATTATAAAGACTCAGCGGCTCAGGAGCCATAGGGGATTTCAGAAAGTTATTAAGTAGTAGATTCCTCATTTAAACAGCAATATCACGAACACCCATCGAAATAACAAATTCATCAATTAAATTCTCACTATAACCATAATAAAAATTGATGAAAATGGCTTTTATTTGTATCCATTCATCTGAATTTATCTTACACTCTTGACTGAAAAATCAAGATAATTATTCAATTAATACATGAGGTGTAATTTAACTTGATCACTCAATTATTGAACTATATCGCTTATCCTAAAGCTTTATTACTTCTCTTTGCATCAATAGGTGGAGCCTGTTGGCTATCTTATTTTATTATTTATTTATCGACTAAAAAACCTAAAACTTCCGGTTCTATAAAAAACCTCTATTACTCATATTCAACATGCGTTTTTTTTATCATCTTGTGGATTGCCAGTAATGCATACTTTCATACAGATTTACTTGTTATATTCGGTGAAAGCAGTGCTATATATATGGCAAAAATGGCAAACATATTTTCATACATGTCATTAACATTCGCATTTATCTATTCATGTTATCTGACATCAGCTATACAAGAAAATAAATTTAAGCTTTGGGAAATCATAACCATAGCTATAATGACTATATATGCATTTTATGTAAACTTTATATCTGGATATACTATAACTGGAGTTATTATTAAAGGCCCTAGTGATTTCACCATTACTTTTGGTCAAGCGACACCCTTTTTCTTTCTATCACTATTCATATACACATTTCTAACTTTATTTAAATTAACAAAATCAATAAAAACAAACCATGTAAAAATAAAACAATTAAAATCAATATATACAGTGCTAGGAATGATTATATATCTAGTCTCAACAGCAACACTTCATTTAATCATAACCTTTATATATGATGATTTCTCATTAACTTGGATTCCTCCATTCTTAGCAATAATTTGTTTAAGCGTTGTTGGATATGCTTCTATAAATTATAGATTCTATAGTTGGAAATACTTAATATATTCTGCTATAAAAACAGCCACAACTCTACTATTTTATATAGTCCCTATTACAATTTTATCTGTAAAATTAAATATGCCATTAAGTTTTATTCTCATTATATTATGGTGTTTTATTCATACATATCATTGGAAAAAAATAGCAAAACTATCTACTAAAATAGCCAGTCTATTAGTATATAAAGAACCATCAACTCCTATTGAGCAAATCTACACTACATCTAAAAATGTTCATAATTCTTTACAAGATTTAATAGACACAGTTTCCCAATCTCTAAAACTTGATGGCAAACTATCCATCATATCATTAGATAATGAGTTAACTTCGATCTATAAAGAGTATTCACATGGTCAAAATTCGGCTTTAATTTTAGATGAAATAGAATACCAATTAGATAATAAAGAGCATGATTATTTAAAAAAAATACATTTCAAGATGATTGAAAACAACTCAGCAGCAATACTTCCCATTTTTGACAATAATAATTCTATAGCCCAACTGTTATTATTACCTAGGAAATTAAATGGACTTTTATATTCAAACGAAGAAATTTATGCAATACAATGCATATTGAAAGAAATCAGTTTTTTCCTCCACTGTGAAAATAAAATAAAACAATCTCAAAAAGCAGCCATATCTATTGCTTATGAAATGAAAACTCCTTTAAAGAATGTTCAATCATATATTTCAAAAATAGAGTCCCAAATAAATAATACAGAAAAAACCACATCATTACTAAGTAATATAATAGACATACGTAAAGCCATAAAAAATGGACATCAAATAATTAACACTTCACTCAATGATGTTGATTGTATTTCAGAATCCAATAATGATGAATATATAGATATAAGTACTCTAGTCAAGGAATCTGTTAATGATCATGCTTATGACAACCAAAAAAGTATAGATAGAATATTTATAGACATTAAAGATAACTTTACTATACACGCTAATAAAACAAAAATAACATTTGTTATTTTTAATTTATTGAAAAACGCTATTTATTATTTCGATTCACATCCTAAAAGCATAATAGAGATAAAAACGAAATCTGAAAAATCATGCAATAAGTTATATTTTAGAGATTATGGACCTGGTATAGAAGAAAAAATAATAGATAGTATATTCAGTGATTTCTTTACTTACAAAAAGCACAATGGAACAGGACTTGGATTGAGCTATTGTAAGCGAGTAATGAAGTCTATAAAAGGAGATATTCATTGTGAGTCTATATATGGTGAATATACTGAGTTTGTTCTTGTTTTTCCGAATGTAGGTCATTCAAGGAGCATCACAAATCATATGAAAAGAATTGAATAATAACAACATACTTAATGGTTCGATAGTAAGTTAAGTCCAGAATACAAACTTAATGAATTAATTGCTGATGATAATCATATAAAGTCACATCAAGTCAACTGAGGAAGTACGTTATAACCCTTAGACATCTATCTAGATAAGGTATATCGATATAACACAATAGATGTAACCGAAAAAATTCAACAAAATATCATTTACAATAATCTCTTATCAAATATTAAGATATTGAATAATTGACACCAGGGTGATATAAGTGTCAATTATACGATATAGATATTAGGGTAGAGTATTTTGGATGTGATATTATCAACATCAGCGTATAACCAGCAGACAAGTCAATGGGACTCTCAGCAGAAAATATTTTTTTTCCAAACAGTCCAACGCGTACTACTTCAAGAGTTACCCACTTCAAATTTTGCTGATTTAGTTAACCTACGACAAAAGAATATTCTCTATTCTTACCCTTACTCTGACGGTGATCTTGCTTCAATATTTGAATCATCTCAAGCTATTAAACATATTCTGTCCACTCCAATGGCAGATTGCCCTACAAACTGGCACTCTATTGAAATTTCTGCAATTGAACTATTTGGAAGTCTTCTTGCTGGGTGGGCTGAATATGAGAGATACCTGATTTTACAGAAAAATCAAGCTTTGGATTCTATAGAACTTAATATTATGTCTCTCTCATTAGATGAGAAAAAATACTATTCTGAATACGTCAGTAATATAGAAAAAGACACAAGATATTTTACTACACTACATTGTAGTATCCCTCTTCCCCTTGCTGATGCGATTTCTCTGATAAACCTTGATACCTTTGTCATAGAACAGAAATGGTATGAAATACTTTTTACACTTCATTTATCGCAACAAGGGAGCCATGTCTTAGTGTTTTATCACGATAAAGACTTCTCCCCAATACTAGTATCAACAGCGTTGATTCAACATTGGCATAAGCGTGAAAACTGGCTCAGCTTTGATCCCTTCTTTAAAAATCCTAAGTGGCAAAACTGCCTAGTGAAGGATTCAGTTAAGTATCTTTATCAAACCGGAGTTTTCAGTGAAAAAATTTTTGATGCAAAACTATATAATGATTCTATCATTGAAGACAATCTATCAGATACAGATGCTGTTTGTGAGATTTTAAGGTTAACAGTTAGCGGTCGCCATAGATTTCGTATTTTCTTGATCTTCTTATGCCAGAAACATCTAGCGAAGCAACTAATTGCAATAGGTAAAAAACTCTCATATACTATTATAGAATCACCATTAATGCTTGACTTGTATGATTTTTTTGGCAAAGAATGTTATCTAAATCATTCTTGCTATGACATTAACAATAGTAATATAAAAACTTATAAAGGATTTTGGAATAATCAGGAAATAAATAACAAGTTTAAAAATATTAACTATGAAGAATATAAATTAATAATGAAGTATTACAAAATCAGGAGAGACTCGTTTGAATAATTTTATTCTTATAATAGGAGAACTTTTCTATACCAAATCTCTTCTACTATTATTTATTGCTAGTCTTGTGTTAGTTTGGCTGATTTATTTTTTTATAAAATTGAATAAACAGGGCGTTTCTCCATTTAAAACAATCTACTCTTCATACATATTTTATTCTATATTTATTATGCTGTGGATTATTTCAAACTCATATTTCCACTCTGGACTACTAACAGCTTATAGTCCTCAATATGCAATTATAATAGCAAAGGCTGCTAATGTTTTCTCATATATGGCATTTGCTTCAGCCTTTCATTTTTCTTGTGGAATTACATCTAAAAAACCGAATAATAATTTAAATTATTGGCAATGTTTAATTCTTATTACCTTCACTATTTTTGCTTTATATACAAATTTATACTCTAATTACACGATTGTAAGCATAGATATATATGCTCCTAGTCAATTCATCATTCATTTTGGCAAATTAACATCATTATTCTTTCTTTCAGTTATTATATTGACGTGTATCACTCTCCTCAATCTAATTCAATTAATTAAAGGAGATGATAAGTTAAAAAAACTAAAATCTATTTATATGATAATCGGTATCATTACATTTATGCTATCGACTGCTATTATACATACCTTTGTAACATATATTTTTAATGATTTTTCGTTGACTTGGCTTCCACCAGCATTGTCCGTAACTGAACTATTATTTATGGGTTACGCTGTTCTTTATCATAGATTCTATAGCTGGCGTTATCTTGTATACACAACACTTTGTATGATTATGACAGCAGTTATCTATATAACTCCTATATTTGTTCTTCAGTCATGGTTAGTAGAAAGTAAAAATCACATTTTTATCATCTCTTTCTGGTGTCTTCTATGTGGCTTAACCTGGAGAAATGTTTGGCAATTTTTTTCTCAATATGCAGGCCTATGGATATACGGGGATAGAAAGCCACCGGTAGAAAGGATCCTGTCTTTAGTAGATGATTTTCAAATCTCGTCACAGCAAGCTATAACAAAACTTGAACGTTTACTTAATTTAAAACAATCTATCTTAGTTTCTGACATCAATTCAAATAGTATTTATATTAATTATTTTCAAAAAAATTACTCCGTTTTACTTATTGAAGAGGTCGAACAATACATCAATAATAATCATAATAAAAGACTTCGTCAGATTCGAGATCTAATGTCAAAGAACGAAAGTGCAATGATTCTTCCTATATATGATCATCATAACACTTTATCTCAATTACTTATATCTCCTAAAAAAAATGATGGCTCTCTATATTCAAATGAAGAAATCAATGCAATTCAATTGCTTTTAAAAAAAGCACAAATTTATATCCATTATGAAACCAAAATTCACCAATCTCAAGCAATGGCAAAGTCTATTGCTCATGAGATGAGAAATCCCCTATCCCAAATTCAATTTCATCTAGAGAAATTAGATGATATTATCATTAATAGTCAACTACCTCAAAACTTAAGAGATGAAATTCAAAAAGGAAAGAATGCTGTCCAGCATGGAAGCCAACTAATTGATATTATTTTACATGAAGTCAATCAATCTATAATAAGTCAAGATAGAATGGAAATATTTTCCATAAAAAATCAAATAACACAGATTATTAATAGATTTGCTTATAGTTCTAGTCTATTCAAAAATCGCATAATAATAAAACCATCCTGTGATTTTAATATATGTGTAAATAATACCTTATTCGATTTCATTATTTTCAACTTATTAAGAAATGCAATTTATTATTTTGATAATTATTCTGATAGTAATATTGAGATATCTCTTGAAGCTGGATATGAATATAATAAACTTATTTTTATTGACTACGGCCCGGGGATTGAACCACAAATTGTACACAGGATCTTTGATGAATTCTTCACCTACCAAAAAAAGGGAGGCAGTGGTTTAGGCTTAAGCTACTGTAAAAGAGCAATGAAACTCTTCGGGGGGGATATTCAGTGTCACTCAGTTTACGGTGAATACACAAGGTTTACCCTCACCTTTCCTCACGTTAAACAAGAAGAGCAACTGACACAACCAAAAATTGATGTGGCAGAATCACCATCACCCGAACGACTGAAATCAACACATCCTGTCCCTGCGAGTCAGAAACAAAAAATCGCGTTGGTTACTGATGATAATTCAACACAGCGAGCGCTGGCAAAACTCTATTTGGAATCCCTCCAGTTTACCGTTTATGAAGCGGAAAATGGCGCAGAAGCCGTTGAGATGGTTCGTCATCATGCTATTGATATTGTTTTCATGGATGTTCAAATGCCTGTTATGGATGGATTAAAGGCATGTACCATCATTAAAGAAACTCACCCGATGCTGCCAGTTATTGCTCTGTCAGGAGAATCGGGTGATGATGAAGTTGCTCAGATAAAAAGAATAATGGATGGGTGGTTGATTAAACCCACCACCAAACAGTTATTACAGCAAACCATCCTCAAATGGCTGGCGGTGGATACTCTTCAAGCGATAGAGCCTATCAAGATATCAAAACCTCAAACTGATACGACAGACTCTCTGTCACCGACTCACCAAGATAAAGAATCCGTCATTAGTCATAAAACGGTGTTATCCGAATCGTGAACCTTATTGTAAAGTTATTCGATTCCTGTTCTTCTCAACAAGTGATGCGCCGATCCCCTTGACTGCTGTCACATCCTCGATATGAATAAACGGTCCATGTTCTTCTCTGTAACTGACGAGGGCTTGTGCTTTCTTCAAACCAATGCCATTGAGTGCTGCGGCAACGTCTTCTGCTGCTGCGCTGTTGATATTAACCGTCTTGACGGGTGATTGCGTAACCACGGCTAATGTGGACTCATCGGTTGCGGCATAAGCGGTTTGTAGTGGTAGGTATAAGATCGAAAGTACAGCAACAATTAATATTTTAAACATAAGATTTATCTCCAAATTAAACATTCGGATTTATCCTATCGAAGCCTGCTAAAAATACGATGCTGACTGATACAAATTAAAACGGGCTACAAAAGTAGCCCGCCTCAACAAACATATCAATTACATCCTGTTTATCACTGTGTCGCAAGATAGTATTCAATATCGGTTTGCTCTCTGAGGATATTCAAAAGCCCAGTGAGATCCTGCTGACGATTCAGACGCTGCATCTGAACAGCCAACTGCTGAGTGAGTTGTTTATCCGGTGTCGATTCAACTTTGGTTAACTCGACTAAGACAATGTTTCCTTGACGATCTTTCGTCTGTCCATAAACTGGCTGACCATTCTGCGGTTTTTGCATTGCAAAGACTGAACGTGCCAGTGGCGAACTCCGATCAATCATCGTTAACTCACCAAATTTGAGCTTGTTGCTCTCAAGTGCTGTCGTATCACCCTGTTTTAAACCAGCAAGTACCTTTTCAGCAATCGCTTCTGTTTGTTGCTCAGCCTTCACTTTAGACAGCGCCTCAACAACCTGCGATTTCACGGTATCGAAAGGCAGTAATGTTTCCGGACGGGTCTCTTCAATACGGACGACCACAACATCTTCAGGTGCAACTTCAACCACAGAAGAATTCAAACCTTCATTTTTGACTTCCGGGTTATCCAACGCTTTCTGAACGGGTGCAGACTGCAAAATTTCCGGTAAATCAGTCAACGACACAAAATCAGTCGTATGAACCTTTTCCTGGACAGCTTTGGCAGCTTCGTCGAGAGAATCGGGGCTTTCAAAAGCAACTTTTTCAAGATCACTCTGTAATTGATAAAAACGATCAAGTGCCCGTTCATCCCGAATAGAAGCGATGACATCATCTTTAACTTCTGCAAAAGGTTTGACTTTTGCGGGTTTCATCGCATCTAGCTTGATAATGTGATATCCAAAATTCGATTTCACAACATCAGAGAGATCACCGACATTTTTCAAGGCAAATGCCGCTTCTTCAAACGCAGGATCCATAACACCTTTTTCAAACCAATCCAGCTCACCTCCCTTGGTAGCACTACCCGGATCCTGAGAATCCTCTTTGGCCAGTTTTGAGAAATCAGCACCGTCTTTCAGTTGCTTCAGAATAGCATCGGCCTGCTTCTCATCATTCACAAGAATATGGCTGACTTTACGCTGTGCTTTGGTTGAATATTGGTCTGCATGTTCCTGATAATATTTTTCAGCTTCCTCATCTGTGACTTTAATTGATGATTTCAATTTGTCTGCTGAAAGCTCAAGGTAGGAGATTTTAAATTGCTCCGGACGCATGAAATTGTCTTCATGAGATTTGTAATATGCTTGCAAATCATCATCATTGAGTTGAATCTTCTTGGCATAATCTTCTGTCGCAAGCTTAATGGTTCTGATTTCCCGCTTCTGAGCGAATAATGCAGCCTGAGCCTCAATTTCACTGTCCAATGTAAAGTCACTCGACTGAACAGCCGTCAGAAGCTGGTTACGCAATAAATCACTTCTCAGGAATGTTGCAAACGAATCCGGAGAAAAACCAGCACGACGTAATGCTGTCTGATAAATATCCTGATCAAACTTACCTTCTGACTGGAACTGCGGCATCTCGACAATTGCCTGACGAACCTGTTCGTCACTAATTCTTAAACCCAGTGCTTCGGCATGTTGTTCAAGCAGAACATCGTTCACCATTTTATCTAATACAGAACGACGGAATGATGCAACATAACTCGGATCAGCAAGTAGGTTTGAGAAGTAATCACCTAACTGTGATTGCATTCGGTTTCGCTCATTTTGATAAGCTTGCTCGAACTCTGCCCGGCCTATCTTTGTGTCTCCAACCTTTGCTGCTGCATTATTACTACCACCGACAAGGTAGCTACTGACTCCCGCAAATACAAATGACAAGATTATCAACCCAAGGATAATCTTAATCGCGATGCTATTCACACCCTCGCGCAACCGATCCATCATAATTTAATCATTCTCCGGCTTAATGGCCACTTACTCAGTAAAATACTCTGTTTCTCAAAACTATCCTTTCAGAAATCAATGAGTTTACTCATCAAAAAACTTTCACTATTGATAGTTTTCAGAACCAACTATATTCAAATTCAAAGCGAATGACGCGATAATATCAGAAAAAAGAAATGCGCATCAGTATGATGCGCATATTTTCAAAACGTTTGACTTAATTTTGCCTCAATTAGCAAAATTCTGTGCAACTAAATTAGTTACACGCGTCTTTCAGTGCTTTACCAGCTTTGAAAGCAGGTACTTTTGCTTCAGGGATTTGGATCTCATCCCCAGTTTTCGGATTCCGGCCAGTACGGGCTGCGCGAGTACGAACACTAAATGTTCCAAACCCAACCAGAGCAACTTGCTCACCAGACTCAAGTGTACCACTCACTGCATCAATGAATGCATCAAGAGCACGGCCCGCAGACGCTTTAGAGATTTCAGCATCTGACGCAATTTTATCAATTAATTGTGTTTTATTCACTGTGATTCCCCTTTCTTCACCTATCGTTATATTTAAAGGTGATTTTTTGTTCCATTAAGTCCGAAAAATGGCTTAAAGCCTTGTTGTATCAAGGCTTAAGCCATAGTCAGTAACTATGGCCTTCAAAAAAAACGCTGACAAGCCTTTTTATGCGAATCAGCGTAAACTTTTAGTTATTTTTGCTGTACATCACTATTTTTGGGACTCAAACTCAACCCCTAACGGAGCACGTTCCAGCGCCACATTCAGAACATCATCAATCCATTGCACAGGGATGACTTTCAGATCAGCAATCACATTTTCTGGGATTTCTTCCAGATCGCGTTCATTATCTTTCGGGATCAAGACGGTTTTTATTCCGCCCCGATGAGCAGCAAGTAATTTCTCTTTCAAGCCACCAATCGGTAACACTTCGCCCCGTAATGTAATTTCACCGGTCATTGCAACTTCCGCTTTTACCGGGTTGCCGGTCAGACAAGACACTAAAGCAGTACACATCGCCGTTCCGGCACTTGGGCCATCTTTCGGCGTCGCCCCTTCAGGAACGTGCACATGGATATCGCGTTTTTCGTGGAAATCGCTATTAATCCCCAGTTTGTCAGCACGAGAACGAACAACTGTCATTGCCGCTTGAATCGACTCTTGCATCACATCACCCAGTGAGCCGGTCTGAGTCAGTTTCCCTTTACCGACCATCGACTGTGCTTCAATAGTCAACAGATCGCCACCGACTTCCGTCCAGGCAAGGCCTGTCACCTGACCAATCCGATTACTTTCTTCAGCTTTACCATAATCAAAACGCTGTACACCTAAGAATTCTTTCAGATTGTCCTGTGTGACCGTCACAAGCTTGATATCTTTATTGAGCAGAATGTTCTTCACGGCTTTACGACAAATCTTTGAAATTTCCCGTTCTAAATTACGTACGCCAGCCTCTCGGGTGTAGTAACGGATAATGCCAATGATTGCCGAATCATCAATCTCAATTTCTGCCGGCTTCAGACCATTGCGTTCAACCTGTTTAGAAACCAGATGACGTTTAGCAATATTTAGTTTCTCATCTTCGGTATATCCCGAGAGCCGAATGACTTCCATCCGGTCAAGCAGAGGCCCGGGAATATTCATTGAGTTTGAGGTTGCGACGAACATTACGTCAGACAGATCATAATCCACTTCCAGATAATGATCGTTAAATGCGTTATTTTGTTCCGGATCAAGCACCTCAAGCAATGCAGATGACGGGTCTCCCCTCATATCTGATGACATCTTATCGATTTCATCCAACAAAAAGAGTGGATTTTTCACGCCAACCTTGGACATTTTTTGTATCAGCTTACCGGGCAGTGAGCCAATGTAGGTACGTCGGTGGCCACGAATTTCAGCTTCATCACGAACCCCACCTAATGCCATCCGGGTATATTTTCGTCCGGTTGCAGCCGCAATAGAACGCCCCAGCGATGTCTTACCAACGCCCGGAGGACCAACCAGGCAGAGAATCGGACCTTTCAATTTCTGAATCCGGTTTTGAACCGCAAGATACTCTACAATACGCTCTTTCACTCGCTCCAGTCCGTAGTGATCTTCATTTAAAATCACTTCCGCTTTCGCCAGATCTTTTTTCACTTTTGAACGCTTCGACCAAGGAACGCTTACCATCCAATCGATATAGCTGCGCACCACAGTTGCTTCAGCAGACATCGGAGACATCATCTTCAATTTCTGAAGTTCCTGCTCGGTCTTTTCACGCGCTTCTTGAGGCATCTTAGAATCTTCAATTTTCTTCTTCAATGTCTCAAATTCATCAGGCGCATCATCCATCTCACCCAGCTCTTTCTGAATGGCTTTCATCTGTTCATTCAGATAATACTCGCGCTGGGATTTTTCCATCTGCTTCTTCACCCGGTTGCGAATACGCTTTTCAACCTGGAGCAAATCAATTTCAGATTCCATCTGGCCCATTAGGAATTCCAGACGTTCAACAACATCAATTATTTCAAGAACTTGTTGCTTATCCGCTAACTTCAAAGGCATATGGGCAGCAATGGTGTCAGCCAAACGAGCTGCTTCATCAATACCATTTAAAGCCGTTAAAACTTCTGGTGGAATTTTTTTATTGAGCTTAATAAACCCTTCAAACTGATTAATCGCGCTGCGAACAATCACTTCTTGCTCTTTTTCATCCAGTTCAGGGGTTACTAAGTAACGAGCTTGCGCAGAGAAAAAATCACCTTCAACAAAAGATTCAACCTGTGCTCGCTGTTGGCCTTCAACAAGCACTTTAACCGTACCGTCCGGTAATTTCAGGAGTTGTAAAATCGTCGCAACTGTGCCGACATCAAACAAATCATCAATGGTCGGCTCATCCGTTTCTGCTTTCTTTTGAGCGACTAAAAGAACCTGCTTGTCATTGTCCATTGCAGCTTCAAGACATTGGATTGATTTTTCACGACCAACAAATAAAGGAATAACCATATGTGGATAAACCACAACGTCTCGCAGTGGCAATACGGGGATCTCTATACGCTCGGAACGTTCCAAGTTCATATTCTTCTCTCTTCCGCTTTTGTCTATATGGCAGTATATGGGGTCTAAACAATGGGATTCAATCGTAGAATAAAAAAAAGGAGGTAATCATACCTCCTTCGTGAGACTTTGCTGAATTATTCGGCACCAGCGGCCTGATTCTCATTGTTAGAATAGATCAGTAATGGCGCAGATTCACCATTAATCACTGATTCATCAATGACAACTTTACTGACATCGTTGACCGACGGTAATTCATACATCGTTTCTAACAACACACTTTCCAGAATCGAACGTAATCCGCGAGCACCGGTTTTACGAGTCATTGCTTTTTTGGCAATCGCACGTAACGCATCTTCTCTGAACTCTAAATCAACATCCTCAAGTTCGAAAAGCGCACCGTACTGCTTGGTCAACGCATTCTTCGGTTCACAAAGAATCTGGATCAATGCTGCTTCATCCAGTTCTGTCAACGTTGCCGTCACTGGCAGACGACCAATGAATTCAGGGATTAACCCATATTTCACTAAGTCTTCCGGTTCAACCTGCGTAAACAGCTCACCGACAGTCTTGATTTCATCTTTGGAGCGAACTTCAGCACCGAAGCCAATTCCCGTTCCTGTCGCAACACGCTGCTCGATGACTTTATCCAGTCCGGCAAACGCACCACCACAGATAAACAAGATTTTTGACGTATCAACTTGCAAAAATTCTTGTTGCGGGTGCTTTCTGCCACCTTGAGGCGGAACAGAAGCAACCGTCCCTTCGATGAGTTTCAACAGAGCTTGTTGCACCCCTTCACCGGATACATCCCGAGTGATCGATGGGTTTTCAGATTTGCGTGAGATCTTATCGATTTCATCAATGTAAACAATCCCGCGCTCTGCCTTGGCTACATCGTAATCACATTTTTGCAGTAGCTTCTGGATAATGTTTTCAACGTCTTCCCCGACGTAACCTGCCTCGGTCAGTGTTGTTGCATCTGCCATTGTAAACGGCACATCCAAAAAGCGAGCCAGTGTTTCAGCCAATAAAGTTTTACCACTACCCGTCGGCCCGATCAGCAGGATATTACTCTTACCTAATTCAACACCTTCACTCGTCTTATCACCATTACGCAAACGCTTGTAGTGATTATAAACAGCGACCGCAAGCACTTTTTTCGCGTGCTCTTGACCAATCACATAGTCATTAAGATGATTCCGAATCTCATGCGGCGTCGGTAATGCCGTTGACTCTTTCTTCGGAAGTGCATCCTTAATTTCTTCTCGTATAATGTCGTTACATAGATCGACACATTCATCACAAATGTAAACAGAAGGACCTGCGATCAGTTTGCGAACTTCGTGTTGGCTTTTGCCACAGAAAGAGCAGTACAACAGTTTACCACTCTCTTTGCTTTTATCTGTCATTCGCTAACCTCTTAGCCTTTATCCATATGCTGAGTTTATATCAATTTGTATCAAATTGCGCTATTCAAATGATGAGCACTCGCAGCCTATTTGCCTCGATGCGTCAATACTGCATCTACCAGACCATAATCGACAGCCTGCTGCGCAGACATAAAATTATCCCGATCTGTATCACGTTCAATTACATCCAGTGGCTGCCCGGTATGTTTGGCAAGAAGGTCATTCAATTTTTGTTTAATCTTCAAAATTTCCTGCGTATGAATCTGAATATCAGATGCCTGACCACCAAAACCACCCAACGGTTGATGAATCATCGCACGTGCATTTGGCAGCATGAAACGTTTTCCCGCCGTGCCACCCGCAAGTAAAAAAGCGCCCATAGAACATGCCTGACCCATACATACTGTACTCACATCAGGTTTGATAAACTCCATGGTATCATAAATCGACAATCCGGCATCAACACTTCCTCCCGGAGAATTGATATACAAGAAGATATCTTTATCCGGGTTTTCTGATTCCAGGAACAGGAGCTGAGCCACGATAAGATTTGCCATCTGATCTTCAACCTGACCAGTTAAAAAGATAATACGCTCTTTCAGCAGACGGGAATAGATATCGTAAGAGCGCTCTCCCCGGGAGGTTTGCTCTACCACCATTGGTACTAAGGCGTTCAGGATTGACGACATTTCATTTTTTTCTTGGTAGCTCATATTCTTATATCCCTAAAATAAATGGCCCGGATGACGGGTATCATACGGACCATTGTTATCAGAATCGTTAACCTTTAGTCAACCTTCTATGATATATATTGCCTAATTAAGCAGCGTTCTGAGAATTCATCAGCTCGTTGAAGCTTACGTCTTTCTCAGAAACTTTTGCTTTAGCAAGGATAGCATCAATCGCTTGCTCTTCAAGCGCAACGTTACGCATGTTATTCATGAGCTCTTCATTCTGCTCATAATAAGTCACAACTTCTTGTGGGTCTTCATAAGCAGTTGCCATATCTTCGATCAGCGCTTTCACTTTTTCGTCATCCGCTTTGAGGTCATCTGCTTTGATAACTTCACCCAGCAACAGACCAACCACAACGCGACGTTTTGCCTGTTCTTCAAACAGTTCGCGAGGCAGTTGTGCCGCAGCTTCAGGATTACCGCCAAAACGCTGTGCCGCTTGCTGACGCAGTACTTCGATTTCCTGATCAATCAGTGCAGACGGAACGTCAATGTCATTCTCTTTGACCAGACCATCAATCGCTTGCTGCTTGATACGCTGTTTCACAGCTTGCTTGAGTTCGCGTTCCATATTCTTACGCACTTCAGCCTGAAGCGCTTCAAGACCACCTTCGCTCACGCCGAATTTAGCCACGAACTCATCGTTCAATTCCGGTAATTCGCGTTCTTCAACTTTGCTGATCTTAATAGCAAATTTTGCCGCTTTACCTTTCAGGTTTTCAGCATGATAGTCTTCAGGGAAAGTTACGTCGATTTCAAACTCCATTCCTGCAGTTTTGCCAACGATACCATCTTCAAATCCAGGGATCATACGGCCAGCGCCCATTTCCAGAGCGAAGTCTTCAGCTTTACCGCCTTCGAAAGCTTCCCCATCAATTGTACCGACGAAATCAAGTGTGACACGCTTGCCTTCTTCAGCAGCTGCATCAACTTCTTTCCATGTTGCCTGCTGCTTACGCAGTGTTTCAAGCATCTCTGCCACATCTTCATCTTTTACCGCAACGTTCGGCTTTTCGACTTCGATATTTTCCAAGCCTTGCAGTTCAACTTCAGGATAGACTTCAAACGTCGCGTTAAAAACTAAATCTTTATTCTCTTCGTTTTCAACAGGAGTAAATGTTGGCGCGCCAGCAGGGTTCACTTTTTCTTGGATAATCGCTTCGATAAAATGACGCTGCATCACTTCACCAAGGATATCCTGACGTACTGCTTTGCCATACATCTTAGCAACCATTTTCATCGGCACTTTGCCTTTACGGAAACCATCGAAACGACGGTTTTTTGCGATGTTACGCAGTTCTGCTGTCACAGCATCTTCGATGTTGGCAGCAGGAACAGTAATATTCAGACGGCGTTGTAGGCCTTCTAGCGTTTCAACAGTAACTTGCATTCTATATAAACCTCAAAACTGGCTCAGTTCTTCTGAGCATCATGAGCCTAGATCGCATTCGCTAATCTTGGCTGCATCCATGTTCCGTACTCTTTCAGAGTACATCTATAACGAAATAAAATAGTGAGCAGTGATGTGAAGTAATCTTCGCTCCACGACGAGTGATACTCCAGATATGCTCCTATCAGACTCAGGACATACTTTTCAGACGCGACATTCTAACGACCAGAGCTACACCTGTCGAGTCTATCTCAGCAGACGAACACCTGATGCCTAGAATTTATTCTCCTGCCTGACAAAAAATTCATCGGTATTGTTCCGTAGATTGACAGGATGGGGGTAAAATTATGCTTTTCAAGGCAAAAGCCGCTTTTTTTCAGTGAAATATTGAAAAAGAGATCCTGATCTTACTTTTTCGCTCTCCCCGAAACCGTTTATCACCGTTCTGATAACAAACCAGTAAAATAAAGCACTGGCTCTTCTTACCGATTAAGTACAACGATGTTATCTAAGTTCCGTTTCAATCTTATTTTTGTTGTCATTTTCATAGTGACGACAGCATACGGCGCACATCTTGTATGGCAGTATAGCTATCAGAGCTTGCTCAGCGAACATCAGGCACAGCTAGAACGTTTTGCCAGTCATGTGGTCACCAAACTAGATAAGTTCGCGCATATTCCGCGGTTACTCTCCAAAGATAAAAAACTGGTGGACGCACTCACCATGGCTGACAACTCCGCTCAAATCGATATCACCAATCACTACCTTGAGCAGGTCAACAGTGCCATCAAAGCCTCTGATACCTATCTTCTGGATATTCATGGCAATACGATTGCAGCGAGTAACTGGAACCTACAACGTTCCTTTATTGGCAGAAACTTTAATTGGCGGCCGTATTTTCAGGTTGCCGTTCAAGGCAATGAAAGCCAATACTACGCACTGGGCTCAACTTCCGGTGAACGTGGTTACTACTATGCATATCCGGTGACTTATGCGGCAACAATTCTCGGTGTCGTAGTCGTCAAAATGGATCTCTCGTCGATTGAAGAGAACTGGAAAAGTAAAAACAGCTATTTTGTCGCGACCGATCCGTACAATATTATTTTTATGTCAAGTCAGCCGAACTGGCTATTCAAAAGCGTCACATTTATTGATCCTGAGATCCGCGCCAAAATTTTTCATTCCCGCCAGTACCTTGACCAAACCATACAATCACTGGGATTACTCGGAAAGATGAATCAAGCGACTACCGAGTGGATCGATCCGAAACAAGGTTGGATCAAAGGAGACTTCATTGTCAGCAGTCGCCCTTTGCACAATATCCCGTTGAATATTCGTGTTCTGTCGCCGAAGATTCAAGTGTTTTGGAGTAGCTTTGGTTTTGTCGTCATCTCGTGCATGGTATTTGCCATTATTTATCTGATTATGCTGCTCGTTCACCATCGTAAAAATAAACAGCGTCAGATCGAACAACTTCAGTCTGAAGCAAAGCAAAAACTTGAGTTTTTAGTGATGGAAAGAACCGCGAAACTCCATCTTGAGATCGAAGAACGCAGTAAGACGGAACAACAGCTGAGACAAACGCAGGATGAATTGATTCAAACGGCAAAACTCGCTGTACTGGGACAAATGTCCGCCAGTATCAGCCATGAACTCAACAACCCGCTCGCGGCAATCCGCAGCTTCGCTGATAATGGCCGACGTTTTCTTGCCAGCGGTAAAATTGACCGGGCAGACGAAAACCTGACTCGCATCTCCGGGCTGACGGAAAGAATGGCGAAAATAAGCACTCAGCTACGCTCTTTTGCCCGCAAATCAGATCATGATGAACGTGCCGTCGTCCAGCTTTATCCGATTATTTTGTCGACCAAAGAGTTGATTCAGTCACAACTCAAATCACAGCAGATTCATTTCGAGATACGGGCACCGGAACAGTCTATCTGGTTACATATCAATCCGATTCATTTGGAACAAGTGCTGATTAATCTTTTGACCAATGCGATACAGGCACTCGAAGGCCTCTCAGATAAACAGATCATCCTCAGCTTTACTGAAGACAATCTCCGACTCACAATTCATATTGATGATAATGGTGAAGGGTTAGACGATAAAACCTTACCTCAGTTATTTGATCCCTTTTATACCACCAAGAAAAATGGGCTTGGGCTGGGCCTATCGATCTCTCAGCAAATTATTCAGAGTATGGGCGGACAACTGAATGCCTCATCAGCACCGCTTGGCGGTGCCCGGTTCACGATTCAGTTACCGGCGACGACGCCCCCCTCACCTGAAAATGCCTCATAAGGACGTGTTATGTGCGATGTATTTTTTATTGATGATGAAGCGGATATCCGTATTGCGATCGAACAGAGCTTTGAACTGGCAGATATCCAAGCCAGATTTTTTGACAGTGCCGAAGAAGCGCTGCTGGCAATCAAACAAGACGGACTACCGCTGGTGATTGTCACAGATATTCAATTGCCCGGACTCAGCGGCCAAAATTTATTGCATTCTGCCCACCATCAAGATCCAGATTTACCGGTCATCCTGATTACCGGGCACGGTGACATTTCGATGGCAGTTCAGGCGATGCATGACGGTGCCTATGACTTTATCGAGAAGCCCTTTGCGCCCGAGCGGCTGATGGAAACGGTTCACCGGGCAATCGAGAAGCGTCGGCTGACGCTGGAAAACCAAAAGCTGAAGAGAAGTTTGAAGGCCAGCCAGACGCTCGGGCCACGAATTATTGGGGAAACCGCCAGTATTCAATCCTTGAAAGACACCATTAGCCAGATTGCCGATACCAATGCTGATATTCTGCTTTTTGGTGAGACCGGCACCGGCAAGGAGTTGATTGCCCGTTCTCTGCATGAATTGAGTTCACGCAGAGAGCGTAATTTCGTGGCCGTCAATTGTGGTGCTGTCCCGGAAAACTTGATCGAAAGTGAATTATACGGACACGAGAAAGGCGCATTTACCGGTGCCGAGAGTCAGCGTATCGGTAAATTCGAACATGCACAGGGCGGAACGCTGTTTCTTGATGAAATCGAATCAATGCCGATGTCAGCACAAATTCGCCTCCTGCGGGTGTTACAAGAACGGTTGATTGAGCGCGTCGGTTCCAATGAGCTAATTCCGTTGGACATTCGGGTCATTGCTGCTACCAAAGTCGATCTCAAACAAGCAGCACAACAGGGAACATTTCGGGAAGATTTGTATTATCGGCTCAATATTGTCACGCTGGATATTCCCCCGCTACGGGAACGTAAAGAAGATATTCCCGCCTTATTCCATCACTTTTTGCTGGTTGCCGCAGCCCGCTATGGCAAAGCTGCCAATTCGATCTCAAAGCAAGACATGCAATCATTAATGAGTCATAACTGGCCGGGTAATGTCCGCGAGTTAAGAAATGCCGCAGAACGGTATGTTTTGCTCGGTAAACTGATTCAGCTGGGTCAGGAAACGCATCTGATGAACGGGCCGGTAATCAGTTTAGCCGATCAGGTTGCCGAGTTTGAGAAGTCAGTGATCGAACAGGCATTAATCGAATCCGGGGGAAGTATTAAAGACACCATGGAAAGTCTGAATCTGCCACGGAAAACACTTTACGATAAAATGCAAAAATATCAGCTGGATAAAGAAAACTATAAAAACTAAGTACGACTCAGAGTACGCTTCAGTCAGCCCTGTCGTTACATGCCGGAAGATTGCTCTGTCCATAAATTGTTCTGTCTACAAATTGCTCTGCCCATAAAAAATATGGAATGAAAGGTAACTTTCATTCCATATTTTAACTGGCTTACAAAAAACGTTATCAGTCAATACTGAGCAAACGTTCCGATTCAATTAGTCTTGCAGTTCTCTGATATTACTCACGATCCGACTAACCAATCCGTACTTAACCGCCTCTTCCGGACTCATCCAGAAATTATAATCTGTATCTTTCTCGACCTGTTCATAAGGCTGACCGGTTGCTTCACTGATCATCTTATTCACCCGGGCGCGCATCCGTAAAATCTCATCTGCTTCAATCTTAATATCTGAGACTTTACCACGTACCTGACCCAATGGTTGGTGAATCATAAAGCGTGTATTCGGCAAACAGACACGGTTTTCTTTTTTCGCGGCAATGTAGATCGTCACCCCGGCGCTGGCAACCCATCCGGTTCCAATCACGATAACTTCCGGTTTGATAAATTTAATCATGTCATGGATAGTATCGCCGGCTTCTACGTGTCCACCCTGGCTATTGAGATACAGATAAATCGGCTCGTCGCTGATTTCCTGCAATACCAATAACTGCGTTGAAACTTTTTGGGCCAGCTTCTGGTCAACCTCACCAGAAATGAAAATAGAACGAGACGCTATGAGTTTTTCCTCTACCACTGAACCAGAGCTCCGTTCATCATTGGCCTTATCTTTTTCATCATTTTTTAATACGAAATTCATAGACATTCTTCTCTAATTAACCTTATGATTCATTGTAACGAATTACAATTAACTAGCAAGGCATATCTCCCGCCGCTTAAGAAACAAATATCATAATTCATGACTAGTCATTCATTCCTCGCGGTACAGGTCCAATATTTTTCCATTATGCCAGTTAATCCCCTTACTGTTCAGGATGATAGCCCTCTTTAAGCTGATCTTCCTGAATAAATATTTGCTGAATGACACCTTCTGCGGCCAGTTCCTGATAAGCTTTTCTGACACGCTCGACCAGCGCTGAAGATGTATTGTGGCTAAATGCCAGATAATCTTCTGCATGAAACGCAAACAACACTTTCTGATATTGATCCGCAGCTATCTTCAGGCTTTTGGCAATAATCGACATCGTTGATTCTTCCAATAGTAAAAAATCGAAACGCCTGCCGGTTAACATTAATAAAGTTTGTTCCGTGCTACTGACGGCATGAATACTTTCCCGGGGGAAATGATTGCGGATTAAAAAATCTTCGTAATAAGAACCTCTTAAAACGCCAATTTTGTATTGCTTCATCTCCTCCAAGCTATTGACGGTTATTGCATTTGAAGTTAATCCGTAAAAATAGATACTCAGTTTGTGATTAACAGCACCGACCCATTGGAAACGCCCTTCCCGTTCAGGAGTCTTACCCAGACAGGCCACCAAAAAATTTTCCCGATGCAAACCATAATTGTATATTCTGGCCCACGGCAAAATCCGGTACTGAAAAGGAATATCTGCACGCTCAAAAACTGCTTTCACCACCTCATAAGAAATACCGTGAATAATATCATCCTGCACATATGCATAGGTTCGCTCACTACATGAAGCAACAACCGGTTGTTGCAGTTGATACGCTGCCCAAACGGGATAAGAACACAAGAAAATAGTCGTAAAGAACAATGAACGCCACATTTTGCACAGATACATAGAATTAATTTCACCAACGCATATAATCTCATCAATTGATGCGCATACATCCTTCGGTTCTTTCAGTGTAGGATAGCAAACACATAAAGACGATAAAGTTGGTCTTACACTTTTTGCAGAATAAACCTGACAGAGAATACGTCACCGCCCTCCGATTGTGTTTTGCCCGTCCCGTTGCATATCCCCCTGATACGTAAAAATCTCTCAGCCCAGCAAGGCGTGAGAGATTGAAAATTACGACAAACGAGCACCATCACTTCATCCCCGATGGCCCTCAACAGACAATATCACACAGATATTGAGGGATTCGGGGATAACGTTCCATTATTTGGTAATGATTTCCGGCCCCATCAGTGTCGTCGGCAGCCAAGTTGAAACCCACGGCACGTAGGTGACAATCAATAAGAACAGGAACATGATCGCAACCCAAGGTAATGCAGCTTTCACGACATTGAGCATCGACATACGTGCCACCCCAGCCGTCACGAACAGGTTCAGCCCGACAGGTGGTGTAATCATCCCGATTTCCATATTCACCACCATGATGATCCCCAGATGGATCGGGTCAATCCCGAGCTGAATCGCGATCGGGAAGACCAGCGGTGCAACAATAATCAACAGCCCGGACGGTTCCATAAACTGCCCGCCAATCAGCAGTAACAAGTTGACGACAATCAGAAACGTGATGGGTCCTAAACCGGCAGAAAGCATTGAATTTGCGATCATCTGCGGCACTTGCTCTTCAGTGAGGACATGTTTGAGAATCAAAGCATTGGCAATGATAAACAGCAACATAATCGTCAGCCGGCCAGCTTCACACAGCGTTTTCTTGGTATCCGGATGGACAAATGTCTGCAACACTTTCACAACACCCGGCAACGTATTCTCCCGGTCAGCAAATGGCCCCATGTCTTTATAGACAAAGTTGGCAATCAGGAAGGCATAAACCGCAGCCACCGCAGCCGCTTCAGTCGGGGTGAAAATCCCCCCATAAATACCGCCCAGAATAATGACGATTAAAAACAATCCCCAGATAGCCTCACGTCCGGCAGCCATCAGTTCCCCCCAACCGACAAAGGGTTGTTTCGGGAGGTTCTTGACCCGGGCTGCAATATAAATAGCAACCATCAGCATCGCACCGGCGAGTAAACCGGGAATCACCCCGCCAAGGAACATCCGGCCGACAGAAACATCCGTTGCCGCAGCGTAGACCACCATGACAATTGACGGCGGAATTAAAATCCCCAGCGTTCCGGCATTACAAATCACCCCGGCGGCAAATCCTTTGGAGTAACCATTTTTGACCATCCCGGCAATCACGATACTCCCGATAGCAACAACCGTTGCAGGAGAAGAGCCCGACAGTGCAGCAAACATCATACAAGCCATGACCGAAGCAATAGCAAGGCCACCGCGGAACCAGCCGACCAGTGCAATTGCAAAGCGGATAATTCGTTTGGCAACCCCACCGGTGGACATAAAGCTAGATGCGAGAATAAAGAACGGAATCGCCAACAGTGTGTAGTGACCCGCAAAAGCATTGAATAATGTCTGGGCGACCGAAGCCAACGATGCATCCGAATGCAACATCAGAAATACAATACTTGATAAACCCAGTGAGACAGCGATCGGCACACCGATAAGCATCAGGGCAATCACCATTAAAAAGAGAAATAAAACAGCCATGATGATTACTCCTTGCGATCCGATGACGGCATTGATTTTTCAGAATCCGCATCAATGTCTTGCTGCAATTCTGACTTCAGTGTTTCTAACTCGTCTTCTCCCTCATGCGAGGCAATCAGACGATCCATCTTGCCAGTCAAAATCTGGTACGCGGCTTGCGTAAAACGCAATGTCAGGAGCCCCATCCCGATAGGCAGCGCCATATACGGAATAAATCGTGGCAATTTCTCGTAAGCCTCGCCTTCATTGAGCCAGTCGGCTAAAAACTGGAGGAACCCCGGCATCGGAATATCATCGGTTTCATACCAAGCCCGTTCGGTAATAAACGGATGCCAATAGTTCCACGACCCAATCAACAGCAGCACGGCAAAACTCAAACAAGCGAATGCTGATAGCACCGCGAAGGTTTTCTTTAGTTTTGCCGGAGCAATGTTAATGATCACATCAACACCAATATGAAAGTGCTTTTTTACCCCATAAGACGCACCAACCAGAACCATCCAGGCAAACATAAACACTGTCAGTTCAAGGGCCCACAGTATGTTGTCATTAAATACATAGCGACAGATGACATTGATAAACGTCAGTAAAGTCATCGTGCCTAAAAAGAATGCGATCAGAAATTCTTCAACCGAATCTGTAAAACGACCGACTTTAGAAAAGAAAGAATTGTCCATAACTATCTTCGCTCTCATTGTTATCATCTAGGTGCCCCACTCCGGTGGCGTGGGGCACATGTTTATAGCGTGACTACGACAGTTACTTCTTGTTTGCTGCGAGTGCATCTTCGATCAGATCATGACCGATATTTTTCTCAAATTTCTTCCAGACAGGTTTGAGCGCATCAACCCATTTCTGACGTTGAGCAGGTGTCAGCGTTCGCACCACACCACCGGCATCGATAATGTTCTGACGGTTGGTCAGGTTGACTTTAGTTGATTCAGCATTACGGGTCGCCGTGACTTCCTTGAGAATCTGTGCAAACTGATTGCGCACATCATCAGGCAGGCCGTCCCAGAATTTCGTTGAGGTCACCACGAGATAATCCAGAATGCCGTGGTTGGTTTCGGTAATACCGTCCTGAACTTCGAAGAATTTCTTACCGTAGATATTGGACCAAGTATTTTCCTGACCATCAATGACGCCGGTCTGTAAGCCACCGTACACTTCTTTAAACGACATCTTTTGTGGGTTAGCTCCCAACTGCTCGAATTGAGCGACCAGAACATCAGACGCCTGAACGCGGAATTTCAATCCTTTGGCATCTTTTGGATCAATCAGCGGTTTGTTGGCAGACAACTGTTTCATCCCGTTGTGCCAGAATGCCAAACCCTGCAATCCGCGGCGTTTCATGGCATTTTTCAGTTTATCGCCGGCAGCAGAGTTCTGGAAACGGTCAACCGCTGCAACATCGTCAAACAAAAATGGCAAATCGAAAATACGATATTTTTTGGTGAATTTTTCAAACTTGGAAAGAGAAGGGGCCGCGAGTTGCACATCGCCATTTAAAAGGGCTTCCAAGACTTTATCATCATCATACAGGGTTGAGTTCGGGAAAACTTCCATACAAACTTTTCCGTCCATCTCTTTGTTGACTCGCTTAGCAAGCAATGCTGCGGCAATCCCTTTCGGATGTTTATCCGTATTGGTGACATGGCTGAATTTAATCACGGTTTCACCCGGGTCACAGCCTTCGGAAGCCGCGGCATTAAAACTGGTCGCAGCAAGTATAGATACAGTCAGTAATGTGAAAGGCTTAAACATCTTTTTCTCCTTGTTATAGAAACTGAATACCTGCTTGGTATTCACGTTATTGACAACAAGGCAAATAACGAGCCAACACCCATCAACAAATAAAACAAATTAGTAACAACAGCAACTTAAGAGCAACATTGCTGTAAAACTGATCAATCCGTCAGGAAAACATCAGGCAAGAATGGGTGAAAAACCCTCCATCCCCTCCCGGCCAATGGGTCAGAAATGACACATCCCTGAACAATCTTACGTTCACTCAGGGATGGTCTCGGTCAGGAAAGAATGGTGATAAAAACTGAACGTCAGTTAAGGATAGACGTTAGCTTATGACGAACAGCTGATTTCGAGACATTTTCCCCATGCCGGTGGCTGCTCAGCATAGGATTCATACATCGGCTGCTCATCATAGGGAGCTCTTAAAACCGTAAGCAATTGCTCTAACGGCTGAAAGTCACCCTGTTCAGCAGCATCTATCACTTGTTGGGCAAGATAGTTACGGAGGATATATTTCGGGTTGACCTGACGCATCGACTGGCAGCGCTGTTCTACCGTATCCGACTCCTGCTCACAACGGGCAAGATACTGTTGTAACCACTGCTTCGCGGCATCCTGGTTCTCAAATAACGTCGTGACCGTTTCAAGCGGTTGGTGATCCAGCGATGAGAGCCGCCGGAAAAACAGTGTGTAGTCAACCCGGTTATCCGCCATCAGTCTAAACATCTCATCACACAGTTGACTATCCTCGTCCCGGCGCTGTTGTAATCCGAGTTTACTACGGAGCAAACGACTGTATTCCAGATTGAGCTGTACACTATAAGTTTGCAACACCACTTCCAGTTCAGCTTTATCAACCAGCGGCGTCAGTGCCTTCGCCAATGCAGTCAAGTTCCACAGACCGATCCCCGGTTGCATATCAAATGCATAACGCCCCTGATAATCGGAATGGTTGCAGATAAAATGGGGATCATAATCATCCAGAAACGCAAATGGGCCATAATCGAAGGTTTGCCCGAGAATCGACATATTGTCAGTATTCATGACCCCATGCGCAAAGCCGTACGCTTGCCAAAAAGCGATCATTTCAGCGGTTCGTTTGACAACTTCGCGGAACATCGCCAGATACACCGGCTCTCGCGGTGATTCTGATGAGGGTTCAAGTTCCGGGAAATGCCAGGCGATGACTTTATCGGCCAGCAAACGTAAGTCATCATGCTGCCCGGTATAGAAAAAGTGTTCAAAATGGCCAAAACGGATGTGCGTTTCTGCCAGACGAATCAGTAAAGCGCCCTGCTCAACGCGTTCACGGTACACGGGGGTATCACTGACCATCATCCCCAACGCCCGGGTGGTTTGATTCCCCAGCGCTGCCATTGCTTCACTGCACAGATATTCTCGGATGGTGGAACGTAACACCGCCCGACCATCCCCCATTCGGGAATACGGTGTCAGCCCGGCGCCTTTAAGGTGCACATCAAACCAACGCCCTTGCTGATCGGCAATCGCACCGAATAATAACCCTCGCCCATCCCCCAGTGCCGGGTTATAGACCCCGAACTGATGGCCGGCATACTTCATCGCCAACGGTTGAAAATAGTCCGGAACTTCACCATCGGAAAAGATCTGTAACCAGAGATCATCAGGCGTCTCGCTCAGACCAAAACTGGCAGCGAGCGGCGCATTCCAAGTCACCCAGTGAGGATTATCCACTGGTGTTGGCATAACCCGGGTGTAAAAGCTTTGCGGCAGCTCAGCATAACGGTGGCTGATCGGTAATTGTTGCCAAAGAGACATAAGGTGTTTCCGTTTCAATCTATCTCTGTCAACCTTACCAATTACCTGACTTATTTGCTAGGTTATTTCATCCATTGAGGGCGTGCAAGTCAGCATCGCTCCGGCAGATAAGAAAAAACTGCGTCAACTCCCCGCCTCTCAATCAGTATCAATTGCTCAGCGCACATTATCCAGCGCAAAAAAAGAGCGTACGAAATCGCACACTCTTTCTTCATGACTATCAGTTGAATCCCCGGGTCCCGAGCATTCACACAGAAGTCCTCATCTTCACTTAGTCATATTCAGCGTCGCCTTTCATCGCATTCGCGACCAATTCAGCCTTAGCACCCAATACAACCTGCAAGTCGGTGCGATTCAGCTTCACAACCCCGCTGGCACCCAATGCTTTGATTTTTACTTCATCGATCTGAGCCATATTGTTCACAGAAAGACGCAAGCGTGTAATACATGCATCAATTTGTTTCAGATTATCACGGCCACCCAAGGCTTGAATATATTCATCTGCCAGCGTCTGAATATCTTCAGAGGCTGCGGACGGACGGACTGTCGCTTCATCTTTTTCTCTGCCCGGGGTCGGAATATCAAACCAACGGATAGCAAAGTAAAAGATACAGAAATAGATCACACCGAAGCATAATCCCACCACCAGCAATAGCCCCGGTTTGGTTGCCAGTCCCCAGTTGATCACAAAGTCAAACAGACCTGCGGAGAAACCAAAACCATCGAGAATCCCCAGATAGTTGGTCACAACCAGCGAGATCCCGGTCAGTATCGCATGGATGATGTATAACACCGGTGCAAGGAACATAAACAGGAACTCAAGTGGCTCAGTCACACCAGTCAAAAATGCGGTTAACGCCACAGACAGCAAAATCCCGCCTACTTGCGGACGACGACTTTTCGGTGCGGCCATGTACATGGCAAATGCAGCACCGGGCAAACCAAACATCATGATTGGGAAGTAACCGGTCATAAATACCCCGGCTGATGGGTCACCCGCGAAAAAGCGGTTAAGATCGCCACGCGTCGTTTCGGTCGCAATACTCTGAATCACACTGCCGTCAATGGTTGAAATCGCACCACCAACACTTAATGTTTTCGCCACTTCAGGCGCAAGACATAAGTTATGCAACCCACCGACTAACTCGTAAGTGACTTTGGTACACTCACCCAATCCGAACCAGAAAATGGAGTTTAAAACATGATGTAACCCGACTGGGATCAGCGCACGATTTAACGTTCCGTAGACAAACTCTCCCCATGCACCGGAATGCGCGACGGTATGACCAAAAGAGTCGATACCATGTTGAATTGCAGGCCAGACAACACCACTGATACCCGCCAGAATGAGCGTTATCAGACCGGTCATAATCGGGACTAACCGTTTTCCACCGAAAAATGCAAGATAAGCCGGTAAACTGGTTTGATGAAAGCGGTTATAGACATGACCGGCAACGACCCCTGCAACGATCCCACCAAAGAATGACATATTGATATCCGCATTGATGGTTTTAGCCGCTTCCGTCAGCACCAGATATCCGACGGCGCCCGCTAAACCGGCAGCCCCTGCATCACCGCGAGATAAACCAACGGCAATACCAATGGCAAACAACAACGGTAACTGGCCGAAGATGGCACCGCCCGCCTGAGCCATAAATGCAATATTCAACATATCCGGTTGTCCGAGCCTTAATAAAATCGCGGCCACCGGCAAGATAGCAATCGGCAACATAATTGCCTTGCCAAGTTTTTGTAAATACCCCAGTACGTTCATTGCATCCTCCATCACATGATTCGTACATTACACAGACATCTTAATTCATCCAGTAAACTAAGACCTAATATATATGTCACAAAAATGATAATTTTGTAAAGCACAACGACATTTTATTTGCACTTAATCGAAAGTTTATTCAATATATAAATTAAGTCCACTTTAAACTCTGGTATTCTCAGGTAGTGATTTCCTCAGGCATGTATGAGCAAAACAGATACAAATAGGCCAGTGAACACGCAATCCCTGCGACGAGTCAGAGTGTCAGTATGATGCATGGAGAGAAAAAATGCGTTTATTACCTTTGCAAAACAAGCAACAAGTCGGCAACTGGACCGCACACTATATCGTTGAAAAAATCAAAGCTTTTCAGCCAACGGCCGAGCGTCCTTTTGTATTGGGCTTACCCACCGGCAGTACGCCACTGACGACATATCAGGCACTGATCCGACTCTATCAGGCTGGTGAAGTCAGTTTCGAACATGTGGCCACATTCAACATGGACGAGTATGTCGGACTGCCGCCGGAACATCCTCAAAGTTATCACCACTTTATGTTTGAAAACTTTTTTAACCATGTTGATATCCAGAAGAAGAATATTCACATTTTAAATGGCATGGCGCCTGATTTAGAGGCAGAATGTCAAGCCTATGAAGCAACGATTAAGCAGGTCGGTGGTATTCATCTCTTCTTTGGCGGTGTCGGCAGTGACGGTCATATCGCCTTTAATGAACCGGCCTCGTCTTTAGCATCGAGAACTCGCATCAAGACTCTGACCCAAGAAACCATCATTGATAACGCCCGTTTCTTTGACAACGATGTCAATCAGGTGCCGAAAATGGCGCTCACCGTCGGTGTCGGCACATTACTGGATGCCAAAGAAGTCTTGATTCTTGCCACCGGGCCGAATAAAGCATTAGCAGTTCAGGCTGGTGTTGAAGGCGCAGTCAACCATTTGTGGACCATTTCTGCTTTGCAGATGCATCCCCGGAGTATTCTGATCTGTGATGAACCGGCAGCAATGGAACTGAAAGTCAAAACATTACGCTATTTTCAGCAACTTGAAGCGGCTGAGATTGATAAATTTGGAGGAACAGAATAAATGTTCGCACTATGTCACGGTGAGATACTGACAGGCGATGAAAGATTACTGGATACAGCAGTGGTCATCAGCAAAGGAAAAATTCATGCTTTAGTTCCGATGTCAGAACTGTCTGAAGATATCCCCCGATTCGATCTGCATGGCCATATTTTGTCTCCCGGCTTTATCGACTTACAGTTGAACGGCTGTGGCGGCGTGATGTTCAATACGACACCGACCGTGGCAACGCTGGAGCACATGCATCTCACTAACCTGCAAACCGGTACCACCAGTTTTCTGCCAACCTTGATCAGTGACAGTGACAACGTCATTCGCCAAGCGGTAGAGACAACACGCCAGTACATGAGCCAATATCAACATCAGGTATTGGGGATGCATCTTGAAGGCCCTTATACCAATCCGGTCCGTAAAGGCATTCATCCGCTCCAGCAGTTACGTCAGCCAGACGATGACATGATTAATTGGTTGTCGGAACAGGCACCGTGGCTGAAAAAAGTCACTCTGGCACCCGAGATGAACCACAGCGAACATCTGAGACAATTGCATAAAGCCGGTATTGTTGTCAGTATCGGTCATACAGCAGCAACCTATGAGCAAGCCAACCAAGCCTTTGAACAGGGCGCAAGCTTTGCAACACATCTGTATAATGCAATGACCTCAATGGAGAATGGTCGTTCTCCCGGTGTTGTCGGGGCGGTCTTTGACCGTGATGACGTTTATGCCGGCATTATCGCTGATGGTTACCATGTCCATTGGGCAAATATCCGCACCGCGAAGAAAGTCATGGGTGAGCGGCTGTGTCTGGTCACAGACGCGACCGCTGCCGCAATGCCACCACCGGAGATGACTGAGTTTGATTTCTGTGGCACGCCGGTATTTATCCGTGACGGTCAGTGCGTCGATCAGAATGGTACGCTGGGCGGCTCCGCGCTCACTATGAATGAAGGGATTCGTCTACTGGTAGAACAGGCCGATATTCCGCAGGAAGAAGCCTTTCGGATGGCAACACTCTACCCGGCCCGAGCCATCAAAATGGATCACCTGCTCGGAGCGATCCGTCCCGGTATGATTGCCAATCTGACCATTCTCGATCCGGCTTATCAGGTGATTAACACGCTGGTCAACGGCGAATGGACAAAAGAGATGCACTAACAAGGACATGCAGTAAATGGTCAAACGTAGCAGACAAGTGACGAATCATGAGCAACTCAAACAGGTCAATGCGGCACTGGTTTATCAGTTAATTGACCAAAACGGGCCAATTTCCCGCGTCCGGATTGCTCAACAAAGTGCACTTGCACCTGCCAGTGTCACCAATATCACGCGTCAGCTACTGGCTCACAACCTGATTAGCGAGGTTGAACAACAAGCCTCAACCGGAGGACGACCGGCAATCTCGCTGACCACCAACCAACGGAATTTCTACTTTATCTCCTGCCGGTTGGGACGGGATATGATCCAAGCCAGCCTGATGGATTTATCCGGACAGATCCATCATGTTCAACAAACACCGATTGAGTCGCACGATACACAAGGCATTGTTGACACACTCCGCGATGAAATCTGTCAAATCCGCACTCAGTATGCGACACATAAGTTGATTGCGATTGCTATTACCATGGCCGGGCTGGTCGATCCCACATCCGGCATGATCCATTACTCTCCCAATCATAAAATTGCCGGCCTCAAGTTATCTTCAGCCCTGAAAGATCTGGCACTGCCAGTCTATATCGGCAATGACATTCGAGCCAGAGCACTCTCTGAATACTATCTGGGAGAAGCCAAACAGTGTGATGATTTTATTCTGATCAGTATTCATCACGGTGTCGGCGCCGGGATTATCACCGATGGTCAATTGCTGCTGGGTAAACATCGTCCGATTGGTGAAATCGGACATATTCAGATTGATCCATTCGGCCAGCGCTGCCACTGCGGTAGTTTTGGTTGTCTTGAGACCGTGGTTTCCAATCAAGCCCTGCTTGAGCAAACGAAAGAGCTGCTACAACGGGGCCATCAGAGTGTTTTATCTGCGGAGCATCTTACGATAGAACGCTTCTGCCATGCCGCACTTCAGGGTGATGCCGTTGCAACACATCTCATCAGACAAGCCGCGCAATACCTTGGTCGTGTGCTGGGGATGCTGGTGAATGTCTTCAACCCGGAAAAAATTCTGTTTGCCGGAGAGATGATTCAGACGGCCCCGGTCTTATTTCCCCTGTTGCTGGAACAAATCCAACGCCAGACCCTTCCTAGTTTTGCCGGAGATTTACGTCTTGAACAAGCGCGTTTTCAGCAACAGGACACGATTGGGGGGTATGCATTAATTAAGCGGGCCCTGCACGAAAGTAACCTGCTTCAACAGATCATGGCAGACGAGTAACGCGTTATACTAACGATTGAATGCAACAAAACTGCTCCAATTTAAATGACTGGATGTGCTCATCACATCATGATCAGCGATATTGCACATGATCCAGTTTCTCCATACGATGCAGTTCAGTCTTTAGGAAATCTGACATGAAAGAGTCTATGAAAATCATTCTCCTCCACGGTTTGTACATGCATGGTGTCGCGCTACAGCCGCTGCGTCAGCGATTAAATCAGCTCGGTTATACCACTGAGGTTCTCAGCTACAATACTGTCGCCATTGATGATGAGAAACTATTTAGCAACATTGATGCAGCGCTCGATGAGACCCATACCAATATTCTGGTCGGTCACAGTCTCGGTGGGCTGATGATCAAAAATTATCTCGCCTCCCGTCAGCCATCCACCACGCAGATTTCTCATGTGGTAACACTTGGTTCACCTCTTCAGGGGGCATCGATTATCGGCAAAATTCAGGCAATGGGCTTTGGCATGATTCTCGGTAATTCCCCCAATCATGGCTTGCAGCAACATCAAGATGAGTGGCGCTTTCCCCAAAAACTCGGCAGCATCGCCGGCACCGTTGCTTTCGGGTTTCGTCCGATGCTATTGGGGTATGACTCAGCATCAGACGGCACGGTCACCGTTGAAGAAACCAAAATCCCCGGGATGACCGATCATCTTGAAATTCGCTATACGCATACCACGATGCTGTACGCACAAACGCTTGCCTCACAAATTGATGGGTTTATCCGCCATGATCGTTTCCAACCAGAATCCTGAAACGCATCTGCTTGAAGCAGCAGCGATTGAAACGATTGAGCTGCCGGATGGCAGGCTACGCTATATAGACTCGCTCCTTACCGAGACGGATGCACTGTCACACGCATTGCAAAACTCACTGGACTGGTATCAGGGCGATGTCTACCTGTTCGGGCGCCATTATCATACTCCCAGACTACAATGTTGGTACGGTGACAAAGCATACACTTATTCAAAAGTTCGTCTGGAACCCACGCCATGGCCACCGCTATTGAAACAACTCAAGACAATTGTCGAAGACGTGTCAGGGTGCCCGTTTAACTCGGTATTGGGCAACTGGTATCAACACGGGCAACACAATATGGGGATGCACGCTGACAATGAACCCGAATTAGGCTCAAACCCGGTCGTCGCGATGCTTACCTTCGGTACGGCCAGACCCTTGCAGTTCAGACACCGTAACGGTGTAGACCGCTTCACTATCACTCCCACAGATGGTTCATTGCTGATTATGGAAGGTCCGATTCAGCATTACTGGCGACACGGCATCAACAAAAGTAACAAGGTCACCGAGCAACGGATCAGTCTGACATTTCGTCAGATCTTATCAGAGTGAATGGTTCCGGCACTGACCAGGCCCGGACAAAAAAATAGTTGTCAATTTATTGGTTGTCATCCCGCGTTTTTTGCCTGTATCTTTTTGCCATCGAATACAAAAGAAGACCGCCCCCGATGCAAAGACATGGACAGCCAATTACCAACCCGCAGCAGATCAACCGTTACTATCAGGCACTGATAGATAAAGATCCCAGCTATGTCGGGACTTTCTATGCCGGGGTCAAAACGACATCAATCTTCTGTATCGCCACCTGCCGGGCCCGCAAGCCAAAAAAAGAAAATGTTGATTTTTATCCGACATTCAAAGCGGCACTGGATGCCGGTTTTCGTCCCTGCAAAATTTGTAAACCGACCGAAAATGCCAGTGAAGCACCCTCGCCTGTCGCGCTGGCTATCGAGCTGATCCGCCGGCACCCGAAAGAAAAAGTGTCAGATAGCCAGTTGAGACAGCACCAGATACAACCGGAGATGGTGCGTCGCTGGTTTAAGAAAAACTATGGCATTACTTTTCATACCTTCCAGCGAATGTATCGTATCAATAATGCGCTGGTCGAACTCAAAGAAGGAAAGAAACTCATGGACACAGCCTACGACATGGGATATGACTCGTTGAGTGGATTCGGATATACGTTTAAGAAAGTTATGGGAAAATCACCAAGCCAAAGTAACAATAGTCAAGTCATCCTAATCAATCGGTTTACCACACCACTGGGACCAATGTTCGTCTGTGCAACCGATGAAGGCATCTGTTTGCTGGAATTCGTCGAACGACGTATGCTGGAAACGGAATTCCGGGATTTACAACGTTTATTAAAAGCAACCATTATCAATGGGGAGAATGACCATATTCGTCAGGCGAAACAAGAAATTGACGAGTATTTCGCAGGGACACGCAAGCAATTTGACGTGAGCATTCACTCACCGGGAACCCCCTTCCAAAAAGAAGTATGGCAAGCTTTACAGCAAATCGAATATGGCTCGACAGCGTCTTATCAGCAACAGGCGGAAGCGATCAATAAACCCACCGCAGTCCGGGCAGTTGCTTCTGCCAACGGGCATAACCGCATCGCCATTATTATTCCATGTCATCGTGTCATCGGCAAAAACGGCAAGCTGGTCGGTTATGCCGGAGGGCTCGAGCGTAAGCGTTGGCTGCTTGAACATGAGAATGCTCATCGTTGATTCTCTGTCGCCCAATCACTGAAAGTCACTTCAAGTCGCGCGTCGAGGTGAATATCCGTCCATAAAAAAACACCGAAGCAATCGGTGTTTTTCTATTCTGTCGCCAGCATCGGAGAAAAACTGGCACAAATGAGTTACTGCACGTTGTTGATCCAACGGTCTGACTTAAACCATTTGTTGTAAATCCGTTCATACGTCCCGTCACCACGGATCTGTTTTAAATAATTATTCAAGAAGTTGACAAATTCCATGTCTCCCCGACGAACAGCCCAGCCCAACGGTTCGAATGTGAACGCTTCATCCAGATGTACCACCTGTTGCGGATGTTGTGCCGCGTACATGGCGTTATAAGGCAAATCGTAGACGAAAGCATCCGCCCGGCCATTGGCAACCTGCAACACCGCATCGGCAGACGTATCGTAGAGATCTACCTTCGCTTGTGACAGATATTTCTTTGCCGCTTGTGCACCGGTCGTTCCCATTTGGGTCGTCACCGTATACTTGGCATCATTCAAATCCCGATAGCTATGAATTTTTCCCGCGAGCTTCGGTGACAGTAGAACGGTCTGGCCAATCTGCATATAAGCATCGGCAAACGATACTTTCAGATTGCGTTTCGGCGTCACCGTCATCCCTCCGATAAAGTCACATTTTCCGGTCTGCAATGCCGGGATAATACCATCCCATGCGGTATTGACCGGCACAAATTTCACATCGATCGAATGGGCCATATGTTTGGCAATATCGATATCAAAACCGATAAATCGCCCATCTTTACTGGTCATCTCAAACGGCACATAACCGGCTTCAAAACAGAATTTAAGCTCACCTGACTTTAAAATACCCTCAATGGTGGATGCGGTCGCGAGTGTCGTAGTGGCAGAAAAGGCAGCGGCGCCGACGAGCAGGCCGGTTAACAACCGACGCATTCCGTTCTTCAATAAATGAATTGTCATGATGAATCATTCCGTAACTTGTTGTGTTTTCAGTAATATTATTTTTTGAATCAATGAACAACACCATATCAGACCATGCCTGAAATCATGTCATAAATATGATGAGCACCGCATCATCAGGGAAAAAGGTCACAATTTCAATCCATTATCATTATATCTTATGTTCAAATATCGCTTCCGCGATATGAATATCTCCCCCCCC
>NZ_FULE01000006.1 GCF_900163965.1 Vibrio ruber DSM 16370
ATGCGTCATCAGCGATAAAATCAGATAAGTCGTCAGGCTCCGGTTGTTCGGGCGCTGGCTCATCTGCATCAGTCTGCGGCACATCAGATTCGTTCAGCGCTGCAAGTTCATCAAATTCAGGTAATGCGTCATCAGCGATAAAATCAGATAAGTCGTCAGGCTCCGGTTGTTCGGGCGCTGGCTCATCTGCATCAGTCTGCGGCACATCAGATTCGTTCAGCGCTGCAAGTTCATCGAATTCAGGTAATGCGTCATCATCAATGAAATCAGATAAGTCGTCAGGCTCCGGTTGTTCGGGCGCTGGCTCATCTGCATCAGTCTGCGGCACATCAGATTCGTTCAGCGCTGCAAGTTCATCAAATTCAGGTAATGCGTCATCATCAATGAAATCAGATAAGTCGTCAGGCTCCGGTTGCCCGGGCGCGGCTTCTGCTTGCGTTGCTTCCGGCTCGATGGGTTGCTCAGCATCGATATCGGTTTCAGGAGTATCATCGGCTGCGACAGGAGTCTCTGCTGCGGACGATTCCGGTTCCTCGCTTGGCTGCGCTTCAGATACTGAATTAACCTCAGCCGTTAGATCTGAATCGCTTTGTTCTGGCTCATCGGTATCATCCTGAACTACATCGGACTCATCCAGTGCCGCTGTTTCATCGAATTCAGGCAACGCATCATCCGCGATAAAATCAGATAAGTCGTCAGGCTCCGGTTGCTCGGGCGCGGCTTCTGCTTGCGTTGCTTCCGGCTCGATGGATTGCTCAGCATCGATGTCGGTTTCAGGGGCATCATCAGCCGCGACAGGACTCTCTGCTGTGGATGATTCCGGTGTCTCGCTTGGCTGCGCTTCAGATGCTGAATCAACCTCACCCGTTAGATCTGAATCGCTTTGTTCTGGCTCATCGGTGTCATCCTGAACTGTATCAGACTCATCCAATGCCGCCGTTTCATCGAATTCAGGCAACGCATCATCCGCGATAAAATCAGATAAGTCATCAGGCTCCGGTTGCTCGGTCGCGGCTTCTGCTTGCGTCGCTTCCGGCTCGATGGTTTGCTCAGCATCGATGTCGGTTTCAGGGGTATCATCGGCCTCGACAGGACTCTCTGCTGTGGATGATTCCGGCTGTGCTTCAAGTGCTGAATCAGCCTCAGGCGTTAGATTTGAATCGCTTTGGACTGGTTCATCGGTATCATCCTGAACTGCATCAGACTCATCCAATGCCGCCGTTTCATCGAATTCAGGCAACACATCATCCGCGATAAAATCAGATAAGTCATCAGGCTCCGGTTGCTCGGTCGCAGCTTCTGCTTGCGTCGCTTCCGGCTCGATGGATTGCTCAGCATCGATGTCGGTTTCAGGGGCCTCATCAGCCGCGACAGGACTCTCTGCTGTGGATGATTCCGGTGTCTCACTTGGCTGCGCTTCAGATGCTGAATCAACCTCAGCCGTTAGATCTGAATCGCTTTGTTCTGGCTCATCGGTATCATCCTGAACTACATCGGACTCATCCAATGCCGCCGTTTCATCGAATTCAGGCAACGCATCATCATCGATAAAATCAGATAAGTCGTCAGGCTCCGGTTGCTCGGGCGCGGCTTCTGCTTGCGTTGCTTCCGGCTCGATGGTTTGCTCAGCATCGATGTCGGCTTCAGGGGCATCATCGGCCGCGACAGGAGTCTCAGCTGTGGACGATTCCGGTGTCTCGCTTGGCTGTGCTTCAGATACTGAATCAACCTCAGGCGTTAGATCTGAATCGCTTTGGACTGGCTCATCGGTATCATCCTGAACTGCATCAGACTCATCCAATGCCGCTGTTTCATCGAATTCAGGTAATGCGTCATCATCGATAAAATCAGATAAGTCATCAGGCTCCGGTTGCTCGGGCGCGGCTTCTGCTTGCATCGCTTCCGGCTCGATGGTTTGCTCAGTATCGATGTCGGCTTCAGGGGTATCATCGGCTGCGATAGGAGTCTCTGCTGTGGATGATTCCGGTGTCTCGCTTGGCTGCGCTTCAGATGCTGAATCAGCCTCAGGCGTTAGCTCTGAGTCACTTTGGACTGGTTCATCATCATCCTGAACTGCATCGGACTCATTCAGTACAGCCGGTTCATCAGCGTCGCTCAGGGCTGCCAGCTCATCTAACTCAGACAGTTCAGATGTTGTGACGTCCTCGTCATCTGTGGTCGATGAAGGAGACGGTTCTGGCTCTTCTTCTGGCTCTTCAGTCAGATCCCAATCCGTATCTTGCGGCACTCCAAATTCATTCGCTGGAACAGGCTCATCTTCATCAACCTGATCACTTCCTTCAATTTCTGGGTTGAAATCAAAATCGTCAGAGCCCTCTTCCGCATCGGCTGAAGCAGGTGCTTCAAAATCAACTTCATCTAATAATGGGTCTTTATCCGGTGCAGAACTTATCAGATCATCAATAAACCCTTCACGGTTAAAATCGTCATCTTCCTCGGCACTATGCTGTTCAATTTCTAGTAATTCATCAAATAACTCGGTTCCGTCATCAATCGGAGTCGTATCTTCATCCAGCTCAGTATCGGCATCGAAGTCTTCATCAAGATCAAAGGTTTCAAAATCAAACGTATCATCACTATCATCCGCTAAATCTAAGCCGCCCAGATCTTCTAATTCTTTATCCCAATTAAGCTCATCGTCATCTAAATCATCCGATTCATCCAATAGCTCATCCAGCAATGCGGTACTTTCATCTGTAGCACTTTCTGTTTCATCTTCAGATGTCTCTGGTACATCGAATGCTTCATCTAAAAATGAATCATCCTGACTATTGGCTTCTAACTGCTCCAAGTCGGCCTGTTGTTCGATACTGTCAAATAAAGCTTCCAGATCGCTATCAGAAGCAACCCCGGCATTTCCCAGATCGAATTCATCATCTTGTTCTCCGGCCAGCAGGTCATCGAGCATCGACTGATCAAGATCATCCGTTTCCAAATCATCTTCAAGTCCATCACCATCCAGCAGTGCTTCAATATCGTCCTGAGACATACCAATCTGATCGTCACCGGAAAGATCGAAATCTTCATGTTCAGCTGGCTCTTCATCGTCAGAAGCGAGAGATGCATCCTCAAGCGCGCGCTCCATCTCTTCCAGACCAACAGCTTTATCTTCACCGTTAACACTGATGCCATTCGGCCCTTCAGAGAAGTCACTATCAAGATCAGTATCGACTAAATCACCATCGTCATCGATGCTGGCAAACAGATCTTCCTCACTTTCATCCCCCAGATCCAAATCAAGATCAACATCATCCAGTTCTGCAAACACATCATCTGTATCTGCTTCGTCCTGAGTCTCATTTTCTTCGGCTTCAGGGTTTGTCGTACTGAAGAGATCATCGTCAAGTGACAAATCGTCGAGTTCATCATCACCACCATAAGCGGTATCTCCGATACTAACCGGTTTATCACTCACATCCTTCGGCTCAGTTGCCACATCAGATTGTGTATCTGATGATTTTTTCCGGCCAACCAACCACATAACCAGTAGAGCGATAAGTAATCCGGGAATCAGAGCGAGAGCTCCCACCGCCCATCCGTTGGACAACAGCTTGTCTAGTGATGTAGGCGCCATCCGCTCAGCCTCAGCACGCTTGAGGCGCTCTTCAGCCAGTAACTTTTCAACTTCAGTACGGACTTTGTTCTCATCACCCAGTTCATTCTTCAGATCACTCACTTCTGCCTGAACTTTTGACAACATGAGTGTTAAACGATGGTTTTTTTCTTCAAGCGCCAGAATTTCTGAGTCTGCACCTGTCGCATCTGATGATGAGAATGACAACACTGACTGTGGCGCTTCTGTCTGAGCGGGTTGCTCTGACGGGATAATTTTTTCTGCCGGTGGGCTCTCTTGCTGCGGTTCAGCCTGTTGTGTAGGCTTTGTATCAGGTTGTGTTGCCGGTGGTGTTTCGGCTTTAGCAGACACAGGTTCTGCCGGTTTCACAGTGCGTGAACCTGCCGTAGAGGCCGAGCCCGTTGATGCAAGACGACTGGCCTGATCTAACCGTTGCTGATGAGCCTGCATGACCCGCGTTGCTTCTTCTGTGGTGACACTGCGAATCTGAACGAGTGATGGAATGCGTAAGCGGCTTCCCGGAATTAAACTGTGTATATTCTGTTGTTCAAACGATTCAGGATTTAACTGATAGAGTGCAAGCAGCGTTTGCTGAACGGTCACTTGATTTGACGGTCGGAGTTTTGAGGCAATCGACCATAGTGTTTCTGTTTCGGAAGTGGGGCCATAAAATTTTGAAGGCTCATTATTTGACTGTGCAGCAGAAGACCTCACCGCTTCACTGTATTGGGGTGATGACTGCACCTGACCTGTCGGCCCAAGCAGACGAATACCTTCTGCATGAACAAGAAAAATCTGACCCACGGCTGCTATTGTAAGAGGTAACAACAGACGTTTTAAAAATTGACGCATATAAAGCTCAGCTATGTGCTTAGGTAATAGTGAATTCAATAATCTGTTAAATATATCGGATTACACCAGCAAAACTATAGGTTATCCGGAAAAAAACTGTTTTGCCTACAATAATTGCGCGCATCTCACACATTTTCCACTTTTCTGGGTCACTCAGAGCCCCTCACATATCCAAACAGCATCGGATAAAATCAGTTATTCTCTTCACAAGACCATGATTTGAACAGTAAAAAAGCCAGCAATTTGCTGGCTTTTTATTACTCATCAAAGTCAATCAGGCCGCTTCAATTTTCGCCCATGTATCTCTTAAACCGACAGTCCGGTTAAACACTAATGATTCAGGAGAAGAATCTCGGTTATCGACACAAAAATAACCTAAGCGTTCAAACTGATAACCGAATTCTGGTTGTGCTTCGGTTAAACTCGCTTCCACAAAACCGTGCTTACGAATCAGAGAATCAGGATTTAAAACTTGAGTAAAATCTTCCTCTGCTGCCGGGTTAGCAACCGAGAAGAGTCGATCATACAGTCGGAATTCAGCGGGAACACCTTGACTGACGGAAACCCAGTGAATAACACCTTTAACTTTGCGGCCATCTGCTGGGTTTTTCCCCAAGGTATCAGGGTCATAAGTACAGTAAATGGTTGTGATTTCACCAGCGCTGTCTTTTTCAATCCGTTCCGCTTTAATCACATAAGCGCCACGTAAACGGACTTCTTTACCCAACACAAGGCGTTTATATTTCTTGTTCGCTTCTTCACGAAAATCTTCACGCTCAATCCAAACTTCCCGGCTAAAGGCAACTTGGCGACTTCCCATCTCAGGCTGGTTCGGATGGTTGGCAACGTCCAGCATTTCCACCGTATCAGCAGCATAATTTTCAATCACAATTTTGACGGGATCCAATACTGCCATTGCTCTGGGCGCATTTTCATTCAGGTCATCACGAATACAGGATTCCAACGAACCAAATTCAATCATATTGTCTTGCTTCGTCACACCGATGCGTTTACAGAACTCGCGAATCGATGCCGGTGTAAACCCGCGCCGACGCAGACCAGAAATGGTCGGCATCCGTGGGTCATCCCACCCTGAAACCAACTGTTCAGACACCAATTGATTGAGTTTGCGCTTCGACATCACCGTATATTCAAGATTTAAACGGCTGAATTCATACTGTCTCGGATGGCAGGGAACCGTAATATTATCCAATACCCAATCATACAATCGTCGGTTATCCTGAAACTCTAGCGTACACAGCGAGTGAGTAATCCCTTCCAATGCATCCGAAATACAGTGAGTAAAATCGTACATCGGATAAATACACCATTGATTACCTGTCTGGTGATGCTCGGCAAAACGGACTCGGTATAAAACCGGATCACGCAAGACGATAAAAGAAGAAGCCATATCGATTTTGGCACGTAAACAGGCTTCACCTTCCTGAAAGCCACCACTGCGCATTTTTTCAAACAACGCGAGATTTTCTTCAACACTGCGATCACGGTAAGGACTTTCTTTGCCCGGCTGAGTCAAGGTTCCCCGGTACTCACGGATTTGTTCCGGTGTCAGTTCTTCAACGTAAGCCAGACCTTTCTCAATCAACTCAACTGCATAACGATACAGTTGATCAAAATAATCAGAGGAATAACATACCTCGCCAGCCCATTGAAAACCTAACCAGTTGACGTCTTTTTTAATCGACTCAACATATTCGATGTTCTCTTTTTCTGGATTTGTATCATCAAAACGTAAGTTACACTGGCCCTGATAATCCTGAGCAATACCGAAATTCAAACAAATTGATTTCGCATGTCCGATATGAAGATAGCCGTTCGGCTCCGGTGGGAATCGGGTATGCACACTGGTATGTTTGCCTTCAGCCAAATCTTTATCAATAATCTGACGGATAAAGTTCGATGGACGAGCCTCAGCTTCACTCATCTATAACACCTCAATAATTTTGTATTCTCAGGACCGTGACTCATCTGCTGGAATCCAGACAAGTACACCATGAATAATTTTGCTGTTAGGATATAAAAATTAACACCCCTAATGATCCACAATTCTTTGTGATTACACAATATGATTCCGGGATATTCTTCAGATTATTTCCTGAGATCGATCATTTTACATCGATAAAACGGTATTTCTGACTTTTACTGCGGGATTGCACATCAAGAGCGCCATCATAATTCGCATTTATATTCAGCAAATCTTGCGAAAAAGTAGACTGGGATGGCAAAAGATTAGTGACCAATGCCACAGCTCCTACAGCTGCGGCTGGAGAGGACTTTATTTTTAGCGATAAGGCAGTATATTACCGCTTTGGCAGGATATTCTGGACTCAGTCAGACAAGAGACTGCCTTAAACACCAGCCATCACCGTACAAATAAACTCAGTAAATGTACGCCGTCTGCCGGTATAGCGAAAAGTACCGTAGACATCACGTAACCAAATCGACACAATAAATATAGTAGCAATGTGGGCAGGCTATCATCGATAAAAAATTTTACAATCCGATGACAAGATTAAAAAATGGGCAACACGAGCAGCATAAGCAATGAATGATACGCAAAAAGGTAATGTAGATTTAGTCAAACAACTTAATAGTGCCGCTGTGTATCGGCTCATCGATCAACAGGGTCCGATCTCTCGCATTCAGGTTGCAGATATCAGTCAGTTAGCACCTGCCAGTGTCACAAAGATCACCCGTCAACTGTTGGAAAAAGGCCTCATTAAAGAAGTGGCACAACAGGCCTCGACCGGTGGGCGCCGGGCTATTTCTCTTGAAACTGAAGTGCTTCCGTTTCATTCCGTCGCTGTCAGACTAGGTCGCGACTATATTCAGATCAGTCTTTATGATCTGGGCGGCAACGAAATTGTTTCCGATTATCATGAGTTTCAATATCTGCATCAAAAAGAACTGATCGAAGGATTACTGCATTACATTCGTCATTTTATCCGGGAAAAACAGGCTTATATTCAACAACTGATTGCCATTGGGGTGGTTCTCCCCGGGCTGGTTAATCCAGAAACAGGCGTGGTTGAATACATGCACAATGTCGATGTCGATGAACTCGCAATGGGAGATATCATCAAAGATCACTTTGGCGTCGAATGTTTCATCGGCAATGATATCCGGGGGCTCGCCCTCGCAGAACATTATTTTGGTTCAAGTCAGGATTGTCAGGATTCGATTTTGATTAGTGTCGGCCGGGGAACAGGAGCCGGGATGATCGTCAATGGCCGGATTTTTCTCGGATTTAACCGCAACGTCGGAGAAATCGGGCATATTCAGATCGATCCTCTGGGTGCCCAGTGCCAATGCGGTAATTTCGGCTGTCTGGAAACAGTGGCATCAAACCCTGCAATCGTGAAGCGGGTCAGACAGTTTCTTGACCAGGGCTATCAGTCAACGCTGGCTGAACTGGAACAGATTACGATTAACGATATTTGCGATCATGCCAATCAGGGCGATGAACTGGCACGTCAGACCCTGATAAAAGTGGGTGACCATTTAGGTAAGGCCGTTGCCATTACCGTCAACTTGTTTAATCCGCAAAAAATTATCATTGCCGGGGATATAACTACAGCACAAGATCTGATTTTTCCGGCTATCGAACGCAATGTGCAGAATCAATCGCTGAAAGCATTCTATAAAAACCTCCCGATTGTGGCCTCACAAGTTTATAAGCAGCCGCCGATTGCCGCTTTTGCCATGATCAAACGAGCCATGTTAAATGGTGTTTTACTCCAAAAACTTCTTGAAGAGTAATCACTGTATTGATGCGCCAAGGTAACCAATCCGGTTGCCTTGGTCGATTTCCCCCTCCCCGACTCCCGATATCAACCGACCAATATTGAACAAATAACAACCACAACACATCATAAATTAGAAATAATTTAATCAAATAACGAAATAAATAAATTAAATTCACCTTAAGTGCACTTTTAATAGAAACCGATACAGACAAGGGTTGTCTTTTCTGAAAAAAGTGGCACATTAACAACCAAAGCAGAAAATCATAAGGGAATGAGTATGTGTTCTATATTTGGCATCTTAGATATAAAAAGCGATGCATCGAAGCTACGGCCGCTGGCATTGGAAATGTCCAAAAAACTTCGTCACCGTGGTCCGGACTGGTCGGGTATTTATGCATCGGATCATGCAATTCTGGCACATGAAAGACTGGCCATCGTGGGCCTGAATAGTGGTGCTCAGCCAATCTACAGCCCGAATAAAAAACATATACTCGCCGTCAATGGTGAAATCTATAACCACAAAGAAATCAGAGCCCGTTACGAAGGCAAGTATGATTTCCAGACCGATTCTGACTGTGAAGTCATTCTGGCTCTTTATCAGGAGATGGGCGCTGATTTACTTGAAGAACTCAACGGCATCTTCGCTTTTATTCTGTACGATGAGGAAAAAAACCAGTATTTGGTTGGTCGTGATCACATTGGTATCATCCCGCTCTATCAAGGCACCGATGAACATGGAAACTACTATATCGCCTCAGAAATGAAAGCGTTGGTTCCGGTCTGTAAAACGATTAGTGAATTTCCTCCGGGCTGCTATTACGGTTCCACCGATCAAGAACCCGTTCGCTACTATATGCGAGACTGGAACGACTATAGTGCCGTTGAAGATAATGTCACCGATAAAGCGCAACTGACCGAAGCCTTGGAAGCCGCGGTTAAGCGGCAACTGATGACCGACGTTCCTTACGGCGTACTGTTATCCGGTGGGTTGGATTCATCGATTACTTCAGCTATCGCGAAACGCTTCGCTGCGATGCGGATTGAAGATGATGAACAATCAGCAGCTTGGTGGCCTCAGTTACACTCATTTGCAATTGGTCTGGAAGGTGCACCGGATCTCAAAGCCGCCCGGGAAGTTGCGACTAAAATCGGCACGGTTCACCATGAGATGACCTATACCATTCAGGAAGGTCTGGATGCGATTCGTGATGTCATTTACCACATCGAAACATATGATGTAACAACCATCCGTGCATCAACACCAATGTTTTTGATGGGGCGAAAAATCAAAGCGATGGGGATTAAAATGGTGCTTTCCGGTGAAGGTGCTGATGAAATTTTCGGGGGATATCTTTATTTCCACAAAGCTCCGAACGCCCGTGAGTTCCATGAGGAAACCGTTCGTAAGCTACTGGCGTTAAATATGTTCGACTGTGCACGCGCCAACAAATCTCTGGCCGCTTGGGGTGTTGAAGGACGCGTCCCATTCTTAGATAAAGAGTTTATCGATATTGCTATGCGTCTAAACCCGAAAGATAAGATGTGCGGCAACGGCAAAATGGAAAAACATATCTTGCGTGAATGCTTTGAACACTACCTGCCTGATTCCATTGCCTGGCGGCAGAAAGAACAGTTTTCAGATGGTGTCGGCTATGGCTGGATTGATACCCTCAAAGCAGTCGCAGAAGAAAAAATCACCGACCAGCAGATGGAAACAGCGCAGTTCCGCTTCCCTTACAACACACCGACAACCAAAGAAGGTTATGTATACCGGGAAATTTTTGAGGAGCTATTCCCGCTGGAATCAGCAGCAAAATGTGTACCGGGAGGCCCATCCGTTGCCTGTTCATCAGCAAAAGCCATTGAATGGGACGAATCGTTTAAAAACTGTATTGACCCATCCGGGCGCGCTGTGAAAAACGTTCATCAGGAAGCTTATTAAGCTTTGATTCAAAACGAGTTATCACAAAAAAACAGCAGGAGATATCCTGCTGTTTTTATTGAATCGTAATCGCACATACCTGCTTAAAAACGGTCATTGAATGAGACCGTTCGTTAAGACAGTTCCAGATCCCGGTTATCGAAGCTCATCGCAACCGTCTGACTAATCATTTTCACCAGCATGATCGAACGCTTTTCTCCATCAGCTTCCTGATAGATCGCTTCAATTCCGGCAAATTGTCCGCCTTTCACCCGAATCACCTGCCCGCGTTGTGGCATACTCTGTTGCAGGGACTGAGAGTCAGACTCCAACGCTTTTAAATACTCAACCAACTCAGCGCTGACTTGCTTCGGATGTTGCCCGAAACGAATGAAATCAGTCACACCTCTTGTCGAACGGACAGAAACAAAACTGGGACCAATTTCATAGTCAAAATGGACAAACATATAAGAAGGAAACAGCGGCTCAAGCAACGTCTGCTTTTTTCCCCGAAGAATTTTCTCGACTTTAATTTCAGGGTAATAACACTCAACGCCCTGGTTTTCCAAATGGCATTTGGCTCGTTGCTGCTCTCCACGCTTACAATACAGTAAATACCATTGTTTCATATTCTGACAACCATTTTTCTCCCTCATATATAAACCCTAGCAACAGTTTTACAGAAGGTACATGTATAAACACTTATTCATGTTTGTTTGTCGAATGTTTCACCAATTCGGCGAATAAAGACACATAGGTATCTGAATCGTTCAGACAGCCAATGAAGTTGTAAACCTCTCCACCAGCATGCAGAAAAGTCTCTTTGCCCTCTTGCGCGATTTCTTCCAGCGTTTCCAGACAATCCACCGCGAATGCCGGAGAAATGATGTCCAGGTTCTTGATACCATTCCGGGGAAGATTTTCTAATGTCTTATCGGTATAAGGTTGCAACCACACTTCTTTGCCGAAACGGGATTGATACGCTGTACCGATTTGATGTGTCTCTAATCCCAGTTCAGCAGCAAGTAGCCGGGTTGTCTCAATACAATGCTGTGGATAAACATCACCGTTATCTGCATAGCGCTGCGGAATGCCATGATAGGAACAGAGCAGGTAATCTCCCCGCCCATGCGTTTCCCAAGACTGCCGGACTTTTTCAGCGAGTGCCCGGATATACAGAGGATGATGATAATGATCGCGAATGATATGCAGTTCAGGGACAACCGGAAATGACTTCAATGCATTGGCGACGGCGTCATAAACCGCTGCTGTCGTGGTTCCTGAGTATTGCGGATAAAGCGGTAATACCGTCACAGATTCAACCTGCTGTGCCATTAAACGTTGCAATCCATCCCGAACACTTGGCTGACCGTAGGTCATCCCAACCTCAACCGGCATATCAAGCAATTTCGCCAATTTATCGCGCTGGCGCATTGAGTACACCATTAACGGTGAGCCACCATCCATCCAGATTTGTTGGTATAACCGCGCAACTTTCGGTGAACGAATGGGTAGAATGACTCCGTGTAATAACGGACGCCAGACCCAAGGAGAAAGATCAATAACACGCGAGTCAGAAAGGAATTCAGCCAAAAATGCTTTCACCGCGGCTGGTGTTGCTGCTGCCGGTGTTCCCAAATTCACTAACAGTACACCTTGTTTTTTTGCTGGATATATCACGTCAGATTTCACCTATTCAGTCAAATAATCATCAACAATACTACAGGCTATACTCTATCACGATTTTTAGCGAGAGCAGCGACTGGATAAAAAAATCCAGAGCCTCGAAAGACTCTGGATTTTTATCTGTCAAGCTATCCCGTTATCCCGTTATCGATGACTATCAGTCAGCGATAAATCAGAGGGGATCATCCTAATGCTTTTTCAATATCGGCACTTACTTGCGCAACTTGTTTCGTCCCATCCAATTTCAGATATTGGGTTTTCCCTGCTGCCGCTTCTTTGCTGTAGTACTCAATCAGTGGTGCCGTCTGTTCATGATACACAGCCAGACGTGAACGAACGGTTTCTTCTTTGTCGTCATCACGAATCACCAGATCTTCACCGGTCACATCATCTTTCCCTTCAACTTTGGGCGGGTTATATACCACATGATAAGTCCGGCCTGAGGCCAGGTGAGCCCGACGGCCAGCCATGCGCTCTACAATCACTTTATCTGCCACATCGAACTCGATCACGTAATCAATCTCAATCCCCATTGCTTTCAGACCATCCGCTTGCGGAATTGTCCGGGGAAAACCATCAAGCAAGAAACCTTTCTCACAATCAGGTTGAGCAATACGTTCTTGAATCAATCCCAGAATAATATCATCAGAAACTAACTGACCAGCATCGATAACTGCTTTGGCTTGCTTACCAAGTTCAGTGCCGGCTTTAATTGCAGCACGAAGCATGTCACCGGTAGAAATTTGTGGAATCCCATATTTCTCCATAATGAACTGAGCTTGTGTCCCTTTACCTGCACCTGGAGCACCCAGAAGAATGATGCGCATGTTTAATCCTCTTTAGAAAATGATGAATTATACCGAAACTCACTGCATTCGTGTTATCACGGAAAGTTTCGGTATAAGCGTGAAATTCAAGTCATCAGACCATTCAATAGGCGAGCAAAATACACGCCTTCCCCAAGACATTCAAGTCTGCGATTCTATCATAAGGATTCATTTGTGAACGTCAGGTACGACTAAAGATTAATAGTTATCTGAAGATCTGTGACAAATATGATACAAAATATCAATTATTTTCATCAACTTACATCAATGAAAAAAATAAGCCCGCATTACGGGCTTATTCAATAGCAAAGAACTTATTGAACCTTAGTCAAGAGCCGGTTAACCGCACTCAGGAATTGAGCAGGATCTTCCATAGAGCCTCTTTCTGCCAGCATCGCCTGACCTAACAGAATCTCAACCCAACGGCCAAACTGTTCTTCATCAGGCTCATCTGCCATTTTCTTAACCAGATCATGTTCCGGGTTCAACTCCAGAATATATTTCACTTCCGGCGCAGCCTGACCCGCAGCTTCTAATAACTTCGCCATTTGTGTGCCGATTTCATAATCATCGGTCACAACAACCGCAGGTGTTGAAGCAAGTTTAAAGGTTGTACGGACTTCTTTGACGCGATCCCCTAAATAAGACTGTGTTCTCTCAACAACGGTCTTGAATGCTTCTTCAGTCTCTTTATGTTTTTCTTTCTCAGCTTCGTTCTCGAACTGGCTCAAATCAAGCCCGGCTTTAGTGATGGACTGGAACTGTTTGCCGTCAAACTCAGTCAGATAGTTCATCAGCCATTCATCAATGCGGTCATACATCAGAATGACTTCAATACCTTTCGACTTAAACTGTTCTAAGTGAGGGCTATTCTTCGCTGCCGCATAGCTATCGGCTGTCAGGTAATAGATCTTATCCTGACCTTCTTTCATCCGCTCAACATATGCTTTCAGCGCAACATTCTGCTCGGAACTGTCGGTGTGTGTTGAGGCGAATCGTAGTAAACCGGCAATTTTCTCACGATTTGAAAAATCTTCAGCAGGCCCTTCTTTCATCACCAGACCAAATTCTTTCCAGAATGTCTGGTACTTTTCTTCATCGCTGGACATCCGCTCCAGCATCGATAATACGCGCTTGGTACATGCACTACGCAGTGACTGAGTCACTTTATTATCCTGCAAAATTTCACGGGATACGTTCAGCGGCAAGTCATTTGAATCAATCAAACCACGGACAAAACGCAGATAAGAAGGCATAAACTGAGAAGCATCATCCATAATGAACACGCGCTGGACATAGAGCTTCAAACCGCTTTTATGATCACGGTTCATCATGTCCCACGGAGCTTTAGAAGGGATATACAGCAAACTGGTATAATCATTTTTCCCTTCAACTTTGTTATGACTCCAGACTAACGGATCAGCAAAGTCATGTGACACATGTTTGTAAAACGCTTTGTACTCTTCTTCACTGATTTCAGATTTAGGTTGTGTCCACAGCGCTTCTGCTTTATTGACTTTTTCCCACTCAGTCTCCCCGGTCTCCTTGCCTTCTTCATCGGTTTTTGCCGTTTGAATATAAACCGGAATACCAATATGGTCAGAATACTTGGAAACCAGTTCTTTCAGACGCCATTCAGATAAGAACTCTTCACCCTCTTCACGCAGGTGCAGGATAATATCAGTACCACGATTCTCCTTATGAATCGTTTCCAGTGTATATTCCCCTTCTCCCTGAGAGTGCCATAAAACCCCTTCATCCGCAGAAAGGTTGGCGTCACGAGTCCGGACAGTGACGGCATCAGCAACAATGAAAGCTGAATAGAAACCGACACCAAATTGACCAATTAACTGTGAGTCTTTGACTTGATCATCAGATAGTTTGGAAAAAAACTCTTTTGTTCCGGATTTCGCAATCGTCCCGAGGTTATCAATCACACTGTCCCGGCTCATCCCGATACCATTGTCTGATATCGTTAGCGTCTTCGCTTCTTTATCGAAAGACAGACGCACGGCAAGGTCAGCATCGCCTTGATAGAGTTCAGGCTGAGACAGCGCCTGAAAGCGTAACTTATCAGCCGCATCAGATGCATTAGAGATCAATTCCCGTAAAAATATCTCTTTATTTGAATAAAGAGAATGGATCATCAGGTTCAGCAACTGCTTTACTTCTGACTGAAAACCACGAGTTTCTTTGTTGTTTGTAATCGTTTCGCTCATACTAGCTCCATGACTTAATGCATTCATACCGATTCATAAGGTATACAAATATTCTTGCTTGCTAGTAAAATATGGGTCATGACAGTGAATTCAAGGTTAGCCAACCTAAAAACAGTGTTTTTTTCTAAAAATTTTATTATCCTGTGCTCAAGAAATCTCAATATATCTAAATGGAACTAAGCAAATTTAACTCGTCCTTAACTCAGACATTGAGATAATCACTAAACAAATCGTCAGTATTCAATACATAAAAAGAAGACATTGATGAATACCATAAGCTCAAAGTTCATCCTGGCTGAACGTTTTACATTCGTTCCCAACAATAACTCATTAGTCGATAAAGAAAACGATAATGAGACGATTCGGCTAGGCAGTAACGAAAGTAGAATTCTGTTGATGCTTGCCCAGCACCCCAATGAGGTCATTCGTCGTAATGAACTTCATGATTTTGTGTGGCGTAAGCAAGGCTTTGAAGTCGATGATTCTAGTCTCACACAAGCAATCTCGACACTCAGAAAAATGCTGAATGACTCCACCAAGTCACCACGCTATATCAAAACCGTACCTAAGCGCGGTTATCAGCTGATCGCCAGTGTAGAACCGCTTCCTGCGGCTAATCAGGGTGCATCCGATAAAGATGAGCCTCAGGCTCAGTCAGAGGAATCGCTGACACTTCAGGAAGAAGCATTAATTGAATCGGCTCATGCTGTCGCTGAGTTTGAAAAGAATTCACTTGATGTGGTTTCCGCTCAGGAAACGGTAACGACAACGCAGCCACCTGCTCAAAAGATGAGCTGGAAAACAAAGCTGTGTTTCCTGATTGCATTTATTTTACCCATCATTGCAGTTACATATAATGGACCAACTCACTCTCAGTTTCGTAATTTAACAGTGATTGATGACATCCCGGTTAACACCCCAAAAAATCATCCTGATTTGAATTCATGGTTGCCATCAATCGAACTCTGTGTGAAAAAATACCGGGCAGCACATTCGTCGGAGGCGCCGCCGAGTCAGGTGATCGCCACCAACGGCCAAGACAACAAAATGATATTGAACTATATCTATCCTATTGAAAATAGTGATAAAAATGTCACCTTGAATATTGTTGTCAACCAAGAGGATCTTACGAAGGTATGCCAGTGAAAAAAATGAACCAACGCATTGCGGTGATCACACTGCTTGCATCCATAACTTTAAGTGCTTGGCTATACTGGGGTAGTGATCTCAAACTCAAACAACTACTGACATCCAGTGAATGGCAGTCAAAAGTCGTCACTTTAATCGAAAGTAAGAATGAAGTTGCATCGGTTGGCCCGCTGCGTCGGGTCGATGTGCTGTCGAATGTAAAATATCTCCCCAACAAAACGTATATCCGCGTCTCTGTGATTCAGTTATACGCCAACGGAAAAGAACCGGAGAGTAAAATCGACATCTCAGAAACCGGTTCTTGGGAACTCAGTGAAAACTATCTACTGATCTCCCCGACAGAATTTAAAGATGTTTCTTCCAGTGAGAGTAAAGATTTTACGCCGAAGCAATTAAATCTGATCAAGCAGTTTTTTAAAATGGATGCACAGCAGAGCAGACGTGTTGATGTCATTGATAGTAAAACACTTCTGCTCACCAGCTTAAATCACGATTCAACTATCCTATTTAAAAACTAAATCATCCTGTTTAAAAACTAAATCATATTGTTTGAAAACTAAATAAAGTCAGGAGACTTTGATTCAACGTCTCCTGACACATTCAACGGATGGCAAATAACAGCTGAGTAAAGTCAGCGACAAAATTTTTGCTTTTTTTAGATGTCTTTGTATTCGGTTATATTCACCCCATCATCCAATTTGGGAGTAACATTCGTGCAAAAAATTAATATTCGTATTTACTACTGCCGTCAATGTAATTGGATGCTACGCGCATCTTGGTTAGCACAAGAGCTACTCCATACATTCAGCGAAGAGATCGAGCACGTTTCACTCTGCCCGGATACCGGCGGTCGTTTTGAAATCTTCTGTAATGATATTCAGATTTGGGAGCGCCAGAAGGATCAAGGATTCCCCGATGCTAAAACCTTGAAGCAACGCGTTCGGGATGTGTTCGATCCCGAACGAAATCTAGGTCATATTGATCGATAGACTGCTCTCGGGCAGTCTCTTCTCTTACTCGAGATCGTCTTCTTCGAGCATCCCATTGACGACAATATTATTGTAGCTCACCATGCCGATCACTTTTCCATGCTCAATCACAGGCGCCCGGCTGATACCAAATCGCTCAAACAAACGGGCACAATATTTAACCTTCATTTCAGGATCGACTGACAATGCAGGTTTAGTCATGATCTCATAAATATTGGTTCGCTTTGACGAACGATTACTGGCGAGCACTTTTTTAGCAATATCATTCATCAATACAATCCCGAATTCATCATCATCGTGACGCTTATTGACAATCAGAGCTTTGACCTGTTGCTGCTTCGCAATGCGAATCGCTTCATAAACCGTCATCAAACCATCAACAAGGGCGTAGGTATCGGTCATCACATCACGGACTCTCACGCTATCATGTCTATTCATAATTCGTCCTCAACGTATTTGGTTAACTTTTCAACCTGATGAGAGATGCCAACCACATCTTCAATATCAATCTGAAAGGCGATTCCCTGCCCGGATTCGGTTTCAAACTCTCCGACTTCATTAATGGTTTCCAAAATCTGGCGCGACAAATGCTCTTCAACGACAAAAAGCACCATATCCTTCTGTACCTCCAGTGTCAGGCCAAAAAAGGTGGTTTTTTGATTGAGTCCTTCTCCTCTGGCATTATTGATTACAGTCGCACCAGTCGCACCTGCCTGTCTGGCAGCGTCTAATACTTGGTCTGTTTTGCTATCTTCAACAAAGGCAACGATTAATTTAAAGCGCATTGTCTTTTTTCTCCATCAGAGAGCGTTTACGGTTTAACCACTGTGTCATTTGCGCATATCCCATGACAGATATCATCGGAAAAAGGCAGGCAAATGCGATTAAACCAAATCCATCAATCAACGGACTCCGCCCCGGAACCGTTGATGCGAGTCCTAACCCCAGCGCCGCAACAACAGGCACAGTAACCGTTGATGTGGTGACACCTCCGGAATCATAAGCTAAAGGAACAATCATTTTGGGGGCATAAAATGTCTGAATCACAACCAATAGATAACCAATAATGATGTAATAGTGCAGCGGGTCACCTACAACAATTCGGTAACTCCCCAACGTAATACCGAATGCCGCCCCTAAAGCGACAGCGACTCGCAAACCATTCACACCAATAGAGCCACCAGACACTTTGTTGGCTTTTATTGCAACGGCAATTAACGACGGTTCTGCAATCGTCGTACTAAAGCCGATACAAAATGCAAACAGATAAACCCAATAGTAATTGATCCAATGTTGAGGGTCTGCATCATTGAGACGAACCTGAGCAAGAAATGAGGGTGCGGTCAACTGCTGTGCCATCATTTCCCCTAGCGGGAACAGTGCAGCATCCAGTCCCATCAGGAAAAGAGACAATCCCAGAATGACGTATCCGAATCCAAGAATCACATACGGTAAACGAGCGACGGGCTTACGTAATACAACCAGCTGGAACACAAACAGAATGGCCGCTATTGGCATCACAGCCTGAACGGTGGTCCAGAGAACCTGAAAAAAATGGCTAATGGTTATCATGCTATCGTCATCCCAAAAATCATCACGAAAATCATCGGAAGCAGTGATGCGAACGCAATTAGTCCAAACCCATCCACCATTGGATTCCGCCCTTTAATTGAAGAGGCAAGCCCAACGCCTAACGCGGTCACTAAAGGAACCGTAATCGTCGATGTGGTTACACCGCCTGAGTCATAAGCAATCCCGATAATGGTTTCGGGCGCAAAAATAGTCAGGATCATGACGCATAAATAGCCAAAGATGATCATCAAGTGAATCGACCACCCCTTCAAGATTCTCAAAACCCCTAAGACAATGGCAAGACCAACCGACAGAGCCACAGTTAAGCGTAATCCGACGGTATAATCTTTCATAGCTTGCTCGGTCATCTCAATCACACCACCAGAAGCTGCAACTTTAGCAGCCTCAGCAGCAACGGCAGTCAGCGCGGGCTCAGCAATCGTGGTTCCAAATCCCAGACAAAAAGCAAACCCTAATAATCCCGCTAAGCTCCCTTTCTTGGCAAATGCCTGTGCCATGCTTTCACCAATCGGAAACAGTCCCATTTCCAGGCCAAAAATAAAGAACGTCAAACCGAGAACAACGAGGATCAACCCACCTAAAATTGAAATCAAGTCCGGAAGCGGTTGTTGCAAAATCAGCAACTGAAAAAATGCAATCACCAAAATAATCGGGAGCAGGTCTTTAAAACTACCTAGCATTACTCTGAGTAACGCAATGAATGTTTTCATTTCTCCTCACTGTAAACTGACACCCTCTGTCCGTAAGCGGAGAAGGTCTTGGTAACAGGTATCTTTACTTGCCTGCATGGTATGGAACAACTTGATTATATGATGACAGATCCAGACAAAATTGCGTGTGACTTCGCTAAATTCATCGGCTAAAACCAAGAATCAGTCACAAAAATATAACACGAACACCCTACGAACCTCGTGTCTCTACTCTCTGAAATCATTTATGATTATTCTATATATGATGACATGGGATGAATAAAACCAACGGCCAGAATCACCTCAAACCATCACAGGTATATTCAATCAACATCAAATGGGCAGGATATGAAAATACTTATCACCGGCGGTTCGGGACTCATCGGTAGTGAATTGATCAAACAGCTTATCACCCATGAACATGAAATTGTTGTCTTGACCCGCTCAAAAAAACGCACCAGAGAAAGGCTCAATCATCTCAACCATTATCCACTTGAATTCATCACCGGCTTAGACAGCCTTCATGATCTCAATCATTTCGATGCTGTTATTAACCTCGCCGGAGAACCAATTGCCGACCGACGCTGGACGGACACGCAGAAACAAGCAATTTGCCAGAGCCGCTGGCAAATCACCGAAAAGCTGGTTGAACTCATTCATGCCAGTTCATCTCCGCCAGCAGTATTCATCAGTGGTTCTGCCGTCGGCTTTTATGGTGATCAACAGGATCACCCGATTGATGAGAGCCTTCAGGTTCAGAGTCATGAGTTTTCTCACTCGGTATGCGTCACCTGGGAAAACATTGCCAAAAAAGCCGAATCTGAACACACCCGGGTTTGTCTGCTCAGAACCGGGGTTGTTCTGGCTCCGGATGGTGGTGCGTTACAAAAAATGCTGTTGCCCTATCGGCTCGGCGTGGGTGGGCCGATCGGCTCAGGCAATCAGTATCTTCCCTGGATTCACATTCATGATATGGTTCAGGGAATTCAGTTCTTATTGACAACCACCTACGCACACGGGCCATTTAACCTTTGTGCCCCCCACCCGGTCCCCAATAAAATTTTCAGCCAAACTCTCGCAAAAACACTGCACAAACCCCATGTTTTTTCAGTTCCTGCGTGGGCCATTCGTCTGCTTATGGGAGAGTCATCCGCACTACTGCTCGATAGCACCCGTGCTAAACCCAAAAAATTAACTGAACTCGGATTTAAATTTCAGTATTCTCATCTGGAACCGGCACTCAAACAGATTTTGCAGGCATAGCGATAACAGCAATCGTTCGTGCAGCAATAATGGCATACCCGCGAGGAAACCATGTCTAAAACTATACTGATCACCGGATGCTCGTCAGGCATCGGTTACGTCACGGCTCATGCTTTGCATCAAAAAGGCTATCGAGTGATTGCCTCATGCCGAGATATTGCAGATGTGCAAAAACTTCAAGACGAAGGCCTGACAGCGATTCATCTTGATGTCACCAATCCGGCAATGGTTGATACCGCAATAGCGGAAGTGATGTCACTGACCAATCATCATCTCGATGCCCTGTTTAATAACGGTGCTTATGGTCAGCCCGGTGCACTGGAAGATTTACCCACTCAGGCAATGAGAGAGCAATTCGAAACCAATTTTTTTGGCTGGCACGATCTCACGACCAAACTGCTTCCGCAATTTCGCCGTCAAGGTCATGGCAGAATCATTCAGAACAGCTCGGTACTTGGATTCGCTGCCATGAAATATCGTGGTGCCTATAACGCTTCAAAATTTGCACTCGAAGGCTGGAGTGATACGCTGCGTCTCGAACTGAAGCAGACCGATATTCATATCAGCATTCTCGAACCCGGGCCGATAGAGACGCACTTTCGTGAAAATGCACTGGCTGCCTTCTTACGTTGGGTATCACCGCAAGACAGTGTTCATGCACAAGCGTATCAACAACAAATTGAGCGCCTGAACCAAGAAAAATCCAACAATCGCTTCACGCTGCCACCGGAAGACTGTCTGCCTTCGATTCTTCATGCCTTAGAAAGCCCCACCCCCAAGATTCGATATCGAATTACCGGACCGACGCAAGTGTTCGCAGTTTTGAAACGTTTACTGCCGACTCGCTGGCTTGATACCATACTCAACAAAGCCGCTTAAAAGCTGAAAATAAACAATGAAGAGAAGAAGGCTGTCATGATTATTTCATAATCGCCTTCTAATATACTCATGGTTCTCGGCCGAGAACTCCACTTCTTCCGGAATAGGTAAAAATGAGTCTCAATCAGTTAAACTGGCTAAGTATTTGCGTTGTTGTTATTTTTCTCATCATCTTTTAATGCCCTTTTTCAGGTCAAGTACAAGAGCTCCGAATGCATCAGGCTCAGCGCTGACCACTACATATTTATCAATGGATCTGCCCGGGTTCACTTGATTTTTAATAACCTGCCCATACTTATACCCTAACGCCCATTGAATTCAGGAAGTTCACCGTATGCATACACCACTTCACGTTGATGTCACCCAAGAAAATATCCGAGAACTGTTAGAGGGCTCTTTTTCCGCACCGATCCTATTTTATTTTTGGGCACCGATGGACGAATCCAGTGCAGCACTGATCCAACCCTTACAAGGACTGGCGCAGAAATATCAGGGAGCTTTTACTCTGGCTTTACTGAACTGTCAGGAAGAGCAAGCCATCGCGGCACAATTTGGCATTCAATCGATTCCAACACTGGCGCTATTCTCTCAAGGGCGTCCTGTCGACGGATTAGGGGGGCCACAAACCATCGAGTCAGTCACAGCCATGCTTGAAAAGCATCTCCCCAGCCAAGATGAAATGGATTTACAACAAGCTCTGACAATGGTTGAACAACAGGAATATGCTCAGGCGCTGACATTGTTACAAGCGCTCCCTGAAACGCTGAAAAATAGAGGCGAAGTTAAACTGGCCTTAACAAATTGCCTGTTGGAAACCCAGCAGTTCGAAGCCGCGGAAACGCTGTTGCAACATATTCCTTTAGAATATCAGGATGGTGAGTACAAGAGTTTACTCGCAAAATTGGAATTACATCATCAAGCTGCCAACAGTCCGGAAATTGTTGCACTGGAAGAGGCATTTCAACGTTCACCTCAAGATATGAAACTCGCTTGCGAATTGGCCGCCCAATACCATCAGGTTCAGCGGGATGAAGAAGCGCTGGCCGTTCTCTGGTCATTTCTGAGTTCAGATCTCAATGCACATGACGGGGAAATGAAAAAAATATTCATGGATATACTCAACGCTCTCGGGCAAGGGAATCCGTTGGCAAGCCAGTATCGGCGCAAACTCTATTCTCTGCTCTACTGATCAGTCACACTTCGCAACGTGTGACCCATCGGTGAATACGCAAAGTTCACCGATGGGTAGACTGCCCTTTTAAATCATCAATAATCGGGCAGTCACTGTTATCATCACCGGGACATTCAGCAATCCATTGTTCCAACTGCGACTGAATGAGCTGTAACTCATTCAGTTTACGGGTCACTTGAGTCAGTTTTTTCCGGGCTTCAGATTTCACCGCACAACTTTTACGGCTCGGATCATTTGCCAGATGCACCAATAACTTACACTCTTCAAGGTTGAACCCCACCCTTTTTGCCCGGGCAATCAACTGTAAATCATCAATATGTGACTGCTGATAAACCCGATAGCCATTCTCTCCGCGCAGTGGCGGTGACAATATCCCTTTTTCTTCATAAAGACGGATTGATTTAGCAGTCAAACCTGTCAGCTTGGACACTTCACTGATATTCACCGAACCCCTCCCGATGCCGTCAGATTCAGCCAACGGCATGATATATATTGATGATCAGGAACCTGATTCAATCAAAGCCATGAGATCTTGTTCTGATTTCACCTCGATACCAAGTTCCTGTGCTTTGGTCAGTTTAGATCCGGCATTGTCACCTGCAAATAGCATATCTGTATTTTTAGACACACTACCCGTGACCTTCGCGCCCATCGCTTCAAGAGCAGCTTTTGCATCCTGACGAGATAACTCGGTCAGTGTACCGGTCAAAACAACCGTTTTTCCGGCCAGCGGTAAGGCATCCGGAGCTTCAGCAGCAACAATATCCGGCCATGTAATCCCCATTGACAGCAAATCATCCACAACGTGCTGATTATTCTCCTCTGAGAAAAAAGCAATAATATGACTCGCCACAATTGACCCGATATCGTTTATTTCAATCAACGACTCATGCGTTGCGTGACGAACATTTTCTAACGTCAGGAAATGCCGCGCCAGATTGTTGGCCGTCGCCTCACCGACTTCCCGGATACCAAGTGAATATAGAAAGCGAGGTAAGGTGGTTGACTTCGATTGTTGCAACGCTTGTACGACATTCTGTGCCGACTTCGGCCCCATCCGATCAAGAATGGTTAACTGACCGGCGGAAAGACGATATAAATCAGCCGGTGTTTTGATCATCTCTTTATCCACCAGTTGCTCAATCACCTTATCCCCCAAGCCATCGACATCCATCGCTTTACGAGAGACAAAATGCTTCAGCGCCTCTTTTCGCTGCGCCTGACACACCAAACCACCGGTACAGCGTGTTACGGCTTCTCCTTCAATGCGTTCAACATCAGAATGGCAAATCGGACACTGCGACGGAAAAACAATCTCCCGACAATCATCAGGCCGCTGTTCGATCACAACTGACACAATCTGCGGAATCACATCACCAGCGCGCCGAATCACCACCGTATCACCGATACGTACACCTAACCGTTCAATTTCATCCGCATTATGTAATGTGGCATTACTCACCGTCACACCACCGACGAATACCGGCTCCAGTTTGGCAACTGGCGTAATCGCTCCCGTTCTGCCGACCTGAAATTCAACATCTTTCAACCGGGTCATTTCTTCTTGCGCGGGAAACTTATAGGCAATGGCCCAACGTGGCGCTTTGGAAATAAAGCCGAGCTGTTCCTGAAGCGCGAGGTCATCGACTTTAATGACCACACCATCAATCTCATAAGCCAGTGCTTCCCGGCGCTGCAATATGTCCTGATAGTACATTTTCACCATGTCCAGATTCGCGACCTGAGCGGTTTCCGGACACATCGGCAGCCCCCACTGTTTTAGCTGGGTCAGCCGCTCATAATGTGAAGATGCCAGTGTTGCGCCTTCAATCACACCAATCCCGTAAGCGTAAAAACTGAGCGGACGTTTTGCTGTAATTCGCGAGTCAAGCTGTCTCAGGCTCCCGGCGGCTGCATTTCTCGGGTTGACAAACGTTTTTTCACCTTTCTTCATTGCAGCTTCATTGAGTGCTGCAAATCCGGCTTTGGGCATAAAGACTTCACCGCGAACTTCAATACGAACCGGCCAGTCATCTCCTCTGAGTTTTAGCGGAATCGCCCGAATCGTTTTCACATTTTCGGTGATATTCTCCCCGGTGGTTCCATCACCCCGGGTTGCAGCCCGCACCAAAACACCATTCTCATAAAGCAGACTCACGGCCAGACCATCTAATTTCGGTTCACAACAGAACAGTGCAATACGCTGTCCGGCTAAACGTTCATTCATACGCCGCGAAAAACTGTCCAATTCTTGATCGTCAAAAGCATTGTCCAGCGACAGCATCGGGATCTCATGCTGAACCGTTTCAAACCCATCGAGCGGCATTCCACCGACCCGCTGTGAAGGCGAATCCGGAGTAATCAGTTCAGGATTCGCTTCTTCCAAGGCGATGAGTTCTCTCATCAGACGATCATATTCTGCGTCGGGAATCGACGGGTTATCTTCAACGTAATATAAAATAGAGTGGTGATGGAGCGTATCCCGCAATTCTTGAATTTTTTGTTCTATGGTCTGCATGTTTACTTCTCGGATTCATGAAAAAAGGCTCCATGCCGGAGCCTCCTCACCAGATACTCAAACAGCTTAATCACACGGCTGTTTGGGTATCTCTATACAATTAAACTGCTTGGGCTTTAAATGCCTGAATCTGACGCCGATAATCTGCCAGTTTGTCTGGTGTCATCAATAAACGTTGATCATCAAGCACATTACCGCCTAAATCATCAGCGATTTGCTGCGCTGTTTTCAGCATTAACTTAAAATTCTGTTCCGGATCACCGTAACAAGGCAAGGTCATAAAAAATGAGATCCCCTTGGTCGCAAACTCGTCCGGATCATCATGCTTCAACGTACCGGGTTGCATAATATTAGCAACACTGAACAACACTTTTCCCGTTCCTGATAAATCAGCATGTCGATGATAAATGTCCATTTCACCATAAAGCAAACCGTTTTGTTGTAAACTGTCAAACAGCTTGGTACCCACAAAAGACTCGCTGCCTGCACAATGCACATTCAGTACAATCACCTGATAATCCGGCTCATCACCGTCAGTAGATTGCACCGGTTCGGCTGGTTGAATGTCTTCAGTTTGCTCATCATGCTGCGGGCGTATCTGCAATTGCTCACCAATATCGGGGTCACTCTCAGCTTCGATGTCAGCGATAGTCTGATTTTCCAGGTCATATACCCGGTTATCATCTTCAGAGTCATATCCGGAAAATAGCGGGTCGACTTTATCATGATGCGTATAATCATCCATGAATGGGTCAGCCGTATTATCGTCCAGTGAAAAGTCCGGTTCCTTACGCGATTTCTTGTGCTCGCTATCCTGCTGAAAAGCTCGGGTATTTTTTATCGATGATGCTTGTTCCTCTATTTTGCCTAATGGCTTATCTCCAAATTTCGATTTACTCTCTTTCCGGCTGGTCCACAGCCCATGAAAAAGTAATGCGGCGATGGCGAGTGCGCCAACGATGATGAGTACGAATCGCAATTCTTGCATCTTTAACTCTCAGTCTTCCCGATAACTTGCTTCTGAACAGAATCGCTTAAGTAAGAATGTCATGCTCAGAGATTCTCTCCACTGATCCACACACTTTAGCAAAAGTCACCCCTACATTTGAACAAATTAATGTTAGAACTGCGGGATTTTTCTGACTTTCATTCTATGTTGGGTCAGTTAGAATACATCCAAACGCCTCACTTTATTTTCAACAACAACACAGGGAAACAGAATGACGTTAAAAAAGCGTTCAGGATTTGGCTATTTCTTCTTCGGTTTGCAACTGGCAGTTACCCCGGGGATCAGAAGATTTGTGATACTTCCGCTGCTGGCAAATATTCTCCTGCTCGGAGGCGCGCTCTACTATGTGTTGACACAAATGGGAACCTGGCTCGATCATCTGATGTCTTATGTGCCTGATTTTCTGTCATGGCTGAATTACATCATTTGGCCGCTGGCAGTGCTGTCGATACTTTTTGTAACGATGTATTTCTTCAGCGCGATTGCCAATATTATTGCTTCCCCGTTCAACGGCTTATTGGCTGAAAAAGTTGAAAAGCTGCTCGATGGCCATTCCGTAGACAATGAAGGCTTCTGGAGTTTTCTCAAAGATATTCCCCGTGTCTTTGCCCGTGAATGGCGCAAGCTGCGTTATACCATTCCAAAGATGATTGGCTTGTTTATTCTGCTGTTGATTCCCGGAATCGGGCAAACGATTGGACCATTGGTCTGGTTCATTTTTACGGCTTGGATGCTCGCAATCCAGTATTGTGACTATCCTTTTGATAATCACAAAGTCAGCTTTAATACCATGCGGATGCAACTAAAAGGCAAACAGGGTCGCGCTTACGGATTCGGTATGCTGGTTACGGTATTTACTACCATTCCGATTATCAACTTAATTGTCATGCCGGCAGCGGTCTGCGGCGCGACGGCCATGTGGGTCAATGAATTTAAAGCTGAAACACTCAAATGACGGAGATAAAACGACAGGGATGATAACCAAATGGATGATTGCAGCAAAATAGGTCGGAACATTGAACATTGTGATTCCTTCAAGCCAAGTGATGTTGCTTGAACCGCAAAGTTCATCAACCCCTATAAGATATAACTTTTTAATCCTTTCATCATATTAGCGGACATCCTATGCTCTACAGGTCTCCACAAAAAACGTGTTTTCGTTCGATAAAACAACACGAAAATGTGCAATAAAGGAATATAACAATGAGTAAGATTTTCGAAGACAACTCTCTGACCATCGGTAACACCCCGCTCGTCCGTCTGAACAAAGTTAGTCAGGGTAACGTACTTGCTAAGATAGAATCCCGTAACCCAAGTTTCAGCGTCAAATGTCGTATCGGTGCGAACATGATCTGGGAAGCTGAAAAGTCCGGCAAACTCAAGCCGGGTGTTGAACTTGTTGAACCAACCAGCGGTAATACCGGTATTGCACTCGCGTTTGTTGCTGCTGCACGGGGTTACAAACTGACCCTGACAATGCCGGAGTCGATGAGTTTAGAACGTCGCAAACTGCTAAAAGCACTCGGTGCAAACCTCGAGTTAACCGAAGCAGCAAAAGGGATGAAAGGTGCAATCAATAAAGCGGAAGAGATTGTTGCCGGTAATCCGGATAAATATTTGCTGCTGCAACAGTTTGATAACCCGGCTAACCCAGAAATTCATGAAAAAACCACTGGCCCGGAAATCTGGGATGCGACCGACGGTGAAGTGGATGTATTCGTTGCCGGTGTCGGCACAGGCGGAACACTGACAGGAACCAGCCGCTACATCAAAGGAGAGAAAGGTAAAGCTATTATCTCCGTTGCGGTTGAACCTGAAGAGTCACCCGTAATTACTCAGGCGTTAGCCGGCGAAGAAATCAAACCGGCACCGCATAAAATTCAGGGTATCGGGGCTGGTTTTATTCCGGGTAACCTCGATTTATCGCTGATTGACCGTGTTGAACGCGTTACGTCTGAAGATGCAATCGACATGGCGCGTCGCCTGATGGAAGAAGAAGGAATTCTTGCAGGAATCTCTTCCGGTGCAGCAGTTGTTGCCGCTAATCGTCTGGCAGAACTTCCTGAATTTGAAGGAAAAACTATCGTTGTAGTTCTGCCAAGCTCTGGTGAACGTTACCTCAGTACCGCACTATTTGCCGGGATATTTACCGAGAAAGAGAACCAACAATAATATGTGGTGAAATCAATTTTTCTATGAAAAAAGCCCCGAATCGGGGCTTTTTTGTTGATCCTTGCCCAGCCTTTGGTAATATCAGACTTGCTTTATTTTTAGGTTCGAAATAAAGAACACAAGAAGTACGGCTACTCCTCCCAGATCGCAAACTAGCGGAATGAGATGACAACAGCTAAGCTTCATTTGGTTCTAAACTAAGAAAAAAATAAATTTAATTGGGGTATATACAATGTACGAGAAGCAAGTAGAAATCACTGCTGAAAACGGCCTTCACACCCGTCCTGCTGCACAGTTCGTGAAAGAAGCAAAAGAATTTGACGCTGAAATCACAGTCACTTCAAACGGTAAAAGCGCCAGTGCGAAAAGCCTATTCAAACTACAAACACTCGGCCTTGTCAAAGGTACTGTTGTTACCATCTCTGCTGAAGGTGCTCAAGCGAAACAAGCTGTTGATCACCTCGTTGCTTTGATGGATCACCTTGAATAATTCGAAGCACTGAATTTTGGAGCCATTTTACTATCATTGTAGAATGGCTTTTGTTCACGATATATGACAAATGCTAACGATACTGTTAGCATTTAGTTTTGTAATCTCTCAATAAAATTGACCAGTTTAAGGTATGGCTATGATTTCAGGCATCCTAGCATCTCCTGGTATTGCTATCGGTAAAGCATTACTACTTCAAGAAGACGAAATCGTCCTTAACACCAACACTATCTCAGACGCACAAGTAGAAACTGAGGTACAAAAATTCTACGACGCACGCGATAAATCCAAAGCGCAGCTGGAAGTGATTAAACAAAAAGCGCTTGAGACATTTGGCGAAGAAAAAGAAGCTATTTTCGAAGGCCACATCATGCTGCTTGAAGATGAAGAGCTGGAAGAAGAAATTTTAGCCCTCATCAAAAATGATAAACTCCATGCTGACAACGCAATTCATACCGTTATCGAAGAACAGGCTACGGCTCTGGAATCATTAGATGACGAATATTTGAAAGAGCGAGCGACAGACATTCGCGATATCGGTAGCCGCTTTGTAAAAAATGCATTGGGTATCCATATTGTTAATCTGAGCGCGATCAATGAACAAGTTATCCTTGTTGCCTACGATCTGACGCCTTCAGAAACAGCACAAATCAACCTTGATTACGTGTTAGGTTTTGCAACGGACATCGGTGGCAGAACATCGCATACATCGATCATGGCTCGTTCACTTGAACTGCCCGCTGTTGTCGGTACCAATGATATCACCACACATGTTAAGAATGGCGACACGCTCATTCTCGATGCGATCAACAACAAGATCGTCATTAATCCTTCAGAAGATGAATTGACTGAAGCGAAAAACGTCCGTGAAAAGTTCTTTGCTGAAAAAGAAGAACTGGCCAAACTGAAAGATCTGCCTGCAGAAACCCTCGACGGACACCGCGTTGAAGTCTGCGGCAACATCGGGACAGTGAAAGACTGCGACGGTGTGATACGTAACGGTGGTGAAGGTGTCGGATTGTACCGGACTGAATTCCTGTTCATGGATCGCACATCTCTGCCAACCGAGCAAGAGCAGTACGAAGCCTATAAAGAAGTTGCAGAATCCATGCATGGCGAGCCAGTTATTATCCGTACTATGGATATCGGTGGCGACAAAGATTTGCCATATATGGACTTGCCAAAAGAGATGAACCCATTCCTTGGCTGGCGTGCAATTCGAATCAGTCTGGATCGTCGTGAAATTTTACGCGATCAGCTTCGTGCGATTCTGCGGGCATCCGCTCACGGTAAACTACGCATCATGTTCCCGATGATTATTTCTGTTGAAGAAATCCGCGAACTGAAAGATGCGATTGAAACCTATAAAGCTGAGCTACGTGAAGAAGAGTATGATTTCGATGAATCGATCGAAATCGGCGTGATGGTTGAAACCCCTGCTGCGGCAGCCATTGCTCACCATCTGGCGAAAGAAGTTGCATTTTTCTCCATCGGTACCAACGACCTGACCCAATATACGCTGGCCGTTGACCGTGGCAACGAAATGATTTCTCACTTATATAACCCTCTGTCTCCGGCAGTACTGAATGTGATTAAGCAAGTGATTGATGCTTCTCACGCTGAAGGCAAATGGACGGGAATGTGTGGTGAGCTAGCCGGTGATGAACGGGCAACATTACTTCTTTTGGGTATGGGACTTGATGAATTCTCAATGAGCGGAATCTCTATCCCGAAAGTGAAAAAAGTGATCCGTGAAGTAGACTATCAAGCAGTCAAAGCGATGGCGGAAGAAGCACTTTCTCTCCCTACTGCTGAGGAAATTGATGCTTGTGTAGAGAAGTTTATCTCAGAAAAGTCACAATCATGATATAAGCATTTGCAGTGGGCGAACAAAAGTGGTCGCCTACTGCATATCATTAGTATAATATAACCCGAAAGAATAAATTCAAACTTTAGGAGCTGACACAATGGGGCTGTTTGACAAACTTAAAAAGTTAGTATCTGACGACAGTGCTGACACAGGCGCAATTGAAATTATTGCACCGCTATCCGGTGAAATCGTAAATATTGAAGATGTGCCTGATGTCGTTTTCGCTGAAAAAATCGTTGGAGATGGCATTGCTATCAAACCATCTGGAGATAAGATGGTCGCTCCTGTGAACGGCACAATTGGTAAAATCTTCGAAACCAATCATGCATTTTCTATTGAATCAGAAGATGGTGTCGAGTTGTTCGTTCACTTCGGTATCGATACTGTTGAACTGAAAGGCGAAGGTTTCAAGCGTATCGCAGAAGAAGGTCAACCTGTAAAAGCGGGTGACACTGTGATTGAATTTGATCTTGCTCTGCTAGAAGAGAAAGCAAAATCAACGCTAACGCCTGTTGTGATCTCAAACATGGATGAAATCAAAGAACTGAACAAACTCTCTGGTTCAGTTGTTGTTGGTGAAACACCAGTACTACGTGTGACCAAATAAACTCAACAACATAATGAGAATGTTCATTCATTAAACGCTGCCCCAAAAGCAGCGTTTTTTATATGTCATGTCTCTCGATATCTGATTCTGCTTGTCACGACAGACCTATCGCATAACGCAACACTTGTTTTTTAAGCATCCCGGAATGATTTGCCAGTTTTAAAGCGGCATTTCTAACGATTTTGACTGGTGTATGGCTATTGCTAAAAGTTTTATAGAATATATCCATTCCTGTTTGCATCAGTAAATTATCCGGCCTTCTGCGCTGTTCGTAACGCACAAAAGCTCTTTCGTCGGGTGAACTCGATTCTGAGAGCAGTTCAAGCAAACATATGACATCTTTAAAACCAAGATTGACCCCTTGTCCGGCAAGCGGATGGATGGTATGTGCGGCATCACCAATCAAAGCACACCGCCTGGCAACATACTGCTGTGCATGTCGTCGTGTTAAAGCAAAGGAGCCATGCTGAACCACTTCAATCTCACCGAGTTCTTCCGGAAAATGCGCATGGATTTCCTGTGCCAGTTGCATGGAAGGTAACTGACTTAACTGACGAATCCGTTGCGGAGTGTCGTACCAAACAAGCGACGCCTGCTGTCCGTTCAGCGGTAAAAATGAACGAGGACCGGAGGGATAGAAGCGTTGCCAGGTGATATCCTGTTGTGGCAGTGCCGTCTTGACATGAATCAGCATACAGTGTTGACGATAATCCCATGCGGTGACTCCGATACGAGCAAAATCACGCACCTGAGAATGGGCACCATCCGCACCGATGACCCACTGAGCCTGAATCTTCTGACCATTATCAAGGTGTAAGTCATTCGCCTGCTCACCAAAATCAATATGCTTTAACCGACTCGGACACTGTACCGTCAGGTTAGGATATTGCTGAAAAGCCTGCCATATACCAAGCTGGATGATACGATTCTCAACCATGTATCCCAGTTGCATCAATCCGATGTCACCGGCATCAAAACAGGTTCGACACGCTACAGATTCCCACGTTTCAAGCCGACGGTAGGGACAGACCCGCATGGATTCAATGTGTGCCCACACGTCCAGTGATTCGAGCAATTTGACCGAAGCCATCGAGATAGCGGACACACGAACATCCATAGGCTGAGCGGCATCAAAAGGCTGTGGCTGATGGCTTTCCAGTAAAACAACTTTTTTACCCTGCTTTGCCAGCCCCAAGGCTAAGGCCGCACCGACCATGCCACCACCGACAACAGCAACTTGATATGTTTCCATAATGCTGACTACTTATGACTAATTTTGACATCTGTGATTGTACGGATTCACAATCATCTTGAGAACTGATTTTGTCTCATTCACTCTGTAAGACCAAGATATGACGAATGATTTAACAAGAAATCATGCCAAACAACGAGGGGCTGTTTTCATTGTATATTGTGATCAGTGTTAAATACTGGTCAGCAGGTTTTGAAAACAGTACAATACGCCGCTTACCGTCAGTACGGTAATTTCGGTATATACTAGGGGCATAGGCTCCAAAGCATTCAGACAGACAAAACGAGCGAAAGTGAGATGAGTAAGAAACTGCTAATTAAAACCTGGGGCTGCCAAATGAATGAATATGATTCATCCAAAATGGCCGACCTACTCAATGCAGCAAATGGCTATGAGTTAACAGAAGAACCAGAGGAAGCAGATGTCCTACTATTGAATACCTGTTCAATCCGAGAAAAAGCTCAAGAGAAAGTATTTCATCAATTAGGTCGCTGGAAAAATTTAAAAGATAAAAAGCCAGGGGTTGTCATTGGTGTTGGCGGATGTGTCGCAACTCAGGAAGGGGATCATATCCGTGAACGAGCCCCATTCGTTGACGTGATATTCGGGCCACAGACCCTGCATCGCCTGCCGGAAATGATTAAGCAGTCCCAAGCTGCCGAAGCGCCCGTTATGGACATTTCATTCCCAGAAATTGAAAAATTCGACCGTCTGCCGGAACCAAGGGCTGATGGCGCAACCGCTTATGTTTCGATCATGGAAGGTTGCTCAAAATATTGCACTTACTGTGTTGTGCCATACACGCGTGGTGAAGAAGTCAGTCGCCCGATGGATGATGTCCTGTATGAAATTGCGCAACTTGCCGACCAGGGTGTACGTGAAGTCAATCTGCTTGGCCAGAACGTCAATGCCTATCGCGGTGCAACACATGATGGTGAAATTTGTTCATTTGCAGAACTATTGCGTTTGGTCGCATCAATTGACGGTATCGACCGGATCCGCTTCACGACCAGTCATCCGTTGGAATTTACCGACGATATTATTGCTGTTTACGAAGATACGCCGGAATTAGTGAGTTTCTTGCACCTTCCTGTGCAAAGTGGTTCTGATCGCATTTTGACCATGATGAAACGTCCACACACGGCGATTGAATATAAATCTATCATTCGAAAACTGCGTAAAGCACGTCCGAACATTCAAATCAGCTCTGACTTTATTGTTGGCTTCCCCGGGGAGTCAGATAAAGACTTTCAGGACACAATGAAACTGATTCGGGATGTAGACTTTGATATGAGTTTCAGTTTCATCTTCTCTCCCCGTCCGGGTACACCGGCAGCAGATTACCCTTGTGATCTGAGTGAAGAAGTGAAGAAAGAACGCTTGTATGAGTTACAACAAACCATTAATAGCCAGGCGATGCGCTACTCACGGCTGATGTTAGATACTGAGCAACGTATTCTGGTCGAAGGCCCATCGAAAAAGAATTTGATGGAATTACGGGGTAGAACAGAAAATAATCGTGTCGTGAATTTTGAAGGCTCCGCAGACCTCATCGGTCAGTTTGTTGATGTCAAAATTGTAGATGTTTTCCCGAACTCTCTGCGCGGTGAGTTAATCCGTACCGAGCAGGAAATGGATCTACGTATAGTGACATCTCCGCTGGAGATGATCCAAAAGACACGTCGGGAAAATGAACTGGGAGTTGCGACTTTTACCCCTTAGTCTCGAACTATTCACCATCCGGTTTCCGGTCCAAATCGGAAACCCGGGGATGGCATCATGAGAGGTCACATTGAGTAATAAAATTATCACACTGGAAATCAGCCTGGAACCATCCGATAACCGTCGCCTTGCAAGTCTGTGTGGACCGTTTGACGATAATATCAAACAACTTGAACGTCGTTTGGGCGTTGAAATCAATTACCGCAACCAGCATTTCACTGTCGTCGGTAAACCACATACCACGACGGCAGCCATCGAGATTCTCAAGACACTTTATGTGAATAGCGCCCCGGTCAGGGGGAACATTCCCGATATTGAGCCGGAGCAGATTCATCTGGCAATCAAAGAGTCCGGTATTTTAGAACAGAATGCCGAGCCTTCCTTCGAGCACGGGAAAGAAGTCTTCGTCAAGACGAAGAAAGGAATGATCAAACCCAGAACACCGAATCAGGCACAATATCTGATGAACATGGTGACCCATGATATTACTTTTGGGGTTGGTCCGGCCGGGACAGGAAAAACGTATCTTGCCGTTGCCGCTGCCGTTGATGCACTCGAACGACAAGAAATTCGTCGTATACTGCTCACCCGTCCAGCAGTTGAAGCCGGTGAAAAACTCGGTTTTCTCCCGGGGGATCTCAGCCAGAAAGTCGATCCATACCTTCGCCCATTGTACGATGCTTTGTTTGAAATGCTTGGCTTTGAGCGAGTCGAGAAGCTGATTGAAAGAAATGTAATTGAAGTTGCACCACTCGCTTATATGCGTGGTCGGACACTCAATGATGCATTTATTATTTTAGATGAAAGTCAGAATACCACGATCGAACAGATGAAAATGTTTCTGACCCGTATTGGTTTCAATTCAAGAGCCGTCATTACCGGAGATGTCACTCAGATTGACTTGCCTCGTGGTGCCAAATCAGGGCTACGCCATGCGGTAGAAGTGCTCAATGATGTCAATGAAATCAGCTTTAATTTCTTCCAGGCTGATGATGTGGTTCGTCATCCGGTTGTTGCCCGAATCATCAATGCTTATGAAAAATGGGAAACACAGGATCAGAAAGAGCGCAAAGAGTACGAAAAAAGACGTCGCGAAGCACAACAAAACCGCGCAGCGGAAGAGCAACAAAACACGTCACCAACCGTACCGGAGTCTGACCAGTCATGAGTATTGTGCTTGATTTACAAGTTGCAGTAGAACATCCGGAAACCATTCCCTCTGAAGCGGATTTTTCCCGTTGGCTCACGGCTGCGGTCTCCCCTTTTCAGACAGAGGCAGAGGTCACAATTCGGATTGTTGACCATGCTGAAAGTCAGCAGCTAAACTATCAATATCGTGGGAAAGACAAACCGACCAATGTACTGTCATTTCCGTTTGAATCACCACCGGGTGTGACACTGGATCTGTTAGGCGATCTGGTCATTTGCCGCGAAGTTGTTGAACAAGAATCCGATGAGCAGCATAAGCCGTTGCCCGCTCATTGGGCGCATATGGTTGTACATGGTAGCCTTCATCTGTTAGGTTATGATCATATCGACGATGACGAAGCTGTAGAAATGGAGTCACTCGAAACAGAAATCATGTTGAAATTGGGATATCAAGACCCATATTTAACAGAGAAACAGTAGAACAGGCCATCCACACCCCCCTGTTCTACGATGTGTGCTATCACACGTCTGATAGCGTGACTGAATAGAGTAACAATGAACGAAGACAATTCGCAGAATTCTGAAGGTCCGAGTAGGAAGTCCTTTTTCGGACGTTTAGGTCAGCTTTTTCAGGGCGACCCCAAAGATCGACAGGAATTAGTAGAAGTTATCCGAGATTCGGAAATCAATGACCTGATCGACCACGACACAAAAGCAATGTTGGAAGGGGTCATTCAGATATCTGAAATGCGGGTTCGGGATATCATGATCCCCCGCTACCAAATGGTGACGATTGACAGAGATGCCTCTCTCGACAAACTCATCACCTTAATCACCGATGCCCAGCACTCACGGTATCCAATCATTAGTGAAGATAAAGACCATGTCGATGGTATTTTGCTGGCAAAAGATCTGCTCAAATATCTCGGTTCCACATGTACACCATTCCATATTGATGAGGTCATCCGCCCTGCAGTCATCGTACCTGAAAGTAAGCGTGTTGACCGGTTATTGAAAGAGTTCCGGGAAGAACGCTACCACATGGCGATTGTTGTCGATGAATTTGGTGGCGTGTCCGGGCTTGTGACCATCGAAGATATACTGGAAGAAATTGTCGGAGATATCGAAGATGAAACCGATGATGAAGAACAGCAGGATATCCGTAAACTCAGTAAGCATACTTTCTCTATCAATGCACTGACGACAATTGAAGATTTTAATCAGACATTCGGTGCAAACTTCAGTGATGAGGAAGTAGACACCGTTGGCGGGCTGGTCATGACTGCATTCGGCCACCTCCCTGAACGCGGAGAAGTAGTGCAACTGGCTGACTATCAGTTCAAAGTGACCAGTGCGGATAATCGGCGTGTTGTCCAGCTACAAGTCACAATTCCTGACATTGAAACCGTTTCAGAAGAGTTTCAAGAATAGTAATATAATCAGTAATCATTCTCCCGCGAGCAAAATAATAATAAGCTGATGTCTCATTCAAACTATTCTCGTTTTACACGGCCGCTGATGGCCGTTTTTTCTGGTGCTATCGGCTCATTTTCTTTTGCGCCCTACGCTTGGTGGCCACTAGCATTTTTCTCCCTGTATTTTTTATTTCTCCTGTTGCATCAACGCTCGGCCAAACAAGCGTTTCTCACCGGATTATTCTGGGGGCTCGGTTTTTTCGGCCACGGGGTCTACTGGATTCATGTCAGTATTGATACGTTTGGCGGTGTGCCGAAGGTCGTTAGTATCTTGCTGATGGGATTGCTTTCTGCTTATCTGGCACTTTATCCGGCGCTATTTGGTTGCGTTTTAAACCGATACTTTCCTCGGGCATCTGCGCAGCGCTATTTATTGGTCATCCCTGCCCTGTGGCTCATCAGTGAATGGCTACGGGGCTGGGTGTTTACCGGATTTCCGTGGCTTTGGCTGGGGTACAGTCAAATTGATACGCCTTTGGCAAATTATGCCCCCATCGGTGGCGTTGAACTGGTCACACTGGCAATTGCAGTTATCTCCGCTGCAATGACATATCTCACCTTGCAACGGCAATGGCTTGCCCTACTCATTCCATTCGGAATTTACGGGGTTGCTGTGTGCCTCAATGCTGTTCAGTGGGTGTCACCGCAGCCCGCTCGCCAGACAACCGTTGCGCTTGTTCAAGGCAATATCGATCAAGCCCTCAAATGGCGTCCCAGCGAGCGCTGGCCGACACTGATGAAATATGCGGATTACACGCAAGAAAATTGGGATGCAGATATTATTATCTGGCCGGAAGCGGCGATTCCGGCTTTTGAGCACGAATTACCGGAATATCTCAGCACTCTGGATGGACTTGCCAGAGAAAATCACTCAGCGCTGCTTACAGGGATATTATCCCGCCCCGATAAGCAAACCTTCTATAACAGTATTCTGGCACTCGGTCAGGGAACGCCGGCATACCCCAGCGCCAACAGACCTAAATATGAGAAACACCACCTGCTGCCATTTGGTGAGTTTGTTCCGTTTGAACAATGGCTAAGACCATTGGCACCCTTGTTCAATCTGCCGATGTCTTCATTTTCTCCGGGGCCGTATATTCAACCCAATATTCAGGCTAATGGTCGCTTCTTCGTTGCAGCATTATGTTATGAAATCGTATTTAATGAACAGATCCGGGAAAACATCACCGATCAGACCGACTTTCTGCTGACTTTATCCAACGATGCCTGGTTCGGCCGCTCTATCGGTCCGCTCCAGCATATGGAAATCGCCAGAATGCGGGCTCTGGAATTGGGAATCCCCCTGATTCGTTCAACCAATAATGGCGTGACTGCCATTACCGACTACCGGGGAAAGATCACTTATCGGTTGCCGCAATTTGAAGCCGGGGTTCTCAAAGCAACATTGACACCGACCCAAGGGGAAACACCTTACCGCCGGTTGGGCTCATGGCCCCTGTATGGCTGGATAGCATTGAGCTTATGTTTAGGATTACTCACCCGCCGCTCACGCGACGAGTGAACATAGTTCAGCCTTCATTTACGCCTTTGAATGAACAGAAACGCGGCTGAATTGATCATGACCACAACTCATGCAAGGGATAATTTCTGTCGGGTGGTTGTATTCCATTTTATGACCACACCGATCACAAACCAGAACCCCAAGTCCTATCACATCACCGGCTTGGTATGTCCCCTGATGCTCCAGTTCATGATGCAGCTCCGCCCACTCAACAGCCGTTCTGTCAGTCACCGATGCCAGCGCTTCCCAGACTGAATTAGAGATCATCACAGAAAAAGGACCACTTTTGCTTTCCTCGTAATGCTCAGCAAATTCATGCAAATCAGCTTTCATATAGGCAGAAATCAGTGCCAATTCATCTTTCGTCATATCGGATGCTGCCTGGACGACTTTTTCCGATGTTTCTATGGCATTTTGCAACCCTTCCGGGCTCTGCTTGACGGTTTCGACCACTTCTTGTAACAGAGTTTCATATCCCGATTTATGTTTTGACATGACAAACCTCTTCCAGACTCGATTGACTATTGTTGTGTACTCTCGCTTTAGGTATTCTATGTCGATCTATTCGTACCTGTTCTAACTGAACTCACAAATTCCAAGATAATCGGACACCATCGATGCAAGAACAATATAATCCACAAGAAATTGAGCCCAAAGTTCAAGCGTATTGGGAAAGTAACAAAACCTTCACTGTTACAGAAGATCCTAGCAAAGAAAAATTTTACTGTTTATCTATGTTTCCGTATCCAAGTGGCCGACTGCACATGGGACATGTACGTAATTACACGATCGGTGATGTGATTTCCCGCTTTCAACGCCTGCAAGGCAAAAATGTCATGCAGCCAATCGGATGGGACGCATTCGGTCTTCCGGCTGAAAATGCAGCAGTCAAGAATAAAACCGCCCCGGCGCCATGGACCTATGAAAACATCGAATACATGAAGAACCAGTTAAAATTACTGGGATTCGGGTATGACTGGAACCGGGAATTTGCGACCTGCCGCCCTGAATACTATCGCTGGGAACAAGAATTCTTCACCAAACTATATGAGCAAGGTTTGGTATATAAAAAGACTTCGTCGGTGAACTGGTGCCCGACCGATCAGACTGTTCTGGCAAATGAGCAGGTCGAGAACGGTTGTTGCTGGCGTTGTGATACCCCGGTCGAACAGAAAGAAATCCCGCAATGGTTTATCAAAATCACCGCTTACGCGCAGGAACTGCTTGACGATCTGGACAATCTGGACGGCTGGCCGGAAATGGTAAAAACCATGCAGCGTAACTGGATTGGCCGCTCGGAAGGGGTTGAACTACAGTTTGATGTGCCAAACTATGGTGCACTGGAAGTCTACACCACTCGTCCGGATACCTTGATGGGTGTCACCTATGTCGGTATCGCTGCTGGTCACCCGCTCGCTGCTATTGCCGCTCAGAATAACCCGGCAATTGAACAATTCATTGAAGAATGTAAAAACACCAAAGTTGCAGAAGCCGAGCTGGCAACCATGGAGAAGAAAGGGATCGACACGGGTCTCAAAGCCATTCATCCGCTCAACGGACGTGAAGTCCCCGTCTACATTGCCAATTTCGTCCTGATGGATTACGGCACGGGGGCAGTTATGGCTGTTCCGGCACACGATCAGCGTGACTTCGAATTTGCGACCAAATATGGTCTGGATATCCAGCCGGTAATTCAACCTGCTGACGGAAGCGCTCTTGATGTGACCGAAGCCGCCTATACCGAAAAAGGCATTTTGTTTAATTCCGGTGAATTTGACGGACTGGACTTCGACCAAGCACTGAATGCCATTGCGGCCAAACTCGAATCACAAGGTAAAGGTCATAAGACGGTTAACTTCCGCTTACGTGACTGGGGGGTTTCTCGCCAGCGTTACTGGGGGGCTCCAATTCCGATGGTCACCACGCAAGACGGCGAAGTTCACCCGGTACCGGCTGATCAATTACCCGTACTGCTCCCGGAAGATGTAGTGATGGATGGGGTAACCAGCCCAATTAAAGCAGACAAAACATGGGCTGAAACAACTTATAACGGTCAACCGGCACTCCGTGAAACCGATACGTTTGATACCTTTATGGAATCCTCATGGTATTACGCCCGTTACTGTTCACCGCAAGCAGATCAAATTGTAGATACAGATCAAGCCAACTATTGGTTACCTGTCGATCAATACGTCGGTGGGATTGAACATGCCTGTATGCACCTGCTTTATTCGCGTTTCTTCCATAAACTGTTGCGTGACGCCGGTTATATCACTTCTGATGAACCATTTAAGAAATTGTTGTGCCAAGGGATGGTTCTGGCTGACGCATTCAGCTACCAGAATGAAAAAGGCGGCAAAGAGTGGGTTTCACCCACAGAGGTTAAAATTGAGCGTGACGGTAAAGGCCGTATCACCTCCGCTGTCGATGCCAAAGGGCGCCAGGTAGAACACTCCGGCATGGTTAAAATGTCGAAATCGAAAAACAACGGTATCGATCCTCAAGAAATGGTTGATAAATACGGTGCAGACACGGTTCGGCTGTTTATGATGTTTGCCTCCCCTGCTGATATGACGCTGGAATGGCAGGAATCGGGCGTTGAAGGGGCAAACCGCTTCTTGAAGCGTGTCTGGAAACTGGTACTTGAGCACACCAATCAGGGGGAAGCCGCTGCTGTTGAGCCGCAATCTCTGAATAATGAACAGAAAGCACTCCGCCGGGAAGTCCATAAAACGATCGCAAAAGTCACTGACGATGTCGAGCGCCGCCAAACTTTCAATACCGCGATTGCCGCAATTATGGAATTGATGAATAAGTTAGGCAAAGCACCTCAGGAAAGTTCTCAGGATCGCGCCATACTGGATGAAGCACTCAAAGCAATTGTCGTGATGCTGTCACCAATTACACCGCATATCTGCTTCGAAATGTGGCAAGCTTTAGGGGGAGCAGATCTCGATCATGCCCCTTGGCCGACTTACGATGACAAAGCGCTGGTCGAAGATGAAAAACTGATTGTTCTGCAAGTCAATGGCAAGGTACGTGGCAAACTGACCGTTGCCGCGGACGCACCCCAGGAACAAGTTGAAGCATTGGGACTTCAGGACGAAAATGTACAGAAATTTACGGATGGTTTGACGATCCGGAAAGTGATCTATGTTCCGGGTAAACTACTGAGCATTGTGGCAAACTAATCAGGCTGTAGGTTAACCGCGAGTTGCATGTTATAAATGAATTCGCTGGTTAACCACTGCACTTTGTAAATGCGACTAAGTTACCATAACTGTACATGACCAAAGAGATGGGCGCTCTCAGAGAATAACGCCGCATCTTCATTTGTGATGAACTAAATCACTGAATGCGAGTCAGTAAACAGACATTGATGATGTTTACTGACTCTGGTGATTCAAGGATAGGGTATTTCATATCTGCGATGGTTTATCGCCGTGGTGTGATAGTCTGAAACTATCTCTGTTCAATTGATTAAAATAGGACTCGAATGCGTTCACTTCATCCCTCATTACTACGCCATATTTTCCTGACATTGCTGACAGTCTCGTTGACTGCCTGCGGTTTTCATTTACGGGGAGATTATGATGTTCCGGAAGCTTTAGATAAACTCTCTGTAACCAGTTATGACCAATACAGTCAGTTTACCCGAATGGTTAAAAACCGTCTGAGACTGAATGAGATTGAGATTGTAGAACCGGCTGAAGACATTCCTAATTTACATCTGGTCAGTGAAACGATCTCATCGAGAACACTCTCGATTTATCAGAATACCATCGCTGCGGAAAAAGAACTGACACTCAATGCTACTTTCCGGGTTACCGTGCCCGAAGTTGGCACCAAGACGTTTACTACAACGGTCACCCGGAGTTATCTGGACAACCCGTTAACCGCCTTGGCGAAATCGATGGAAAGCTCGATGCTCATTGATGAGATGCGTCAACTGGCTTCATCTCAGATTATTCGCCTCATGGCAAGGTTAAAACCAGACCTGACATTATCTGAACGGTCAGAGCGTTCACGTAACATGTCTAAGCAGAGTGATCACAGCAATAGTCATGTATCAACCACTGAGGTTGCAACGGAACAACACACGATAAGCCAATAGAGTTTGACTGAGATTTTGATGCGTATATTTGCGGAAAAATTGCCGGAACATCTTCAACATCAATTGATGCCTGTTTATCTCCTATTCGGAAATGAACCGTTATTATTGCAAGAATCCCGGCTCTCAATTGCTCAGAAAGCCAAAGCACTAGGATTTACTGAAATCTACCGCTATCAGGCGGACAGTACTCTGGACTGGCAGCAAGTCTTTGATCATTTTCAGGCGTTTAGTCTGTTTTCAAACCAGCAATTGGTCGAGTTGACACTCCCGGACGGCAATATGAACGCCCAATTAACGGGACAGCTGCTGGCGCTGGGAGATATGCTACATCCGGATACGATTCTGGTAGTGATCGGCAATAAACTCACCAAAGCACAAGAAAATACCAAATGGTTTAAAGCACTAGCCACACAAGGTTGTCTGGTCAACTGCCTGACACCTGATCTCAACCGTCTGCCGCAATTTGTCATGCAACGCTGCCGGAAGCTAAAACTGACTCCCGACCCGGAAGCCTTACAAATGTTGGCACAATGGCATGAGGGAAATCTGCTGGCGCTTGCTCAGAGTCTGGAAAAACTGGCACTACTCTATCCGGATGGTCAGCTGACACTAATCCGAGTCGAAGCTTCCCTGTCCCGGCATAACCATTTCACCGTCTACAACTGGACGGATGCTTTACTGGACGGCAAATCCAACCGGTGTCAGCGCATTTTGCGTCAGCTCGAAGCCGAAGGGACTGAGCCGGTATTACTGTTACGTTCAGTGCAGAAAGAATTGCGTTTACTGACGACCCTTCATGCGCAACAGCAAGACGCATCGCTGCATACACTGATGGATAAACATCGAATCTGGAAAAATAAGCGTTCGCTGTATGTGAATGCATTAAACCGACTCAGTGCAGATCAACTATACATGCTGATCCAAACCCTAAGTCATATTGAACTGTCAGTAAAAACGCGTTATGACGTCAATCCGTGGCCGTTACTGCAAGCATTCAGTTTGCAATTTACCCAAGCCGGTTTGACACCCGCTTTGCCTGATTAAAAGCATGATATACTTTAAATAGGTTTGAAAAACTTGAGTGATTCAAATCTGCCGATAAAAATAAATCGTTTAAAAAAGAACAAGTGAGAGGAAATTTCATTGCAACACGAAGAGCTGAAAAATTTTTTAGTTGATAAAGCAGATGATATGAAGGCTGAAAATATTACCGCACTTCATGTAACCGGGATCTCAAGTGTCACGGACTATATGGTGATCTGTACCGGCACATCAAAACGTCATGTGTCATCGATTGCGAACCATGTCGCCAGCGAAGCCAAAAAATTAGGCATGTCCCCCCTCGGAATTGAAGGTGAATCAGAGGGAGAATGGGTCGTTCTGGATATGGGCACATCGATGTTGCACGTCATGCAGGAAGAACAACGCTCGCTCTATCAGCTTGAAAAACTCTGGAGCTAAGGTGTGAAGATTCAGCTAGTGGCTGTAGGCACGAAAATGCCCCAATGGGTTGAACAGGGATTCAACGAATATCAACGTCGCTTCCCGCATGATATGCCTTTAGAACTGATTGAGATCCCCGCGGGAAAGCGTGGTAAAAACGCAGATATCCCCAGAATACTGGATAAAGAAGGGGAAGCGATGCTTGCTGCAATTCCGAAAGGACATCGGATTGTCACACTCGATATTCCGGGAAAGCGCTGGGATACCCATCAATTGGCACAGCAGATGGAAAGCTGGAAATTAGACGGGCGCAATGTCTCTATCTTGATCGGTGGCCCCGAAGGATTATCACCGGCCTGTAAACAAGCCGCAGAGCAAAGCTGGTCTTTATCACCTCTCACGCTCCCTCATCCCCTAGTCCGCATCGTGATGGCTGAAAGTTTATACCGGGCCTGGAGCGTCACAACCAACCATCCTTATCATCGAGAATAGTAAGAGATGCTTCGCAAACGCAGTCAGATCCGAGACTACAAGTCAGAAGACAATCTGTTTCGAAACAGGGCTATTATTTCGTTTTTAGCGATTATCATTCTGGTTGGTGTGCTAATCGCAAACCTGTATACCCTTCAGGTCGTTCAATTTCAGGATTACAGAACCCGCTCGAACGATAACCGGATTAAAATTGTTCCCATCGCTCCGAACCGCGGGCTGATTTATGATCGCAATGGGGTCTTGCTGGCAGAAAATCGTCCGATTTTCGATTTGGAGATTACACCGGAACAAGTCGATGATATGAATGCGACCATCCAGCGTTTAAGACAAATCATTGATATTTCACCGGAACAAGTCGCATCTTTCCGTAAAGAATTACGCCAGACCCGTCGTTTCAACTCCGTGCCGATTCTGACCCAACTGACGCCGGAAGAAGTTGCTAAATTTTCGGTCAATCAGTACAAATATCCCGGTGTTGCAGTGACAGCACGCCTGAAACGTTACTATCCTTTCGGTAAAATGCTGACTCATGTGATCGGCTATGTCTCTCGGATCAATGACCGGGACATTGAACGGCTCAAGCGCGAAGCAAAAGAAGCGAACTATCAGGCAACCCGTGATATCGGTAAATTAGGAATTGAACGCTATTACGAAGATATTCTGCACGGAATGCCGGGTTATCAGGAGGTTGAAGTCAACAGCCGCGGACGGGTCATCCGCACCCTTAAATATGTCCCTCCGGTGCCGGGCAAGGATCTGGTGCTGAATATAGATATCAACCTTCAGCGTTACGTTTATCACCTGCTTGACGGAAAAAGAGGTTCCGCTGTCGTCCTCGACCCCAAAGATAATGGCGTACTGGCAATGGTTTCCAGCCCCAGCTACGACCCCAATGCTTTTGTTCATGGTATCACCACCAAAGATTACCAGGCACTGCTGAATGATAAAGATCACCCGCTGGTCAATCGCGCCACCCTAGGGATTTACCCACCGGCATCTACCGTCAAACCATTAATTGCAGTCTCCGCATTACAAGAAGGCGTTATCACCCCGACGACGACTCGCAATGATCCGGGCTACTGGCGCATTCCCAACTCCAAAACCAAACCTTTCCGGGATTGGTTAAGATGGGGACACGGTAAAGTCAATATCACAAAAGCACTGGAAGAGTCTGTCGATACCTTCTTCTATCAGGTTGCTTACGATATGGGTATTGATCGTCTCTCTCACTGGATGAAACGGTTCGGTTACGGGGAATATACCGGGATTGATATCTTCGAAGAAAGTAAAGCCAATATGCCGACCAGAGAGTGGAAGATGGCTCGCCACCGCACGCCTTGGTATCAGGGAGATACAATTCCCGTCGGTATCGGTCAGGGCTATTGGACTGCAACCCCAATGCAAATTTCCAAAGCGATCTCGGTGTTAGTTCATCACGGAAAAGTGCTGGCACCGCATTTTCTCCGGGCAACGATTGAAAATGGTGAGCCGTTTGATAAACAGCAGATAGCTGAAGTTGAAACCTATCCGCCTATCACCGGCGTACCTGATAAATACTGGAATATCGCAATCAACGGGATGTATCTGGTTAATCATGGCCCCCGGGGAACCGCTCGTCATGCATTTAAGAACCTTAAATACAAAAGTGCCGGAAAATCAGGAACCGCGCAGGTCTTCGGGCTCGCAGAAGGGGAAGAATATAATGCAGACGAACTCGCAGAACATTTGCGTGACCATGCACTGTTTACCGGATTTGCCCCCGTCGAACATCCGCAAGCCATTGTGACAATCGTATTGGAAAATGCGGGAGGCGGTTCCAGTCATGGCGCTCCGGTTGTGCGCAAAATATTTGATCATATAATTCTAGATGAAGACCAACAAGAGAAGAAAGACTAATGGAATTTGATCCATCTACAGGCCAAAGCCGGGCATTCTTTGAACGTTTGCATATTGATCTTCCGTTATTACTCGGTCTGCTGCTGGTCATGGGATTTGGACTGGTCGTCATGTACAGTGCCAGTGGCCAGAATATGGCAATGATGGAGCGTCAAGCAATGCGGATGGTTTTAGCGCTGACCATTATGGTTATCCTTGCTCAGCTATCCCCACGAAGTTATGAATCTTTAGCACCTTTCCTGTTTTTCTGTGGTGTCTTATTACTCTTCGGGGTTTTGCTTGCCGGTGAAGTATCAAAAGGTGCGCAACGCTGGCTCGATATCGGTGTGATCCGGTTTCAGCCGTCAGAATTGCTCAAATTGGCCGTGCCCTTGATGGTCGCACGCTATATCGGTAAACATCCGCTTCCCCCATCGATCAAAACTCTCGGTGTTTCATTGGTCATGGTCTTTGTACCCACGATTCTCATCGCCAAACAACCCGATTTAGGCACCTCGATTCTCATCGCAGCTTCCGGTATTTTTGTGATTTTCCTCGCCGGTATCAGCTGGCGTATCATTTTTGCAGCCCTCTTTGCCACAGGGGCTTTTGTGCCGATCCTGTGGTTCTTTTTAATGCGTGAGTACCAAAAAGTACGTGTCCGGACATTATTCAACCCGGAATCTGACCCGTTAGGTGCCGGCTATCACATTATCCAGAGTAAGATCGCCATCGGTTCAGGCGGCATTTTAGGCAAAGGCTGGTTACACGGCACCCAGTCACAGCTTGAATTTTTACCGGAGCGCCATACCGACTTCATCTTTGCCGTTATCGCTGAAGAGTGGGGACTGATTGGCATTGTTGCTTTGCTGTCCGTTTATCTGTTTATTATCGGTCGTGGTCTCTATCTCGCCAGTAATGCCCAAACCGCTTTCGGAAAAATGATGGCGGGCAGTATCGTACTCAGCTTTTTTGTCTATGTGTTTGTCAATATTGGTATGGTGAGTGGAATTTTACCTGTTGTTGGCGTTCCGCTGCCATTAATCAGTTATGGTGGGACATCCATGGTTACTCTCATGGCAGGCTTTGGCATTCTGATGTCAATTCATACTCACCGAAAAGCATTTTCAAAGGCAATCTGATGAGCATTCGACTGCTTCTTTATTATAGCGCAATCCTTTTATCCATGGCTGGCTGTAGCTCTTCCGGCCGTTATGATATTCGTGATGATGTGGCCCCCAGACAACCCATCTCCGTTGATAATATCGAGGATGCCCATCCAAAGTACGAACCGTATAGTCTTGGCGGAAACAAAGACTATACCGTGCGAGGCAAGAAATATCATATCATCAAAAATCCCAAAGGATTCCGGGAACAAGGGCTTGCCTCATGGTATGGCAAAAAATTCCATGGTCATCAAACCTCCAATGGTGAGATTTATGACATGTATTCCATGACCGCAGCGCATAAAACCTTACCCATTCCCAGTTATGTCAGGGTCACAAACACCAATAATGGTAAGACAGCGATTGTGCGTGTCAATGACCGCGGACCTTTCCACACCGGGAGAATTATTGATTTAAGCTATGCCGCAGCATACAAGCTTGACGTCATCCGAACCGGTACAGCCCCAGTAAAAATAGAGGTACTCACTTATGACCGCCCAACCGTGACGGTGGCGGCTCCCCCGAAAAAGCATCAATCTGACTACGTCATTCAAGTTTCTTCTTCAGCACATTTGGAAAGAACCCGAACTTTATCGCAAGATTTGAGTCAGAAGTTATCTGTAACCAGTTATATCGATAGCCTAAACGGTAGCCATCGGGTTTTTCTTGGCCCGTTTCATGACTACTCCCAGACTCAACAGACTCTGGAACAGGTAAAACAACTTGGCTACAGCACCGCCTTTATCAGGAAACACCGGCAGACACAATAAAAACCGGAAAATCTGGCCGAATCGCCCTTTGGGTCTGGCTTGAGAAAATGAGTTTCTGTTAAGATATACATAACTAATTGTAAAATTCTGCATTTATCATGAATAAAAAAATATTTTTGAAGTCGATTTCTACTCCTTTTATTGCCTTAGCGGCGATATTTACATTCACTGCTTCAGCCTCTCCTATTGTGGTTCCGGATGCACCTCAAATTGCAGCCAGAGGCTATGTTCTGATGGATTATCATTCAGGTAAAGTCCTTGCAGAAAAAGAGATGAACACCAAGCTGCCGCCAGCCAGCTTGACTAAAATGATGACCAGTTATGTCATCGGCCAAGAGCTGGCTCGTGGCAACATCTCCCCTGATGACGATGTGGTTATCAGTAAAAACGCCTGGGCGAAAAACTTCCCGGACTCCTCCAAAATGTTCATTGAAGTCGGGACAACCGTCAAAGTGAAAGACCTGAACCGCGGTATCATTATCCAATCCGGCAATGATGCTTGTGTTGCGATGGCTGAACATGTTGCAGGGTCTGAGGATGCGTTTGTCGATTTGATGAATGCCTGGGCCAACACCATCGGTATGAAGAATACCCATTTTGAAAACGTGCATGGGCTGGATCACGGCAATCACTATTCAACCCCTTATGATATGGCAATTTTGGCGCAAGCACTGATTCGCGATGTGCCGAACGAATATAAACTATATTCTGAAAAGAAATTTACCTATAACGGGATTACCCAATATAACCGGAATGGCTTGCTCTGGGATAAGAGCATGAATGTTGATGGCATCAAAACAGGCCACACCAGCCATGCAGGCTACAGCCTCGTGAGTTCAGCAACCGAAGGCAACATGCGTTTGATTGCTGTAGTAATGGGCACCAAAAGTGCCAATGCACGTAAATCCGAAAGTAAAAAACTGCTGAGCTACGGCTTCCGCTTCTTTGAAACTGTCGCACCGCATAAAGCCGGAGAAACTTTCATTAACGAACGTATCTGGATGGGTAACAAAGACACGGTCGCCCTCGGTGTTGATAAAGATACTTATGTCACGTTACCAAGAGGACAAGCGAAAAACCTGAAAGCCAGTTTCGTTTTAGAGAAAGAGCTGGAAGCACCGATTAAAAAAGGTGATGTCGTCGGTAAGCTTTACTATCAGCTCGAAGGTAAAGATGTGGCTCAATATCCGTTAATCGCACTGGAAGATGTCCAGAAAGGTGGTATTTTCAGTCGCTTATGGGACTATATCATCTTGTTATTTAAAGGATTATTCTAATCCGGTTCATCATGTGATGTAGCATTCACTGCCAATAAAAAGCCTGATTTAATATCAGGCTTTTTATTTTGGCGGACTTTTTCATTTTGGTACCATCCGCATCTCCGTTCTATCGAGCAATTTCCCCCAAAGCTATATACTGGTTGTTGATTGCTCACCCCGCGCGGACAACCGTTTTGGCCAGAGTAATGACTCACGACGCAAAACTCTTTCGATATCTTTAAGCTGCGCAGGTTTGGGCAGTACATCATCCATGCCGCATATTTTGTACTGCTCAATATCGTCCTCACTGGTATTAGCCGTATAAGCAACGATATAAGGCTGCTTCATCTCCGTCTGACGGCGAATTTCACGGGTTGCTTCCATACCATTCATCTTACTCATGTAGATGTCCATTAAGATCACATCGTAATGACTGTTTTGTACGGTCTTCAACACCAAAGTGCCGTCTTCGATGGTGTAAACCCGGTGACCTAACTTTTCCAGCATGAACCGTGCTAATGATTGATTCAGTGAACTATCATCAACCACCAGAATATTCAGTGGCGTACAATGCCGAATCGGCTGTCCGTCGTTACCGGATGGGTCACTGACCGGCTCGACAACCTGATAGGGAATCTCAAACCAAAATGTTGCACCGAACCCGGGCATACTCTCAACCTGAATATCTCCCCCCATCATTTCAACAAAACTCTTACAAATCGAAAGTCCTAACCCTGTGCCTCCGACATGGGATCCAACTTGCATAAATGGTTGAAAAAGACGTTTCAGGTGTTCCTGTTCGATGCCAACCCCTGAATCTTTAATCTTAAACACAAGGCGGGGATCGCTGGCATCGCACGCTAAACTAACAATGAGGTGAATTTCACCGTGATAAGTGAACTTGGCGGCATTGCCTAACAAATTGATCAAAATCTGCTGCAATTTTTTGGGATCACTGCGGATGTATTGGGGAACATCATCACCAATATCGTAGCTCAGTTGAATCTCCGGAGATTTCAGTTGCGGACGAATTAAATCAATCACCGTCGATATCAGTGGACGAAGCTCGAAATTGTCAGGCTCAAAGGTAATTTTATCCGCCTCGATTTTCGACAGATCAAGGATATCATTGACAATCGCCAGTAATGAACTCCCACCAGACTCAATAATATTGAGAAACTCCTGCTGCTTCGCATCCAGACGAGAGTGACTCAACAACTCGGTTGCACCGAGAATACCATTCAGTGGTGTTCTTATTTCATGACTCATCACCGCGACAAACTTACTTTTGGCCCGATTGGCGGACTCCGCAGCTTTTCTGGCGGCCTGAAGCGCAGCAGTACTGCGGCGTAACTGCATTAAATTATGTCGGATGTAGGTTAAATAAACACCCACCAGAATACTGAAATTGATAAAGAGGAAAATAGAAAATCCGGCCAACCGAAGTCGGGTCTCTCCTTCCTCTTCTTTCTGGTGTGCGTAATACTCTCGCATCGACATCTCGGCTGCCGCAATATAACGCGAACCATCAGCAGAACGCATCGGGACGAAAACAGCGCGAAAATCGCCCCAATGGTCATCATAATCCGCCCATATAATTCGATTTTCGTGTAATGCAGTCAGTAATTGATGACTGGCATCAGGATAGGGATCGAAGAAGCGGACATAAGTATTATTTTTCAACTCATCTTCGGACGCACTGGATGAAACGAGTACCGCCTGCCCATGTCGCTCAATCACCGTATAAATATAAGTCAGATCCATCTTTCTGCTATATTCGGTTAATCGCTCGATAGCATGCCAATCTTCCGCTTCTGTTTTGGAGTGCTTATCGACTAATCCATCATGGTAATGCTCTCCCAACACCGCAGAGGCAACCAGAGCACCATGATAGAGCCGATTGTTCAGATCATCTTCAATCGACTGCTTTGCTTGTACATAAAGATATGCCACAAAAGAAATACAGGAAATCACATACACACAACTGAACAGAACAAACTTCCACGTTTCTTTAATCCGAAATCTTTTACGATGAGCGTTTTTAGCAACCTGCTGCATTATTTCTTAACCTACTAAACTCACGACAAAATCAATGTCATCTCTACCAGAATAACCCCAAGATGCAGTTTCAGCATATACCAATCAGTTGCATAAACGATATGCTCAATATAAAACTTACCGCGCTCGAACACCCTCATCTGCATGGCATTTCACTAACATATTAATCTTTATACATTTATTTTTTCTCCAGAACCACTCCCTTCACACATACACCATTCAGGTAAATTCATAATAAGAATATCAACTCACTTTATATAACTAAAATCATTCAATAAACCGCTAAAGTTTGCGATAAACCACACAAATGCACACAATTTGTGCATGAAAGTGTATCTTGAGATCCGTGTCATTAATCAGTATTATGCCCCCCTATCTACCGACCTCAGCCGGAGTTGCGCTTATGTTGACAATAAACTCAGATGCTAAATTGAAAGACTTGCTTGAATTTCCTTGTTCATTTACTTACAAGGTTATGGGCCATGCGAAACCGGAATTACCAGAGCTGGTTCTTGAGGTCATTCAGCGTCATGCTCCCGGTGATTACAGCCCGACCGTGAAACCCAGCGCCAAAGGAAACTATCATTCAGTTTCCGTCAATATCACCGCAACATCGATCGAACAGGTCGAGACACTCTACAAAGAGCTCGGTGAGATCGATATTGTACGCATGGTTCTGTAAACGGTACAAATAACGGCATCACCCCAAATTCTATAAAATTTTGATAAATTCAATTTTTTTTGAAAGATAACAACGATAATCTTTCCTTATTAATCAAATCGTTAAAATGGCTTCCCCGAAGGTGGGGCCATTTTTTATCATCATTCAGTAGTTCCATAGCTCGAAGCAGTTTATAATCCAAATACTTTATTTATCGCGGATGAGTCATACCTATGAAGAACCAACTCGTTATTAAACGACTCGGTCAACAAGACTATCAGCCTATCTGGCAAGCGATGCACGATTTTACCGACCAGCGAACGAATGAAACCTGTGATGAAGTCTGGCTGGTTGAACACAATCCTGTTTTTACTCAGGGTCAAGCCGGAAAAGCAGAACATATTCTCAACCCGGGTGACATCCCCGTCTTTCAAAGTGACCGCGGCGGACAAGTCACCTATCATGGTCCCGGACAACTGGTCGTTTATTTCCTGCTCGATTTAAAACGGAAAAAGCTTGGCGTCAGAGAACTCGTCACACACATTGAAAATATCGTCATCGAAACCCTGAATGCATTTGAGATTCAGTCACAGGCCAGAGCTGATGCGCCCGGAGTGTATGTCGAAAATAAAAAAATCTGTTCTCTGGGTCTGCGGATTCGCAGAGGCTGCTCTTTTCATGGGCTGGCCCTGAATGTCAATATGGATTTATCACCATTTTTAAGAATTAATCCTTGTGGTTATCAAGGTATGGAGATGGTTCAGGTCAGCGAGCTCGGTGGTCCGTCCGATATCCACACCGTCGAAGAACAACTTATCAAAACGCTTGTAACAACACTGGGTTACGAGCATACAGAATTCAAGACAGAAGCAATATCATGAGCAAACCAATTCAAATGGAAAAAGGCGTCAAATACCGTGACGCTGACAAAATGGCGCTGATTCCGGTCAAAAATATGCCGACCGAACAGAAAGAGCAACTGCGTAAACCCGAGTGGATGAAGATTAAGCTGCCGGCAGATAGCCAGCGCATTCAGGATATAAAATCCGCCATGCGTAAGAATAATCTGCACTCGGTCTGTGAAGAAGCATCCTGCCCGAATCTGGCAGAATGTTTTAATCATGGCACCGCGACTTTCATGATTCTGGGAGCCATCTGTACCCGTCGCTGCCCGTTCTGTGATGTTGCTCATGGGCGTCCTTTAACACCGGATGCGCAAGAACCCCACAAACTTGCCCAGACTATCCGGGACATGAAGCTCAGATATGTGGTCATCACATCAGTTGACCGGGATGATTTACGTGATGGCGGCGCTCAACATTTTGTGGACTGTAACCGGGAGATCCGGGCACTCAACCCTGATATTCGTATCGAAACGCTGGTGCCTGATTTTAGAGGCCGGATGGATACAGCTCTGGATATCCTGAAAGATAACCCGCCAGATGTGTTTAATCACAATCTGGAAACCGCCCCTCGTCTGTACCGAAAAGTCAGACCCGGAGCAAACTACAAATGGTCGCTTGAATTGCTCCAAAAATTCAAGCAGCAACACCCGGATATCCCAACCAAATCAGGCCTGATGATGGGACTGGGTGAAACCAAAGAAGAGATTGTCGAAGTGCTTAAAGATCTACGAGCACATGGTGTCACCATGCTGACTTTGGGCCAATATCTGGCACCGAGTCGTCATCACCTGCCCGTTGAACGGTATGTGCCACCGGAAGAATTTGATGAACTGAAAGATATTGCGCTTGAGCTAGGCTTCACCCATGCCGCATGTGGGCCGTTTGTTCGTTCATCCTATCATGCCGATCTGCAGGCTAAAGGCGTTGAAGTAAAATAACCCGGATTGCCGGTGCATTGCACCGGCCTGATTCAGCTCTGCGGCACTATCTCTCATATCAATGCTTTGGCTCCCCTCTCCCGATAGCAAATGTGAAACAATTGCCATAATTTGAGTTGTAATATTGAATCTATGATGGTTGTTCTATAGGCTAGAGAACAACTTGAACTCACTGTCGATGTAAGGATATATATGATGAAAACGGCCACTATCTGGGGCATTATCGGACTCTCGGTCACACTCGCAGGCTGTGCTTCGAATACCAAAGAAGATAACTACCGTGAAGCATCTTTCGAACTTTGTAATACCGACGTGAAAGTCTACTCACTGGATAATGCGGGACGCGTTCGTATCGTTTGTGCTGACGGCTCTAAATTTGCACTCAAATCAGAAGACACACTCGAAGTGATGCGTGGGATCAATATTGACTACTGTGACGGTGAAGGGTTAGGTAAGTTTACTGAGAGTGAAAGCTACTACCTATTCAAATGTAAGTCAGGTACCACACTAAGTATCTCTAAAGATTAATCCCCGCGTTTGAGATGATGTGATATTTTCTGGCACTTTACTGTTTCACTAGCACTTTTGAATCTCTTGCTTGGTTGTGAATGCACCTTATCTCAAAACAACAAACCCGCTTAAAAGCGGGTTTATTTTTATCATCGCAATGCAGATAAGATAGCTTATGCGTAGACAGGCAGACGCTTACAAACTTCAAGAACTTTTGCTTTCGTCGCGTCAATCACGCTTGGGTCATTGATGTTATCCAGCACATCACACATCCAGTTAGCCAACTCTTTTGCATCTTCAGCAGTGAAACCACGTCGAGTAATCGCAGGCGTGCCGACACGAATCCCTGAAGTCACAAACGGACTACGCGGGTCATTTGGCACAGAGTTCTTATTCACGGTAATATTCGCTGCACCGAGAGCTGCATCCGCTTCTTTACCTGTGATATCTTTGTCGATCAGATCAACCAAGAAAAGGTGGTTTTCGGTACTGTTAGAAACAATTTGATATCCACGCGCCTGAAACTGAGCAACCATCGCTTTGGCATTTTGCACCACACGTTCCTGATAAGATTTAAATTCAGGCTCCATCGCTTCTTTGAACGCTACCGCTTTTGCCGCAATCACATGCATCAGAGGACCACCCTGACCACCGGGGAATACCGCAGAGTTCAGTTTTTTGTACATCTCTTCACCCGCGTTTGACAAAATCAAACCGCCACGAGGGCCAGCCAATGTTTTGTGCGTTGTTGTTGTCACGACATGCGCATGAGGAACAGGTGTCGGATAAACACCGGCAGCAATCAAACCGGCTACATGTGCCATATCGACAAACAGGTAAGCACCGACTTTATCAGCGATTTCACGCATCCGCGCCCAATCCACAACCTGAGAATAAGCAGAGAATCCACCGATAATCATTTTCGGTTTATGTTCGACAGCCAGAGATTCCATTTCGTCGTAGTTAATCTGGCCACTTTCATCAATCCCATAAGGAATCACATGATAGTGTTTACCAGAGAAATTGACCGGAGAACCGTGAGTTAAGTGACCACCATGAGCCAGACTCATCCCTAAAACGGTATCACCGGGATTCAACAATGCCATGTATACCGCACTGTTCGCCTGAGAACCTGAGTGAGGCTGAACGTTTGCGTATTCACAGTTAAACAGTTTACATGCGCGTTCAATCGCTAATGTTTCAACTTTATCGACATACTCGCAACCACCATAATAGCGCTTACCGGGATAGCCTTCAGCATACTTATTGGTCAGCTGAGAACCTTGAGCTTCCATGACGCGTGGGCTGGTGTAGTTTTCTGAAGCAATAAGTTCAATGTGTTCTTCCTGACGAAGAGTTTCTTCTTGAATGGCTGCGAAAAGATCCGCATCATAATCAGCGATATTCATATCACGCTTAAGCATCTGTATCTCCTGACTCAGATTGACTGGAAAGTTTAATAAAACTACATTTTGACTTAACGCAAACGTTTTCGTCACTTAATTTGGCGCGTATTCTACCTAAATTGACTTATGTCATAAAGCCCAAATATACAAAATATCATGCAGTTTTTTCATGATACCGAAAAGTCACACCACGATAGCAATCACAAGTGTCAACTTTCAGGTTTACATGATGTAAATTACTTAAGACATAGGTTTACCTGAATTTGCTGCTTCTAGCTACCGGAAACGTCACCTTTTCTTTAGTATCTCCGCAAATTATCCCAATACTTTAATGATCGATGGAAAAGCACACTTTTCAGGAAGACCTCATAGCCATGATTACCGGAACTTTTTTGGTTGCTCAGGGAATTATGTTTCTGCAAGCAGCACATGCCATTACCGGTGGGACGGCAGGATTAGCATTATTACTCAATCAGTTCACCCCCTATTCTTTTGGCGTGTTATACCTGCTATGTAATGCCCCTTTTTATTGGCTCGCCTGGAAACGGTTTGGTCGCTGGTTCGCGCTGAACAGTTTGATTTCCGGATTACTGGTCTCCCTGTTTACCGATCTATTCTCACACTTCATTCAGTTAACACACGTCAATGAGACTTACGGTGCAATCACAGGAGGGCTCTTCATGGGGCTGGGAATGCTGATCCTTTTCCGTCATCGTTCAAGCTTAGGGGGATTCAATGTCTTCTGTCTGTTTATTCAGGATAAATGCGGGATTTCTGTCGGTAAAACACAACTATGTATTGATACCTCAATTGTCTGTGCATCATTATTTTATTTATCCCCGGAGATCATTGCTGTTTCAATCCTCAGCGCAGCCGTACTTAACATTGTTCTGGCGATGAATCATAAACCATCCCGATATTCTGTTACTTATACGGTTCACCATAAATGACACAGCGCGGTGGATTTTGTCTTACATAACCGGATGTTGAACAAGAAATAGCACATTTGTCCAAAAAGACATCATTCAGTCATAAATTATTAGAAAAGGCTTTACAGGCTGCATAGGTTTGCTATGATGCGCCCCGCACCGAAGAGATGAATCGGGAATATTTCTTCACAATAAAGTGCACACCCTGGAGGGGTTCCCGAGTGGCCAAAGGGAGCAGACTGTAAATCTGCCGGCTCCGCCTTCGATGGTTCGAATCCGTCCCCCTCCACCATATTCAACATGGTTGAATTATTTGATTCCATGCAATGGTCTGATTAAATAATTCAACCATGAACAAAACTCTGGAGGGGTTCCCGAGTGGCCAAAGGGAGCAGACTGTAAATCTGCCGGCACTGCCTTCGATGGTTCGAATCCGTCCCCCTCCACCATATAGAAAAGCCAGCATCTTGCTGGCTTTTTTTTCTATCGTCACCCAAATCACGGCTCTGTATCTGACCGCTTACAATGGTAATGCCCGGGCAACATACCGCTCAATTGTGATGACCTAAAGCAAAGGGCTCAGACTGATAAATCCCCTTTGCTTTTTTGTTCCGTTAACTTATTACATCAATGCAATATTGCTTTCGATCTATAGCAACTTTCCTATCTATGGCAGCTTTCTGTCTATAGAACATGGAAGCAGCCATCATGCCAAATAGGCCGGAACATCTTTGATGCTATCCAGCACAACATCGGCCAGTGATTCACCCTCGTCGGTCACCGGTTTACCGGTGCGAACCAGAATAGAAGTGCCAACCCCCGCAGCCTGAGCTGCAACCAAGTCAGAAGGTTTATCACCCACCATCACCGAATTGGCCATATCGATGTTGAGAAAATCACGCGCAGAAATAAACATACCGGGCTGGGGTTTTCGACAGTCGCAGTCTTGCTTATATTTATCATGACCATGCTCAGGGTGATGCGGACAATAATAAATCCCGTCCAGCTCGACGCCGCGATCAATGAAATTCCAGTCCATCCACTGAGTCAGGCTCAAAAAGCGATCTTCTGTAAACAGACCGCGCGCAATGCCAGCTTGATTGGTCACCACCACTAAAAGATATCCCATATCTTTCAGACGTTTTGTTGCCTCAAAAACCCCATCAATGAAGTGAAAATCATGCTCATCATGAACATAACCACTATCAATATTGATCACACCATCGCGATCCAGAAACACTGCTGGTTTAGCCAAAGCTTTACCCCATCCGACTGATTAATGTCGGCTATTATACTCAAACTCACTGTCGGAGATACACCCAAATCCCTTTTGTATCCTGTTTCAGCTTTTTTGATTGCCTTTTACCGGACAAATGGCGACAATAGCACTTTTAGACGTCTAGACGTCGAAAGTGATTGACTTCATTATCATGAAGCCATAGCATCCACTACAAAATCGCAGGTGTTGTGCTGATTGAATGCAATTTCGTCTGCCAACACACCATACCTCAGCATACCATTCGTCATCTGAGGTGATATTTAATGAATGAGCTAAGTAAGTCCTAGTCAGGTTTTCTAATGATTGAAATAAATCACGTCAATAAAATGTTTGGTCAGGGTGATAATCAAATACTCGCCCTGAAAGACATTAATCTCCATATCCGGCAAGGGACTATCTTTGGAGTGATCGGCTCTTCCGGTGCCGGGAAGAGCACGCTGATACGTTGTGTCAACATGCTGGAGTCCCCCACCAGTGGCGAAGTGATTGTTGACGGTGTTGATCTGACCAAATTGAGCGCTGCTCAACTATGTCAGGCCAGACGCAATATCGGCATGATATTCCAGCATTTTAATCTGTTATCATCCCGAACCGTGTTTGACAATATTGCTTTACCGCTGGAACTTGCCGGTAAGAGTCAACAGCATATTGTTCAGAAAGTGAATGAATTGCTGACACTTGTCGGCCTTGCCGACAAAAAACAGACCTATCCGTCTAACCTCAGTGGCGGGCAAAAACAGCGTGTCGCTATCGCACGAGCGCTGGCAAGCGATCCTAAAGTATTACTCTGTGATGAAGCAACGAGTGCTCTGGATCCGGCAACAACGCAATCCATTTTAAAGCTGCTTAAAAAGATCAACCGTCAGTTGGATATTACGATTTTGCTGATTACCCATGAGATGGATGTCGTCAAAAGTATCTGTCATGAAGTTGCTATCATCGGTGACGGTGAATTGGTCGAAAAAGGCAGTATCAGCGATATTTTTGCCCACCCGAAAACCGAGCTTGCTCATCAGTTTATCCGTTCGACGCTGGATTTATCGATTCCGGAAGATTATGAAAACCGTCTGCATCCTGAGCGTGTTCCGCAGAGTTATCCTCTTGTCCGGATGGAGTTTACCGGAGCAACAGTAGATGCGCCCTTGGTCTCCCATATCTCACGAGATTTTAATATCGATGTGAATATTCTCAGTTCTGATCTCGATTATGCCGGCGGCGTTAAATTTGGCATGTTAGTCGCAGAGCTTATCGGAGAAGATATCAACGATCAGGCAGCGATCGAATATCTCCGTTCACAGCATGTAAAAGTAGAGGTTCTCGGGTATGTCAATTAACCTAATCGTTGACTGGATCAGTCAAAACAACCACCTGATTCTGAATGCGACCTGGCAAACGGTTTATATGGTTGCCATTTCTGGTCTGGTTGGCTTTCTCGTCGGTATCCCGCTTGGTGTCATTCTGCATATCACCAAACCGGGCGGATTAATGGAAAACCGACGTTTTAACCGAATTTTAGGCGCAATCGTCAACATTGGTCGTTCAGTGCCGTTTTTGGTCTTGATGGTCGCCATTATCCCATTAACTAAACTCCTGATCGGCACATTTATCGGTACAACAGCAGCTATCGTTCCTTTAACTATCGGCGCAATTCCATTTGTTGCCCGACTGATTGAAGGGGCGCTGCTAGAAGTTCCTGCCGGTCTGGTTGAAGCCGCACAAGCAATGGGCGCAAAACCGTTACAGATCATCATTAAAGTGCTGCTACCGGAAGCAATGCCAACGATTCTCAATTCAGTTACCATTACACTGGTGACACTGGTCAGTTACTCGGCAATGGCAGGAACCGTCGGTGGCGGCGGACTCGGTGATGTAGCGATTCGTTATGGTTTCTACCGCTATGATATTACCGTGATGGCAGTGACAGTCGTCATGCTCATTGTTCTGGTGCAGATTATTCAGTCAATTGGTGATGCCATCGTACGCCGGGTGGACCACAGATAGTTGACGACCGCTAAACAATAACAACATCGATGATTGTGATCATCACTCAGGATTAAGCCAAGGAGAAGTTTATGAAATTAAGTCTAAAGGGTTTGCTAACAGTTGCGACGGCAGCTTCAGCGCTGGTACTGGCCGGTTGTGGTGATAAAACTGCCGATAATAACAAGATCAAAGTGGGTGTTATTGCCGGTGCAGAAGCACAGGTGGCCGAAGTTGCCAAAAAAGTGGCAAAAGAGAAATACAATCTTGATGTGGAACTGGTCACATTCACCGATTACGTTACGCCCAATGCAGCACTGGATGATGGTTCTGTTGACGCAAACGCATTCCAGCACAAACCTTATCTGGATCAGCAAATTGCAGATCGGGGCTACAAATTAAAGATTGCCGGCAATACGTTTGTTTATCCGATTGCCGGATATTCTAAAACCATCAAATCGGTTGATGAACTCAAAGATGGCGATCGCATTGCCGTGCCAAATGATCCAACCAACCTGGGTCGTTCACTGATCCTTCTGCAACAGCAAGGTCTGATTACTTTGCGTGATGGCGTCGGCCTCAAAGCTACGGTACAAGACATAGCAAGCAATCCGAAACAACTAGAAATTCTTGAATTGGATGCCGCCCAACTGCCTCGCTCACTGGATGATGTTGCCATTGCCATTATCAATACAACTTTTGCCAGCCAGTTGCACCTTTCTCCGGAAAAAGATGGTCTGTTTGTCGAAGACAAAGAATCACCATACGTGAATCTGATCGTCGCGCGTGAAAATAACGTCAATGACGAGAATGTGCAAAACTTTGTCAAAGCTTATCAGACTGATGAAGTTTATAATGCAGCGATGAAAATCTTCAATGACGGGGTTGTCAAAGGCTGGTAAGTAATATTTTACGGCCAAAGCAGTAACAACATTCGTCTCAAGACTCATTTGTCTTGACAATAAAAAGGGCATTCAATGCCCTTTTTTATTGCTCATTTTGATGAACACTTATTTCAGATAATCCCACGACAGGTTCGAAACAATCCGGCATGAATCACATTTGAAATGGAAAATATCGTGCAGAGGTTCGGCTAACCGCCATTCGCTGCCACATTTCGGACAACGACGATGCTGCTCATCTTCTAAGCTGGTTCCACCGACGCGGTACTGGTAATAGTAAGTAGGGATTTTCGTCAAATACTCAATCCGTCCCCGCAAATCCCAGCCACGTCGAAACAAATCACTATCCGGCATCATCATCTCTTTTAAAGCTGAATGTTCAGCCTGACACCCACCGGCCATCTGTAATTCATCACAAGCCTGCCATTCTGTCTGCCACTTAATCACAGCTTTATGATCACCATTGAATGTCGCAGGAATCCGGTATAAAGGGATCGGAAGAAGCGTTTCACCATTGCGTAATGGTGAGCAAGTATGCACATACGTGGTATAAAGCACCTGCCATTGACGTGGCTCACCGGGATCGGTTTGCTCCGAGTGGATATCCCGCCCCAGAACGCGCACTTTCGGGGCGAGTAAACTGGCCTCAGCCAGTCTTGCGATACACCGGCGGACAAAATCGGAGTGATAATCCGGGTGCAGACTCTGTTTCTCCGCACAGACCGCCCGGACAAAAAACTCACCGTCCCCCATCACAACGGGAAATTCCCGCCCCAGAATCTGCCCGTTAAACCGCAGGGCTTCCAGTAAACCGGAAATCACACCTTCAACGGCAGCAACCGTGGTGTTATCGAAACATTCAAACTGGAGTTCAACAACGTACATCCGTTACACCATCGGTTCTAATTGGTCTAAAAAAGCATCAAGTGTCGGTGCCAGTCTATCCCGTTTGGATGTACCGAGACGCTCCAGAATCACTTCACCACTGAGATTACAAATCGAAATTACATCCAGTTCAGCATCCGTGGTCGCGATAAACACTGTCGGTTTGAGTTTCAAACGACGCTGGGTGACCAGATGGCCTAAAATATTCTCCTGCAACCGGTCAAAGTCGGCCTCACTCCAAACTTGCAGCAATGTCAATGACTCCCCTTGCCAACGCGCCCCCATATCGGCACAAAACTGCGTGCCGTAAAATGCCTTGATATCCTCATGTAAACTGAGCTCAATCGCTTGTTCAGCATTTGAAAAATCAGCGGAGTCATTCCGGCTGACAGGCTGCCAGTACACGCAATCACCGCGTATGGTGTCAATACAAGGCGAAGGCCAGTCTGCTAATTCGGTATTGATTGGCAAACAACCATGTTCCTGTTGATACGCCAATAAATAACGCTGACAAAACTGCGTCAGGGATGATGATGGAACCATTTCATTCATGTTATTCTCCGAATTATTGCTGTGATACTGCGATTTGTTCAGCCGATACCCAAGAAAGCAATCGTGTTCTGCTGATAACCGGTTTGCTCCGCTAATTGACCGATCATTTCACGAAGACAGTCCGCGCCTGATGACATTGGCAGGTGGATTGCGTAAAATTCCCGGTATTCTAAACGAATTTAGTCCTGAGCATGAGCAAATATTCCGATACCGAGGCCTTGGCTGACCTTAAATTAGGTCAGGAGACTGTCTATGCAAGCCATTATGATCCTTCACTCCTGCAAGGTGTTCCCCGAAGCCTGAACCGGGATGATCTGCAATTATCAGAACCGCTGCCGTTTCAGGGATGTGACCTCTGGACACTTTACGAACTCTCATGGCTCAATAACAAAGGGTTACCACAAGTTGCCATCGGATACGTTTCAATCCCGGCCACCAGCCCGAATCTGATTGAATCCAAATCATTTAAACTTTATCTGAACAGTTTTAATCAGACCAAATTTGACGACTGGCAAACCGTTCATAGCAGACTCTGTACTGACTTATCTCACTGTGCCGGTGAAGCAGTTACCGTGAACCTGAGACATGTCAATGATTTTACCCATCAGCACATCATCACAATGGAAGGTGAATGCATTGACGAGCAGGATATTGAAATCGACCAGTATGCATTCAACCCAGCCTATCTGGAACAAGCAACCGGAGAGACTTTTGTTGAAGAAACGCTGCACAGCCATCTGTTAAAATCCAATTGTCTCATCACCAATCAACCGGACTGGGGCAGTGTTGAAATTCGCTATCGAGGCCAACAAATCAATCGTGAAGCACTCCTCCGTTACCTAATCTCTTTCCGCGAACACAATGAGTTTCATGAGCAATGCGTGGAACGGATTTTCACCGATCTGATGAAATATTGTGAACCACAGTCATTAACCGTTTATGCACGGTATACCCGCAGAGGCGGTCTGGATATTAATCCTTATCGTTCGACGGAAGATCATCAGCCGGCCAGCGTTTTACGTATGGCTCGTCAGTAAACCGGCTGGGAGTCATCATTCAAATGATCAAAACCATCCGGAATACGCTATCTCTATGGTTGCTTCTCAGTAGCTGTCATGTGGCGTTAGCGAGTGTTTACACCTCTCCCACACTGGAAGAGGCCAACCTGCTTCTGGATATTTCCCCGAAGGAAGCACAGTCACTCACATCCGCTTACCTGACCAAAAGAACCTTATCGGATACGAACGAGAAAACTCCGTCGAAGATCACCAGTGAAAGCTCAGATAATCTTATCCGCACGCCGAATTCGAGTGTTGAAGCCATGGAGATTCTGGCTCAGGCGCTCTTTCTCCAAGGATATTATGATGAAGCACTGCGTTATCTGAAAAGTGCCATTGCATTAACTCAAAAATACCAACTGCCTTATCTGGAAATCGAAGTGCGTCAGTTGGAAATCCGTCTGAACTGGTTGCTTAATCATGACTCGCAACAGGCTCGGGCTCAGCTCAAAGAACTCTCTTCAGCATTGTCTCAGCTGAAAAATGCGGAACAGCTCGGCAAAAGAATCCACTATAACATCTTGATGCTTCTGGCTGAAATTGCCTCTAAATCAAATGAAAATGAACTGGCAGAAAGCTATTATGAAGCTGCCAAAGCCTACATTAGTGAAACACAGTCCGTCAAAAGACAGATTGAATATCATATTCAGGTCGGTAGGCACTATTTGAGTCACAAACGTTACAATAAAGCCCTGTCAGAGCTACTGACGGCTTACTGGAGTGCATTAGAATCCAATGACGGTGCATTACTGGCGATGACGAATTCGCTTCTGGCTCAACTGTTTTATGAACGTAAGGTACTGGACAGAGCACTGCTTTATCTGGCTCAGGCCGCTGATTTTTATGATGCTTATGAGGAGTCCCCCGTACTGGTCGATATTCTCAAACGGATGGGCGATATCTACTATCGGCAAAATAAGTTTAACCTCGCGCTGGTCTACTACCTGAATGTACTGGATCACTCTGTCACACAGCACGATATGCAACTTTTTATCGCGGTACGGATTCGTCTGGCCTCGACCTATATGCAGCTTTATAACTACTCGTTGGCAGAGGACTATCTGTCAGCGATTGAGCCCTTACTGGAACAGTTTAATTTTCCCCGCCTTCAGGGCCAGACCCTGCTGCTGAAAGCCGGGATCGCTTTTTATCAGAAAGATACATCCCGGGCAATCGCACTGGCCCGTCAGTCCGCTGTGCTGGCGGACAAAACCCAAGATGATCAAACCCTGATGCAGGCGTTTAAACTCCTCTCCGAGTCATCTGAGAAGCAAGGGCACTATTTAGAAGCTCTCAACTATTCACGTCAGTACAATCAATTGACTCAGAGACAGCAAAATCAATTGAATCACATCAGCGAAGAAGCCTTTAAACAGCAAAAAATGTTTGTCGAGCAAACATTACATTTGGCAGGTCAGGATCGGGCACTGAAGCAACAGGAAAAACATTATCGGTATTTACAGAATATTGCTTACGGCCTTTTTTCTGCCGGGTTCGTCTTCTTTCTGCTGATTCTACGCCGCGGCTACATTATCCGGCAGCAAAATGAAGAGATCGAATATCTGAATAATCACTTGTTCATGCATTCTCGCTCTCACTTAAATAACCTGCGGATGCTGAATGAAGATCTCTCCTCTTCGCTGCAAAAAAGCAGCCATCTTTATGAACAATGGCATATCGGTGAATTAATCCACGAACCGCTCAGTGATCGCTTACGGTTTGCCATGATCGATATTCCTTTCCTGCGGAATATGTATCTTGAACACGGTTACACAGAAGGTCTCCAGCTTGAGCTCGCATTCGGTGAATATCTGAAAGATAAACTAGATGAACACACACGCCTGTTTCATTTTACCGACGCTAACCTTGTCTATGTGGAAAATACCCCAGTACAGACTGATGAAGATTATGACACCTCACCGCAGGCCTTATTTGAAAAAATTCAAACTTGGGTGAATGAATTCCAGCCATCCAGCCAGCTCAACCGGATTATTCGCATCGGTATCGCCGATTACCCTTTTTTACCGAAAGCGTATACCGCCATCAACGAGAAAGAGCTGTTGGATATTCTGCTGATGGCGACCAGTGCTTCAAGAGAACTCAGTATTACAGAAAAAAGTAGCCATTGGGTCTATTTGAAAGCAATTGATAACGCACCGGCGGCCAGCTTTGCAACGAACGATATCCGTCAGGCCTGCCGACAAGCGATTAGTCAGGGACTGATTAAAGTTCATTCTTCATACAAAAATGAAGAAAGCATCAAAAGTCTGCTGAAGGACACCTAAACGTAGTCTCAGACGCATTTTAACGGATGACTTTTATTGATAAAAGAACGGGTTATCGTTTCGATTATGTATCGTGATGCACACAGAGTGTCATCCAGCCTGACACAGATTCAGATCCCAACTCGATCAAGTTCGGTTTGACACGCAAAGCGACTTCGGTTCAAATCTGAGAAAGATGAAAGTGTTCTGAAACGATGTATCATTTTTCTGTCATCTGTTACCGTGACAATGAAACGTCGAATGACCAACGATGTTGGCAATAACGCGCAAAATATAAAATACACAGATTCCCTGAATTTGCTGTGATCGATACATACTGAAACAACAGACGTTGACTATGGAAAAGACAATGACCAATCTTGAACGCCACATTCGTCATGGCGGAGAGACTTTGTTGAGAATTCCCGGTTTACCTTCAAAGGTAAAACGGGATCTACGGGATCTATTGAACGTATCTTCTGTTCATCCGTCCCCAAAGTCAGAACAGGCGGTAAAGCTGCTGGGTCTTTATGAACGCTCGGTCAAAATTATTGCAACCAATCCACATCGCTCAAACACCATTAGTCATACGGCAGAACAAGCGCTACACAGTAAATTATCCGATGAGCTGCAAACTCTGATTACAGAATTGGATTTTGAAGGTGAATCCGGTGAAGTGCTGATGGATATCCGCGCTAAGTTACTGGTCGGAGTGACGCCCGATACGCTTCTGGAACTGACACTGGAAGTGTTGCGTCTGGTTGTTGAGGGAACGACCCACGAGCGGAAGAAATCAGAACAATTCCTTGATCAGATCAACCGTTCTTTGGTCACGCACCTTAAAAGTACCAAACAAAGTATTCAACAAAATCAGAATTATCTGTCACACCGTCAGGAAATGAATCAGGAATTCAACGCCCTGATGGCTCGCAGTAACAAGATTCTTCAAGAAGAGCAGGATTATACTTTGCTCAAATCTGGTTTAACGCCATTATTGGCTCAGTTGACGGCTTTATCAGAACGACTTACTCATGCAGAGCAGCGTGAAAAGGCCTTAATTGAAAGGATGGAATACATCCACAATCAGGCTGAGTCACTATACGAATCAACTCAAGACTATCGTTGTCAACTCGAAGATCAAGCACACAGAGTGCTGCAAGACCCATTAACAAAAGTGTATAACCGAGCTGCTTTTCATAACCGTCTGGAATTGGAATATCACCGCTGGATCAAAAACCAACATCCCCTGCGACTCGTGTTACTCGATATCGATAACTTTAAGACACTCAACAAAAATTTTGGTTACTCAGCGGGTGATAAAGCCCTGAAAATCATTGCCAAAACGATTCAAAAAGAGCTGTCTGAAACCGATACGGTCGCCCGCTTCTCCGGTGAAGAATTCATGATCATCATGCCGGATCGTGCCGAACAGGAAAGTTATCTGCTGGTACAAACGATTTTGCGTCAAATCGCGCGACTCCCTTTTAAATTTAAAGATAAACACCTCACCATTACACTAAGTGCCGCCAGCACTGCGTTTCAAGAAGGTAATACACCGGAAGAATGCATTGAACAGGTTTATAAAACTCTGCAAAAAGCCAAAAAATCCGGGCCAAACCAAGTCAGTTGGAAATAAACTGCCTGAATATAAACATCCCGAAAATGAACACTTTTTAATCAATTCAAGACAATAGAGTGACATCTATCACACCATTGAACTGTTTCAGTTCCCTAGTTGATCATCTACAGACTAGATTGTTACTGTAAAATCATGTAGTTATTATATTTATTTATCATTAGCCTCAATATCTTTTAAAAAATCTATTATTCCGTACTTATTATCAAGGAGGCATTCATGATTACTCATATCAGCCCGACCGGAAGTATGGATCTGCTCTCGCAGATTGAAGTTGAACGCCTGAAAAAAACAGCCTCCAGTGGTGATCTGTACCAACTCTACAGAAATTGTACACTCGCCGTTTTGAACTCCGGAAGCCATACCGACAGCTCAAAAGAATTACTGGATAAATATCAGAGTTTCGATGTCAACGTCCTCAGACGAGAACGGGGTATCAAACTAGAATTGATTGAACCACCTGAACATGCCTTTGTTGACGGGGAAATCATTAAAGGGATTCAAGAACACCTGTTTTCCGTGTTACGCGACATTGTTTATGTCAACATGCATCTCGCTGACAGCAAACGATATAATCTGACCGATTCGGTATATAACACCAATTTAGTTTTCGACATTTTGCGTAATGCCCGGACGCTCGTCCCCGGAACCACGCCCAATCTGGTCGTTTGCTGGGGCGGTCATTCTATTAATCCGGTTGAATACCAATACACTCGCGAAGTCGGCAATGAACTCGGTTTGCGTGAACTCAATATTTGTACAGGCTGCGGCCCGGGGGCAATGGAAGGTCCGATGAAAGGCGCGGCAATCGGCCATGCGAAACAGCGTTATAAGAGTGCACGATATATTGGTCTGACTGAACCATCAATCATCGCAGCCGAGCCACCCAACCCGATTGTCAATGAACTGATCATTATGCCGGACATCGAAAAACGGCTGGAAGCATTTGTCCGCATGGCTCACGGGATTGTGATTTTCCCCGGTGGTCCCGGCACGGCTGAAGAGCTGTTGTATATTCTCGGTATCATGATGCATCCGGACAATGCTGAACAACCGCTCCCGATTATTCTGACCGGCCCGAAAGGCAGTGAAGACTATTTCAACTCAATCGATCAATTCATCAGTGATACCCTGGGAGATGCAGCCCGCAAACACTATCAAATTGTGATTGATGACCCTGCGAGAGTCGCACGCAAAATGAATGAGTCGATGCCGGTTGTCCGTCAGTTCAGAAAAGCACATGGTGATGCATACAGTTTCAACTGGTCACTCAAAATCGACCCTGAGTTCCAGTTGCCATTTGTACCCACACATCACGCCATGGCGAACCTTGACCTTCACATGGACCAGAAACCGGAAGTGCTTGCTGCAAACCTGCGTAAAGCGTTTTCAGGGATTGTGACAGGTAATGTCAAGGCTGAAGGGATTCGGGAAATCGAACAGCACGGCCCGTTCATTATTGATGGCGATCGGTCAATCATGCACAAAATGGATAAGCTCTTGAAAGATTTCGTCAAACAAAACCGGATGAAACTCCCCGGCGGACATGCTTATGAGCCCTGCTATAAAATTGCCAGCCATTAAGCATGGGTTGCCCGAGCCCATCATTATCCACTAGAATAGGGGCTTCGGCCCTTATTTTAATATGCCCCTGAGCGAAAAACGCCCATGTCGCTACACCTTGTTATTATCGACGCTCTCAACCTGATTCGCCGTGTCCATTCGGCACAGCCCGATGCTGAAGATATCGAAAGAACGATTCAGACAACCAGCCGAACGTTAAGCAAAATTATTCAAGAAACGTCTCCCACGCATATCATTGCCGTGTTTGATCATGACTCTGAAGATCGTGGCTGGCGTGCACAACTGCTGCCTCACTACAAGGAGAAACGGCAACCGATGCCTGATGCTTTGCGGCAAAATATGGATGCCATTCAGCAAGCATGGTGGGAAATAGGTATCGACTCGCTGCTCTCCAGTGGTGACGAAGCCGATGATTTGATCGCCACGCTGGCGACCAAAGTTGCCAGTCATCAGGAGCAAGTGACGATCATCTCAACCGATAAGGGCTACTGTCAGTTGCTCTCCCCGACGCTGAGAATCCGGGATTACTTTCAGCATCGCTGGTTGGATCAAGCGTTCATCACCCAAGAGTTCGGCGTACGCCCTGAACAGTTGTGTGACTACTGGGCGCTCACCGGCATCCATTCCAGTCAGGTGAGCGGTGTTCCGGGGGTTGGCCCTAAAGCTGCCAAAGAGATTCTTAATCAGTTCACTGATATCGAGCAGGCTTTTCAAGGCACCGATCTGCCGAAGAAATATCAGAAAAAACTTACCGAACATATTGAACTGGCACGTCAGTGCAAAGCCGTCGCCACCCTCAAAACCGATATCGAGCTGGGATTTAACTTACAAGATATTCGCTTTCAGCCACCGGAGAGCGTGTCATAATCGACACGCTCTCAAACCGCTGAAAACCAGACCGATACTTAATGAGGAGAAATATTGGACAAGCTCCGGACATGCACGGTAATTTCTTCCCGGTCATGGTAAAGGTGCTTGGCTTGTAATCGAAAGTTGACGTGATTATCTTTCAGAAAATATTTCAGGTTATCAATATCCTGCAACACTTCATCATAACGGCCTTTCATCGGCAGTTTCAGATTAAACAGCGCTTCTTTTGCCCATCCGCGGATCAGCCACTCGCCCATCAGTTGTGCCACACGAGCCGGCTTCTCGACCATGTCGCAGACCAGCCAGGTGACATTCTTGCGCGGCGGCTCAAATTTAAAGCCATCTTCCATGTGATGTTTGACCTGACCGGTGTCCATCAGACTATCAGCCATCATGCCGTTATCGACGGCATGAACAAACATTGACCGTTTCACTAGCTGATAAGTCCATCCGCCGGGGCATGCTCCCAAATCAACCGCCCACATCCCCGAGGCTAAACGTTCATCCCATTCCGAGCGAGGAATAAAAACATGAAATGCTTCTTCCAGCTTCAGGGTTGAACGACTCGGCGCATCCGCCGGAAACTTCAAGCGGGGAATGCCCATGAAAAACGGGGAGTTATTATTGGTATATGAATAGCCGATATAACAATGGCCGGGGGCAATAAAACAGACATGTAATACCGGCTTTTTTGGCTCGTCTTTGCCAAACAGAATACCTTTCCCCCGCAATGCCTGACGCAGCGGAACCGTAAACTTACGGCAAAATTTCAGCAGCTCTTTGGCCTCATTGGTATCCGGCGTTTCGACCCGCAGATCACCACAGCGAGGTACCCCTTCAATCTCAGCCAAAGACTGGAGAATCGGGGAAATTCGATCATCTTTCGGTAAAGATTCACATGTCGCACTGACGGCAAACATCTGACGCGCAAAAATCAGACTTTGAAAATCGAGTTCACGGATCAGCTTATCAGCGTCTCCGTCCTGATAACATTCAAACAGTACATATCCTGTCTGATACTTCAGACGAGGAAATCCAAACACTTCGATTCGGCTTGCCTTGTCCTGAATTTCTCCGGCACATTCTTTTTCAAAACCGGCGCGGCAATAGAGCATGACCTGTTTCACTGATTCACCTCTTTCATATTCCATGCAGCGACAAACATCAGCACCCATCCCAGAATAAAACAGACGCCGCCGAAAGGTGTTATCGGGCCGAACCATTTCACACCGGTCAGCGCTAGTGCGTACAGGCTGCCGCTAAAACAAAAGATGCCGATAATAAAACAGATTCCGGCTCGATAAAAATATTTCTGCACCGTCTGGTGCGATGACAGTAGCATCATCACGCCACACCCTAACAAAGCGAGGGTATGGATAAACTGATAACGAACGCCGACTTCGAAAACTGCCAGTAAATTCGGGGATAAAATCGTTTTTAAACCATGGGAAGCAAACGCACCTAACCCAACCCCAAACGCGCCAAAACCCGCGGCAAAAAGAAATAATAATTTACTTTTCATGATGATCCATGCTCCAGATAAATGCACTTAATTGTTCCACCGCCAAGGCCAGATTGTCTTGTTCGGTGTAACCTGAACGTTTGCGAGGTTTAAAACTATGGTCGCCATCGGGCACATAAACCACCTCAACCTGCGGACTCAGCGGCATTGCCATCACTTCCTCTCGGCAGCCAAACGTGTCCCGTTCTCCCTGTAAAATCAGACATGGCTTTTCACATGTCGCTAAATGCTCGCCTTTTTGTTTCTCCGGTTTACCGGGGGGATGAAACGGAAAACCGAGGCAAGCAATCCCTTTCACCGACTCATGCTGAGTGAGCAAGCTCGCCATACGCCCGCCCATTGATTTACCACCAATCACTACCGGTTGTGTCGCATACTGTTGGATCACCGCTTCAAACGCTGCAAGTAGCTTCGGGGCACGATCCGGCGGAAACTTCTTCGCTTCCAGTGCTCTGCGGACCATGTACGGAAAATTAAAACGAACCACGCGAATGCCTTTGTCGGCCAATCCACACGCAATATGCACCATAAACTCATGATCCATATCCGCCCCGGCACCATGGGCAAAAATAAATACCGGGCCATCATCCGGCCCGTTCAGCTGTACATGTGCACTATCCGGTTGGTATACGTTGCTGTCCACACTATTACTCGCTGTCATAATTTTCATCTAAAATGACCTCTTGTTCTCGTCGGGCCCGGTTCAACATCCAATTCCGAAATGTGGCAATCCGTCCGGTATTGGCCTGTTTCTCATGACAAACCAGATAAAAAGCATTATCGGTCATCAACACTTTATCAAATAAGGGCACCAGCCTCCCGGCTTCAATTTCCGGCTGAGCCAGCACATTATTGCCCAGTGCAATCCCCTGACCATGCGCTGCCGCCTGTAAGACCATCGTCGTGTGGCTGAAAATCGGACCATGATCAACAGTAATGCCTGACAGATGATTTTCCCGGGCAAAGGTTTTCCAGTCCTGCCGGGAAGTATCATGAAGCAATGTATGATGAGATAAATCTTCCAGAGAATGAAGTGGTTTTCCCTGCGCCAGCAATAATGGCGAACAGAGCGGAATTAAAAACTCCTGATAAAGTTTATCCGTTCTTAACCCCGGCCACTGCCCTTTACCGTAATAGATCGCGACGTCAACATCATCCACTAAAGAGCCTTCTTCTCTATCAACTGCTTTTATCCGAACATCGATATCCGGTTGCTGCTGATTGAAGTCGGCAAGACGGGGAACCAGCCACTGAATGGCAAAACTCGGGGGTAGGCTGATAGTTAATGTCCCCTTTTCACTCCGGGACAGGAGCTTATCCGTCGATTCTTGAATAGCGGTGAAAATATCTTTGATTTCAAAAAAATAACTTTGTCCCTCTTCTGTTAACAAAAGAGAGCGATTTCTGCGGATAAATAGCTTCAGCCCGAGAAATTCTTCTAACGACTTGATCTGATGGCTCACAGCGGCCTGAGTGACATATAATTCTTCTGCTGCTTGAGTAAAGCTTAAATGACGAGCTGCGGACTCAAAAACCCGCAATGCATTCAGGGGAGGCAACCTTTTGTTCACACCATGATCCTTAACTGAAATGGATTAGTTTTTTTTATGCGAAGCATTATAATTTGTCCATTGTTTACCTGCCAGAAAAACCCTATATTTTGTGCCGCAGACAAGTCTGAATGACTTGATTCTCCTTAGGATCAATAGACTTTGTGTTGCGATGTTGTGTTTGCAAACTCGTATTTCGAGTATGTGGTGTTTCACCACTTGTTCTGTGGCTCCCAGCCACAAAGCATACTTCCTGTATTTATTTTGACCTGTCTGTCAAATATTTCACACCGCCTTCCGATGGGCGGTGTATTTTTATCTGCGCTAGCTTTGCTGCGCTGCCTGCTGAGAACCACCAGCGTCAAAGTCAAGACTCTCATCAAAGCTATTTAATCAAAGCCATTGTTCTGCACCGTCAGTGCTCTCACGCTTGCGATGTATTGCCGGTAAGGCAGAAAACTTCACATCAATAAAAATAAAAAAACCAGCCGACGGCGGCTGGTCTTATCGGGTAAAAAGATTTTAAGGACGATATACCTTCACATTCTCAAAACCCTGCTCTTTGAGGTATAAAGCCTGCAAACGGCTCATCACACCACGGGCACAATACAGTAAATAAGTTTTGGACTGATCCAAATCACCGAACTGAGTTGCCAGCTTATAAAACGGCAGATGTTTCACTTCTACCCCTTCCAGAATCAGCGGATGCTCATCTTCTTCATCCGGGCTACGGATATCCAGTACGACGGCATGTTCCTGAATCGCATCAACCAATTCAACTTCCGGTGCCTGCTGCTCCGTTTCCTGAGCAATATCGCGGATGTCCATTTGACGTGCACTGTGAATCACTTGGTCTAAAATGGCAAAATCAAACTTCGCTTCTTCAGCTTCCAGCTTTGCCTGAACCGCTTTGACGGTCGGACGACGAGAAATCACCCCGCAATATTCCGGCATGGTTTTAGCAAAATCTTCAGTACCGATATCTCTGGCAAGATTGATAATGTCTTCTTTATCCCAGTTGATCAGCGGACGTAAAATCAAACGCTCAGTCACACCATCAATATGACGCAAGTTAGTCAGTGTCTGACTGGACACCTGCCCTAACGCTTCACCGGTGACCAGTGCCTGAATATCAAACCGTTCCGCGATCATTCCGGCCGCCCGCATGAACATCCGTTTCAGCACAACGCCCATTTGCCCGTCATCGACTTTTTCCAGAATTTCTGCCACAACCGGTTCGAAATCAACCGCAATGAAGCGAACTTTGGCCGATGAACCAAATTTATTCCATAAATAGTAAGCCACCTGCTTCACGCCGATTTCATGCGCCGGACCGCCTAAATTAAAGAAGCAATAATGTACTTTAGAGCCACGTTTGATATGCAGATAACTGGAAACACCAGAATCAAACCCACCGGAAATCAGGCTCAGCACGTCTTCTTGTGTCCCGAGCGGGAAGCCGCCCAACCCGCGATGACGGGCAATAATCTGGTTCAGTTTATCGCCTGACACTTCGACCCGAACCACGACATCCGGGTTGTTGAGTTTTACCCGGGCACTTTCAACCGCTTGATTCAACCCGCCACCGACGTAGCGTTCCAGCTCAATTGAGGTGAAGTCATGCTGGCCGCGTCTTTTGGCACGCACCACAAAGGTTTTATTTTCAATTTTATGCCGGCTGTGAGCCAATACTTGTTCATAAATATCATGCAGATCGCGAAACTCAGACTGCTGCACTTCAAGTACATGATGAATACCCGGTGTATGGGTCAGAATTTCCAGTGTTTCTGCGTAATATTGGTCGCTCTCTGAGGTGACTTCGATATGATCACGACGGTTAAAAACCGCAACAGATTCTGTCCGTCGTTTAATAATATTGCGAATATTACATTCGAGAATTTTGGTAAAACGTTTCCGTACCGATTCACTTTTAACAAAAATTTCCGGATGGGGCTTAACAATAAATTTCATAGGATCATTCGCAACTCAGATTAATACGTCACTGTCTGGTTTACACGGTTTAGCTGTTAACAGCATCAACAAACAGCAATGAAAGGCGCAGAATTATACACGAGAAGCACTGACAGGGAAAACATCTATTCTGCCTGACAGCGGTTCTCGGTGAATGTTGATGAGAAAGGGGCACTCAGATAGCGTGAAGTCGCTTGTTAGTCTCTGAGTGATATCATTTGATGCTCGGACGGGTACCCCGTCGGTTTAGGGGACCGAATGACCTTTGGATGCGACCCAAATACGATACCATTGCTCACGGCTCAACTCGATTTCCAGCGCCGCGACAGCGGCTTTGACCCGCTCAATTTTTCCGGAACCAAGGATAGGAATAGGGAATGCGGGCAAACGTCTGACCCAGGCATAAATCACCTGATCAATGCTTTGTGCCCCGACTTCTTGCCCGATCTCGGTAAGTACCTGGCGAACCCGTCTTGCTTGCTCACTCTCACCATTGAAAATTGCACCGCCCCCCAGACATGACCAAGCCATTGGCCGGGTTCTGAGCATTTGCATTTGATCTAAGGTGCCATCATGGGCAACATCGAAACTGAGCGGATTAATTTCAACCTGATTGGTGACCAGTGGTTTATCCAGACGAGACTGTAATAAATCAAATTGTGAAGGGGTAAAATTAGACACACCGAAATGTTTAACTTTGCCGGCTTGGTGTAATGTTGCAAACGCCTCCGCCACTTCATCGGCATTCATTAACACGTCAAGGCGATGAATGAGCAGCACATCGATTTCGTCGATACCGAGCCGCATCAGTGAGTTATCGACGGACTGGAGAATATGGGGTTTACTCGTATCGTAATGATTGATTTGTCGGTGAGGAAAAGCATCACCGCATAGTTGAATGTCACACTTAGTCACGACCTGAAGCTGCTGCCGCAGCGAAGGATCCAGCGCTAATGCTTCACCAAACAGAGACTCACAGGTGTACTGGCCATAAATATCAGCATGATCAACGGTGGTAATCCCCAGTTCAATATGCTGCTTTAAGAAAGACAACCGCTCCTGAGGGCTCATTTGCCATTCTGCCAGTCGCCAGTATCCCTGAGCAATTTCTGAAAACACCGGTCCCTGCTCTGCGATGGTTACTTGATTCACCATATATCCTCCGTCCAATCAATGGGTCATTTCAATAAAGAAAGCGCGCTAAAAAAGTGTGATAAAAAAAGTAAGCCATACTGGCTTACTTTTTATTTCTATCATGATTCTATCATGCCGGATACAACCTTCACTTGATCTCAATAGATATCTCTCGATGATGACACACTAAGGTGATGGGTTGGCGGAGGTCGGTTGCTGTACCGACGGCACTTCATCACTATAGGTGGGCTTGCCTTGCAAAATACTGATATCCACCCGTCTGTTTTGAGCGCGTCCTCTGGCAGTATCATTCGAAGCAACCGGCTGCGTATCTGCCATACCGCGGACTTCCATTCTTTCATGATTAAAGCCGGGGACTTTTTCCATTTCCTGCGCGACCGAAACAGCCCGCTGCGCGGATAAATCCCAGTTTGAACGATACAACTCGGAATCGAGCGGCTGATTATCCGTATGACCTGAGATCCGGATAATACCGGGGATATCTTTCACCAATTCTGCGATCTGCCGTACCAGTGGTCGGAATTTCGGTTGTAAAAATGCAGAATCTTTCGGGAATGCACCTTTTTCACGAATACGAATCACAATCTCCTGTCCGAGGTTTTCAACCTCGACAGCACCCTGTTCAATCTCGGTTGCTAACGCTTTTTGCAGATTTTCGGAGACAATTTCCATCTCTTCCGTGCTTGGTGACTGTGCCTGTTGCTGCTGGTCAACCGATTCATCATTCTGATTATCCTGCGTTGATGTTTCCGGAGACTGACCGCCGGTCAGATCGCCTTCTTCACGTTGCGTCCCACCGGCACGATCCGCATCACCTTCCTGAAACTCAAGCGTTTGTTGGGTAATATCAATGGTTTGCTGCATAATGACATCGATTGGCGTCGGCTCCGGCCGCCCCGGTCTGAATTCCTGAGCAATCACACTGGTACCTTTCGGAATATCTTTCACCTCCAGTCGGTTCTGAACCCCGAAGGCGAATTTCATCGAGCCGGCAATCTGCTTAAACTTCAGAACATCCATTTCGGAGAAAGAGAGTAGCAACACGAAAAAGCACATCAGCAGAGACATGAGGTCAGAAAATGTCGCTAACCATGCAGGAGCACCCGGCGGAGGACATTTACACTTATTCTCTTCATCATCCATCGCTAACTTCTCCGCGCTTATTCGTTGTCAATATCCATCGCCCGCTTGCCTTCATTCAGATAGTTTTTCAAATATCCGTCAATCACACGAGGGTTTTGCCCATCCTGAATCGCCAGTACACCATCCATGATGAGACGTCGATTCAACATTTCCTGCTCACGACGTAAAGCCAGCTTATCTGCGATCGGGAAAAACACCATGTTTGCCATGATCGCCCCGTAAAGTGTCGTCAACAATGCCACAGCCATTGCCGGACCAATGGATTTCGGGTCATCCATATTTGACAGCATCGCCACCAGACCAACCAGTGTCCCGATCATTCCCATTGCAGGTGCAACATCACCATAGGCTCGGAAGACCGCTGTTCCGGCCTCGTGACGCTCTTCTGTCAGTGAAATATCTTTTTGCAGGGCAGAACGCACAACGTCTGCATCATGACCATCGACCAACAGGTCAATGCCTTTCTGCATAAAGCTGTTACTGATTTCCATCTCTTCCAGAGCAAGAAATCCACCTTTGCGAGCCGCATCTGCCATTTCAACGATTCTGGCAATCAAATCTTCAGGTTCATCAGCCTTAAACATAAACGCTTTGGCTGCGATTTTCCCTGCTCCAAAAAATTGCCCGAAAGTAAACTTCATCATAACAACGCATGTTGAACCACCGACAACGATTAACACCGAGGTGATGTCCACGAACATCATCAGACCACCACCCAAAACCATGGCCATTACGATAAAGGCTAAACCACCTATCAAACCAATCAGTGTAGCTAAATCCACGAAACACTCCTCATGCAACCATTCTATTTTGAGAGTTCTCTGACTCAGGGTATCGGCAACGGTATCAAATCTTTAACTAAATTATGGACGCTATCTGCAAAAAAATGCAGTAAAGTCTTTATATTACCCAACTCTTTCCCACAATCATCTCAAGATACAATGACAATATAAATCCGTCACGTCACATCAACACTTGATGTGCTCAGAATCAGGCGTCGGTGGGAAACTGCGTATAAGTTTATACCGAAAACCAATAAAAAATCATAGATGCTTCCCTTAATCCTCACCAAAGCCCGATATTTATGATCTCTGGCAAAACTTATGATATTAAGCTGCATCATCACGTAACAAGAGAACAAAGGGTAGTTTAGGGTAAACACACTATCTGTCTAAATCATGTCAGCCCGGACATATCAGACAATCGCCCACACACATCATCAATAAAAACTGAACAACACCCTTCTTAGCGATTGATTTTTTCGAATTCGAGAGCAAAATTGTGTTGCAGGAGTAAATTCTTCCGGTTCTATTTGACCATCTTCACGCCCTGCGGTAACTTTCCCCCATTCCTCACCGATTGGAAGTTCTATGGCGAGCAAAAAACCTGAAAATATGTCATATGAGGCCACAATTGAAGAGTTGGATACGTTAGTCAACCAACTTGAAAATGGTGATTTGCCCTTGGATGACGCATTGAAAACCTTTGAACGGGGTATTGCACTGGCACGAGCCGGTCAGGCGAAACTCAACGATGCTGAACAGCGAGTTAAAATCTTGCTCAGTGATAGTGACGAAGCAGCCCTGAGTGATTTTGTCGAATCTGATGATCAATCAGAAGTATAAGTCCATATCATATGATAACCACCCTAAGCACTTATCAAACCCGGAATAACCAGCAGTTAAATCGCTGGCTTGAGCAATTACCGCATCAGGACCAATCCTTGATTGAAGCGATGCGCTACGGGCTGTTGTTAGGCGGAAAGCGCATTCGTCCCTATCTGGTTTACATCACCGGCCTGATGCTAGGATGTCAACAAGAAGAGCTTGATACACCGGCATCGGCGATTGAATGTATCCATGCCTATTCCCTGATCCATGACGATTTACCGGCCATGGACGATGATTCATTGCGTCGCGGGCAGCCTACCTGCCATATCCGCTTTAACGAAGCGACCGCGATTCTGACCGGAGATGCCTTACAGACGCTGGCTTTTTCCATTCTTGCCGAAGGGACACTGGCAGAGAATGCCGAGCCTTACCGGATCAAAATGATTCAGGCTTTGGCACAAGCGTCCGGTGCAATGGGAATGTGTATGGGACAAGCGCTGGATCTCGAAGCCGAACGTCGTCAAGTGACTTTGCACGAATTAGAAGAAATACATCGCCATAAAACAGGTGCATTGATCCGATGTGCCGTGCGTCTCGGAGCGCTATCAGCCGGTGAAAAAGGTCAGGCGATTCTGCCCTATCTGGATCGTTATGCCGATGCAATCGGTCTTGCATTTCAAGTTCAGGATGACATTCTGGATATTATCAGTGATACCCAAACACTGGGGAAACCGCAAGGTTCCGATTCTAAGCATCACAAAAGTACTTATCCCTCATTACTGGGACTCGACGGAGCCGAGCAGAAAACACAGTCTTTATTGAATGAAGCAATTCAGACTCTGGCATCCATTCCTTATAATACTGATTTACTTGAACAGTTCGCTCGATATGTGATTGAGCGGAGAAGTTAATAAGATCATAAGCATAAAATAATGACTCTTGATATTTCAAAATATCCGACACTGGCATTGGCAAATACACCTCAGGAGCTGAGAACGCTGCCGAAAGACATGCTCCCGAAATTGTGTGAAGAGCTGAGAACTTATCTGCTCAATTCGGTCAGTCAGTCCAGCGGACATCTTGCCTCCGGTTTAGGGACAGTCGAACTGACTGTTGCGCTTCACTATGTCTATGAAACACCATTTGATCGGTTGATCTGGGATGTTGGTCATCAGGCCTACCCGCATAAGATCCTGACCGGCAGACGCGAAGCCATGTCGACAATCCGCCAAAAAGACGGCTTGCACCCATTCCCGTGGCGTGAAGAGAGCGAATATGACACCTTATCGGTCGGTCACTCGTCTACCTCGATTAGTGCTGCTCTGGGGATGGCAATTTGTGCCGATAAAGAAGGAAAATCAAGAAAAGTTGTCAGTGTGATCGGTGATGGAGCGATTACCGCAGGGATGGCTTTTGAGGCGATGAATCACGCAGGCGATCTCCATCCTGACATGTTGGTGATTCTCAATGATAATGAAATGTCCATTTCAGAAAATGTCGGTGCTCTGAATAATCACTTGGCACAACTGCTCTCCGGTCATTTCTATACCTCAATCCGCGAAGGCGGTAAGAAAGTTCTTTCCGGTCTGCCACCGATTAAAGAATTCGCCAAGAAAACCGAAGAACACCTGAAAGGCATGGTGGTTCCGGGCACGTTATTTGAAGAACTCGGCTTTAACTATATCGGCCCGGTTGACGGACATGATGTCGTTGAGCTGGCGAAAACGCTGAAGAATATGCGCGAACTCAAAGGCCCGCAATTTCTGCATATCATGACCAAAAAAGGCAAAGGTTACGAGCAAGCCGAAAAAGATCCGATTGGCTATCATGCAGTGCCGAAGTTTGACCCCAATGGGACATCACTGCCTAAAAATAGCGGGGCACTCCCAACCTATTCAAAAGTCTTCGGTGATTTTCTCTGCGATATGGCTGCGCTTGATCCAAAATTGCTGGCGATCACGCCTGCGATGCGAGAAGGCTCCGGCATGGTGGAGTTTTCCAAAGCCTATCCTGAACAATATTTTGACGTCGCTATCGCTGAGCAACACGCGGTGACATTAGCGACCGGAATGGCGATTAGTGGCTATCATCCGATTGTTGCCATCTATTCAACCTTCCTGCAACGGGGCTATGACCAGTTAATTCATGATGTAGCCATTATGGATTTACCGGTGATGTTTGCCATTGACCGGGCAGGTCTGGTCGGCGCCGACGGGCAAACCCATCAGGGCGCATTCGATCTCAGCTTTCTGCGCTGTATTCCCAATATGGTCATTATGGCACCGAGTGATGAGAATGAGTGCCGGCAAATGCTTTATACCGGTCATCAACATTCAGGGCCAAGTGCGGTGCGCTACCCGAGAGGCACAGGTACAGGCGCTGAAATCCAGCATCAGTTTACTGCGCTGGAAATCGGTAAAGGCCGCATCGTGAGACAAGGTAAAAAAGTAGCCATTCTCAATTTTGGTGCTTTACTGCCACATGCGCTGACGGCGGCTGAAACACTGGATGCCACCGTTGCGGATATGCGCTTTGTTAAACCATTGGATGAAACACTGATTCGAGAGCTTGCACAGCACCATGATGTGCTCGTCACACTGGAAGAAAATGCGATTGCCGGTGGTGCCGGTGCCGGGGTGATTGAATTTCTGATGAAAGAAAAGCTGCTGAAGCCCACTTTAAATCTGGGATTACCGGATCACTTTGTCCATCAGGGGACGCAAAGCGAATTACATGCCGAACTCGGATTAGATGCTGCGGGTATTGAGCAGGCCATACGCGATTACATTCAATAAGCGCCATTATCATCTGTTGATTAAGTTAACCGTTGATTTCAATCTGCGACCCCCATAAAAAAACTCCCGCGGGAGTTTTTTTATGGCTTCGTGTTGATGGTTATGGTCACTGACTATCCCACCGTTCAATCACACCGGACCAGCCGAAATGCCCGAATAATTGTTGCCATGATTGGTCGAATGAAGCCTGAATAGTGACGGATTCTCCGGTAATTGGATGAACGAAACTGAGGCGCGAAGCATGAAGTAACAGTCGGTGACAATCGTAGTGGGTGCGAAACAGACGATTGTGTTTACCATCCCCATGCGTCGTATCACCGACAATCGGATGACTTAAATGATGCATATGGCGTCGCAGCTGATGTTTACGCCCCGTCCGGGGCTTCATTTCAATCAATCCATAGCGACTGGTCGGGAAACGACCGGTGGAATACGGCACTTCAACTTTAGCCAACGGCCGATAAGCGGTGACAGCCGGTTGTGCAGGTTTATCCGTTTTGACGTGCTTATCGGCGATCTTATCCAGCTCCTCGACGAGCGGATAATCAAGCACTGCTGCTTGTTCAATCCATCCCCGCACCACCGCATGATAGGTTTTCTCCATCTGATGACTGGCAAATAATGGCATCACCTGTGCAGCGACTTCACTGGATAACGCAAACACCAATACCCCGGAGGTCGGCCGATCAAGCCGGTGTACGGGAAAAACATGCTGGCCAATCTGATCACGTAACGTCTGCATCACAAAGCGGGTTTCATGTTTATCCAGCCAGGAGCGGTGTACCAGCATGCCAGCAGGCTTATTGACGGCGATCAGGAACTCGTCCTGATAAATAATTTCAAGCACCACGACAGTGCTCCTCAATCTTGATTAATGTGGCAATCACCGGCTGATAACCCGGATTGTCCTGCCAGGCTTCAATAAAGTACGGTGTCATTGCAAACCCGCTCGGAACGGTGGCGGTGAGCATTCGTTGTCGCATTTGCGGAATAAAAATCCACTGGAGCCACTGTTCCGGTAATAACGTATCCACGGCAAATGGCTGCTGACTCGATAAATCCTGCACCGATGGCGGCCTGTCCTGCCAGAGCTGCAACATTTTGAGACATTGTTCGAGTTCATTTAATGATTGATTTAATTGGTAATATTTTGACATAAAGAAAAAACGACTTGAAATCGGCAGATAGGGTACCATGTATTGAAGACAAAACTAAACTTATCCCAGCGGCTAAGATGCTGTGATTCCGGCAGGAATCCTCTTCGACAACATTAGCCAGACAAGAACGGAACTTATGAAAACAATATATACCCTGACCGAGCTCCTGAAGCAAAGTGGTTGTCAATATCAGGTTGTTGATCTCGGACGCCGCATTCAGTCCATCAATCCGGAAAGCTTTGCCAAAATAGAGCAGGCACAGCAAGCCTATCCTTATCCGCTCCGGCAAACGGCTCGGCTGGCAATTGTTTACTGGAATGAAACCAAACAGCCTTGGATTTGGTTTTTACAGTTTCAACTGGATGAACGAGGACTGCTGCAACCCACAGATATCAGTGAGTTTATCCGTTTTATGCTGGAAGCAATGGGCACCCGGATTCATCAGAACCTGACTGAAGAACAGCAACAGAAACTGGCAAACAATCCCTATACCTTCACCCCACCGGAAGAAAAAATGGCCGTATTTCATAGTCAGGTGAGAGCGATGCTCAAATTACCGGCCAGTCAATACTATGAACATGCACAATGCTATTTTCAGGGAAAACTTGGCTGGAACAATTGGCAAACGATCGGATTACAAGGTATCACCGATATTTGTGCCCGGCTGGGGCAGGAACAAAACGCACCAAGCCTGCTCAGAGCGCTCAATCATCTCCCGTCAGAGCCTTGCTATGCATTACTGGGGGCTTTGGAACACACACCGCTGACCGAAAAAATTGCCGATAAACTGCAAGCCATGGTGGATGAAGAAATTCAGCAAAGCGCTCCTGATCTGTTCTTTTTATCCGCTTTACTGCGGGCCTTGTCCGGCGCCCCGGGTCAACAATTGAAGCAAGCTGTTGCCAATTTACTGGCACAACCACAACTGTGTCATGCCGAAATATTAATCGGCATTGCCGGTCGCAGCTGGTCAGCACTCACGGCGCCACAGCCAGCCGAGTTGTTCCTGACCCGACTGGCTCAAACCGGTCAGCAAACACTATTTAATCAGCTCTTTGCCGATCTCGTCATGCTTCCTGAACTGAGGGTAATTTTATTGCCGTTACTGCATACAACCGTGTCTGAAGAGTTGGCTAACGCACTGGCAACGCTCCAGCAACAAACCAGAAGTCGGTAAATGATGCAGGATTTAATAACAATTGTGTTGGTTTGCTGTGGCTGCTTCTTATTCTGGCAGCAACGGCGTCAGGCCGAAATTGCCAGACAGACGATTGAAAGAAAATGCCAGCAACTGGAATTGCAAGTGGTCAGCATTACGTTCAAACACCGTTTCATCAATGAACAACGACGCTGGCGCTGGCACACCAGATACACATTCGAGTTTTCGTCTTTGGGCGATGACTGCTATGAGGGGTATTTGGATATGATCCGTTTCACCCCTGCCAAATTCTTTGTGCCGGTTCATCGGCTGTGAGTTGATACTCGTAGAGCGTCTCTGGGGTTTGCGATAATGTGGGACGGGAGGTAAACCCTAGTTTGCGCATTAAAGCGACGGCAGGCTGATTCTGTTCATTGACGAAAATCCGAATTTTTTTCAATGAAAAACGTAAAGATATATTTTGTAAAAAAGCACCCAATGCTTCCGTGCCATAACCTTTACCCCAATAAATACGACTAAGGATAAACTGGAGTTCCCCGACCTCTTTTTCATGCAGATCTAAAGCAAGATGCCCCATATATTCACGATGTTCATTATCAACAATCGCCATTGCGTGGACATTTGAATCCGTCAAAACCTGATGAAACTTTGCCCGGGCACTGGACACACTGAACGGCTGCTGATGAAACAACCGGTTTCCCGGGGAACATAACAGTGATAGAAAATCGAACTCATATTCATCCGTATAAGGCAGCAAAAGCATTCTTTGCGTTGCTATTGTCACAATTCATCCTTGTTCCATTCGCCCGAATCTAATCATTCGCTGCAAACGTCAGAGTTAAAAATCAATCAAGATTGATTCAATTTACAGGTATGGCAGATGCCAGTCTCCGGAATAGAAATGGCGGAAAGCCCCGACACCATAATGGCATCGGGGCTTAGTCTTACAGTAGCGATCCGGCCACCAATAAGAGCTCCCTGCATCATCCATAACGAAGGCTAATCCTTCAACCTATCCTTGCATCGCATCCGAGCGGTGTCCTCAGTTATCCGTAACACTGGCTTTCCTGTATCCAGTACACATCACTCTTCCTTAAGCGGTTTCCGTCATCATCCTGATGGTTTTCAATCACGCTGAACATCATGTTATTGAAAGTGATGGTTGTTCAAAGTGATCGTTTTACGCTTCCTGCAACAGACATCATGCCTGTTGTCGCTTCCCTACGCTGTCCTAGGCTCTCCAGCCTGAATGCATCCCAGACATTCACCTTCATTCCCGAAGACATCATTCCTTGATGCTTTTATCCATGTCGTTCCCTGCCGACCCGTTCAATGTACGACGTTTGCATTTTTCCGACAACACACTGGTCTGCTCACTTTATAACCACCCCTGCAACAACGAAATAAAATAAATAAAAATCAAAACCTTATAATAAATTAGAGCATTTATACCATCATAAATACCGCTATCTCTCACAGCACTTGTAAGCGATCTCTTACAAACCAATTAGCGCTTTTGTTGCTGCCCTATCCAGCGTAAAATTGCCTTATTACAGCGCATACATTGAAGGTCTCAAAAAAGGATAATTATGCTGACAAAAGACATATCACAAGAGCTTGAATCTGTGATTTTACAACTGGTCGCTGAAGGCAAGGAACCAACCGTCGCACTCATCAAAGCACGTCTGAGTTCTAAAATCCCGATTCCTGCAATTGTCACTACGATCAAACGCTGGCAATCATCACAGCAAATTCCCAAGGTCGAAATCGCGGCTCCCCCCGCAGCCTCTGCAACCGAACAAAGAATTGCTCAGCTTGAACAGCAGGTTGCTGATTTGATATCCCGGATATCACAACTAGAACAACAATCAGGTCAGAAATTATGAAGATATGGGTCGATGCCGACGCCTGTCCGAAAGTCATTCGGGAGGTCATCCTACGGGCTGTCGAACGGACTGGTGTCACGTGTACTTTTGTTGCCAATCATGTGATTCCGCTGCCCCGTCGCGACAACATCCGCTTCTTGCAGGTAGAAAGCGGTTTTGATATCGCCGACAATGAAATCGTCCGCCGCGTTGCCGCTGATGATCTGGTGATCACATCCGACATTCCGCTTGCCAGTGAAATTTTGGAGCAACAAGCCATGGCATTAAGTCCCCGCGGTGACTTGTTTACCCTTGATACGATTAAAGCCCGACTGACCATGCGCGATTTTATGGAGACGATGCGTGCCAGCGGTGTTCAAACCGGCGGGCCACCGGTCATGAGTCAGGCTGAACGGCGCGATTTTGCCAATCACCTTGACCGGATTCTGGCCAAAGCAACCCGTGCCGCATCGGGACCGAAATCATGACCTCACCCCGTTATACGCTCGACCCGATTGGTATCATTCATAGTCCTTACCAAGAGAAATTTGCGGTGCCACGACAGCCCCGGCTGGTTCCGGCGGCAACCGGTCAAATTCAACTGATTGGTGAGGCTAACTGCCCGGAGTCAGTCCGTGGTATCGAGCAGTTCAGTCATGTGTGGCTCCTGTTCCTGTTCGATCAAAATCTCAGTGCCGGTTGGAAACCAACCGTTCGCCCGCCCCGGCTGGGTGGTAACGAACGGATTGGCGTATTTGCATCCCGTTCCACCTTTCGTCCCAATGGTATTGGTATGTCAGCCGTTGAATTACAGGGTATCCGGCAGGAAGGCAACCAAACATGGATTGATGTCGGCAGCGTTGATCTGGTCGATGGTACACCGATTATCGATATTAAACCTTATCTTCCTTATGCTGACCGAATTGAACAGGCTCACGGCGGGTATGCTGACCGCGAACCGACATCGACCGAGGTCTGCTTTAGCGACGCTGCACGCCAGTCACTCGCTGCGCATCCGCGCGCGAATGAAATTGAAGCCGTCATCACTCAGGTTTTAGCGCAGGATCCGCGTCCGGCGTATAAAAGAGATAAACCTGACGACAAAGAATATGCGGTAAATTTGTTCGATCTCAACGTCAGATTCAGAGCCAACCAATCAATCATCACGGTTACCGCAATAGAACGCTTTTGACAAACGAAAATGACTGATATTATTAACGGCTAATTGAATGCGCCCTCAAAACATCCGGGGGTTGTTGTATAACTTAATGAATGGATACCCTCATGCGTACCAGTAAATATCTTCTTTCAACACTGAAGGAGACACCAAACGACGCAGAAATCGTCAGCCATCAGCTCATGCTACGGGCAGGTATGATTCGGAAACTTGCTTCCGGCCTTTATACTTGGTTACCGACCGGGCTGCGCGTGCTGCGTAAAGTCGAGAACATTATTCGGGAAGAAATGAATAAAGCCGGTGCTGTAGAAACACTGATGCCGGTTGTACAACCTTCCGAACTCTGGCAGGAAACCGGCCGCTGGGATAAATTCGGCCCTGAATTACTGCGTATTGCAGACCGCCATGATCGACCGTTTGTACTGGGACCGACTCATGAAGAAGTCATCACTGATATGGTTCGCAACGAGGTGAAATCCTATAAACAACTGCCTTTGAGCTTGTATCAGATTCAAACCAAGTTCCGCGATGAAGTTCGTCCCCGTTTCGGTGTAATGCGTTCACGTGAATTTATTATGAAAGACGCTTACTCCTTCCATATTGATCGGGAGAGTCTGGAAGCAACCTATCAGGATATGCATAGCGCTTACTGCAATATTTTCAATCGCATGGGTCTCGATTACCGTCCTGTACTGGCTGATTCCGGTGCGATTGGTGGTAGCGGTTCACAAGAGTTCCACGTGTTGGCTGAAAGTGGTGAAGATTTAATTGCCTTCTCGACTGAATCAGATTACGCAGCCAATATTGAAAAAGCAGAGGCGCTGGCTCCGGCAGCAACACGAGCTGAGCCGACTCAAGCCATGACTTTGGTTGATACACCGAATGCCAAAACAATCGCACAGTTGGTTGAACAGTTTGATCTACCGATTGAAAAAACGATTAAAACACTTTATGTCAAAGCGTCTGACCATGTTGAGGCACCGCTTATTGCCCTGTTGATTCGCGGTGATCATGAGCTGAACGAAGTCAAAGCTGAAAATCTGCCTGAAGTTGCCACACCGCTGACGTTTGCCACAGAAGAAGAAATTCGGGCACTGATAGGTGCCGGCCCTGGCTCTCTGGGTCCTGTCGGTTTGAAATTGCCGTTTATCGTTGACCGTTCTGTTGCAGTGATGAGCGATTTCGCGGCAGGTGCGAACATCGATGATAAGCACTATTTCGGGATTAACTGGGGCCGGGATGTTGAACTCGGTCAGGTTGCCGACTTGCGTAATGTGGTTGAAGGCGATCCAAGCCCATGCGGACAAGGCACACTCCTGCTGAAACGTGGCATTGAAGTCGGTCACATCTTCCAGTTGGGGACCAACTATTCCGAATCAATGAAAGCCAATGTGTTGGGACCGGATGGTAAAAGCGTAACCATGGAAATGGGTTGCTACGGGATTGGATGTACCCGGGTTGTTGCAGCGTCAATCGAACAGAATAATGACCAGTACGGCATCATCTGGCCGGATGCCATTGCACCGTTTGAAGTTGTGATTGTCCCGATGAATATGCATAAATCCGAGCGCGTTCAGGAAGCGGCAGAAAAGCTTTACGCTGACTTACAGGCTCAGGGGATCGATGTTCTGTTTGATGACCGTAAAGAACGCCCCGGTGTGATGCTTTCTGATATGGAACTGATCGGTATTCCACACATGATCATTATCGGTGAGCGCAGTATGGATGAAGGTAACTTCGAATACAAAAACCGTCGTTCCGGTGAAAAAACGCCGCTACCGATGGGAGAAGTTATCCCCCATCTTCAGGCTCAGCTCTCTCGATAATCGCTGACTGTTTGAAAGGGTTGCTCCGGCAACCCTTTTTCATTGGCTCTCCCTGACTCCCAACACCAGCAAATACGGGCTTAGTTATCTTGAGGTGAGCCGGTATAACCAAATAGGTATACTCCCACAAACAATGACAAGGATATCCATGATGAAAGTATATGATTGTTGTGATTTAGTCCGCGAGCGATACGCCCAGATAGGCAGTGGCGATCAGGCTTATGTCCCTCAGGCGATTAGTTGTGCTCTGCGCGCACTCAACACGATTGCCAGCGATGAATCTCTCCCACAGGAGATCCGGGAACAAGCGGCCTTTGCTGCTGCTAACCTATTCATTTCAGACTTTGAGGATCAGTCATGAATCTTGCCAACTTTGCCACGATGGATCCAATCCTGCTGTTTAGTTTAGTCAATACCAAGTTACGGGATGATTTTGCCGGTGATTTGGATCAGCTTGCCTCTTATTACGGCCTCGATAAACAAGCCTTAATCGATCGGCTGGCAAGTGCCGGATTTGAATTTCTCCCTGAAGTGGGTCAATTTCGTTAAGCGGTACAGTTCATGTCAGCTCTCTGACTGACGGGAGGCCGCGACAACGCAGTTTCGTCAATCGATCGATGGATGTAACGCCATTGAATCAAGTCGTTCTGGCTCAGAACGACTTACCCCAGCAGATTACCTTTAATGCCTTTATAAATTGCCAGCATCCGATCATGCGCAGGTTTATGCTCCGCAAAAAATGCCAGACAAATTAAAGCACTATCTTGATAACCCTCTGGAAGTTCGACTTTCAGATCGGTGGCAATACGCCGCGCATAATTGAGTTGCTTTTCAGTCGGCAACTTCAATTCATCCGGAATCGCAGATTGAATCGCACTGGTAAACTGTTCTGAAAACTGAGGCCACTCACTAAGATCCAGCGTCGTCGTTTCGGTCAACGAGGCCAGCTTTTGCTGCTCGGGTGTTAGCTGATAGAAAAAGGTGATATGACCGACGGAAAATTGCACTTTATCCATTGAGAGCCTTGTCTGACGTGAGGTTAACTTTTTAAGCATCATATCAGCAGGTGCAAAAATATGCACTTGAAACTCTTTTGCTATGACCAAAAAACCGAAGCAAATGCTTCGGTTTTTATCATCTAAATCTTTCGGTCTTCATGAATCCTTTAAGAAGGGTCACTCCGTCCCGGCAATCGCTCTTTTATAGTTTGAAACGTGAAACAATCGCTGTCAGGTTGTTGTTGATATCGGCAATATCACCCATATCTTTGACTGACTGCACACCGATAGACTCCAGCTCAACCACCATATCATTGATTGCCGACATATTACGGCTCAGCTCTTGGGTCACACAACTTTGCTCTTCAGCCGCAGTCGCAATCTGAGAACTCAAATCATTAATTTCCAGCACATGTCGGGAGATCGCTTCCAAACTGTCTGCGGCCTGACCTGCACCTTCAGCCGTATCCTGACAGCGAGTCCGCGTCTCTTCCATTGAATTCACCACGGCATGGTTACCATTAGCGAGACTCTTCAGTGCTTGCTCAACTTCCGTGGTGCTGTCTTTGGTCCGGCTGGCAAGGCTACGTACTTCATCAGCAACCACCGCAAACCCTCGTCCTTGCTCTCCGGCACGCGCTGCCTCAATCGCAGCATTCAAAGCCAGTAAATTAGTTTGCTCTGCGATTTCACCGATAACACTAAGTATTTCGTTAATTTTTTGAGTTTCGAGCGTCATATTATGTACATCGCTAACTGAGTGTTCAACATCATCAATCAGTGCTGAAACTGTCTGTTTCGAACGATCAATGGTGTCACGGGATTCCATACTGGTTTCATTGGTTCGGGCAACCAAACTGGCTGTATTTGCAGCGTCCGTTGCCATTGAGTCGGCTGTCGAGCTCATTTCTTCGATTGCCGTAACAACCTGCTCAGTTTCCGAAACATGTTTTTTCAAAATGGCGCTATTTTTCTCAGACTGACTCAGCATATGTTCAACATTCGCTTGTAGGGCGAGGCAATACTTTTGAATCTCCAGCATCATGTGCTGCAAATTCTCAATAAACTGATTCACTCCCAGAGAGATCTGGCCTAAGTCATCATTCGTTTCGACTTTCAGGCGCTGGGTTAAATCACCTTCCCCACTGGCCAATCCCTGAATCGTTTCTTTCAACGATAAAATGGGACGATAAAGTACCTGAATCAGAAAATAAGTGATCACGACACTCACAATACATGCAAGCAGTGAGAACATAATCGCACTGTTTCTTGCTTTGGTTAACTGCGCGAAGACTACCGACTTATCCAGCCCGATCATGTAATACCAATCTTTCTGCCCCAAATGAATCCGGTGCGAAAACATCAGCTTATCAGTCCCATCAAGCACATAATCCAGATGACTCGACTCATGCTCCACCATATGTGCAGCTAAAGGACGCCCCCACGCTTGATCACGAAGACGCTCACCGAGTTTCAATGCGGACGACGTCGTCGCTAAAATCCGGCTATCCTCATCAAGAATGAGCGCCACAGCCCCCGGGATTTTATTTGATTCTTTGACAATTCGGCTTAAAAAGTCGAGTTCCATATCGGTCGTGATCACACCACCTTTGATTTTCTCCAGAATACTGACCCAATATTTCTGCTTGGACGAACCAAGGTATGGCGCCGTCACGCTCACACCATCAGATTGCAGCCCCTGCCGATACCAGGATGTTTCCCGTCCGTCCCCTTTCAGCCGGTGATTTGGCCACGCCTGATTTTCCATACTCCAGTAGGCTCTGCCATCATCCAGACCAATCACAAAACTATCCAGATTCATGGCTGCTGCCAACGACCGGGTCAATTCAACCAATTCATCTTCAGAACCCGTAATCGCCTGATGCTGATAGAGCTGCGCCAGTTGATGAATCCCATTAATTTTCTCTTGCAGAATGGTTTCTATCACCACTGCTTTTGATGCGACATAATTTTCACTCGACTGGAAAACATTGTCTGTCAGGATTTTTTCCTCCTGAGAATAAAGAACATAACTGGTAATTGAAACCGACATACCGACCAGCAACATGACGGATAAAATTAGCAATTTTTTTAATCCAAGTTGTTTCATAAATACCCACACTAAACGCCGACTCAAACACAAAAAAGTAAAGGTTACTGACCCACAAGCTGGCCGCCCCAAAAAGGCATGCAGCTCAAAAAATACAATAAGTCAATAGGAAAGGTGTCTCACAAGTGAGAAATCATAGCACATTTTGTTGCACATACAACAACTTACTTATCCTTTTTGCAAGTGGCTAAAATATGCAAAATAAACTTCAGGTACGATGAGTTGTTAAAAATACAAAATAAGCCGCGAAATATGAGTATTAATGAAGAAAATAGATAGAAAATATCCAATCATGATATCGAATCAATCGATAAAAATAATCGTCTTGCCCGTTTGTATTTGTCCTGCCATAACCATTCAAATGTTCACAGACTTTGTCACAACGACAACGGTATTTGTCACAATGGTATAAGCAGCGTCCGCCGCTTTCTCATGCTTAACTGCAATAAAAAATCCCCTGCCGACAGACAGGGGATCTCACATAACATATGTTGCGGCGAATTATTTTAAATCAAACCGATCAGCTTGCATCACTTTCACCCATGCTTTGACGAAATCACCGATGAATTTCTCGCCCGCGTCATTGCCGGCATAAACTTCAGACAATGCACGTAACTGAGAATTAGAACCAAACACTAAATCGACCCGGGAAGCAGTCCATTTGACAGCGCCGGTTTGACGATCCCGGCCTTCAAAAATATCGGCCGCTTCAGAAGTCGGTTTCCACTCCGTATCCATATCCAGCAAGTGAATAAAGAAATCATTGGTCAGCGTGCCCGGCGTTTTCGTCAACACCCCGTGCTGTGACTGAGCAAAATTCGCATTCAGTGCACGCATCCCGCCAACCAAAACCGTCATTTCCGGTGCGGTTAAAGTCAACAACTGAGCACGGTCAAGGAGCAACTCTTCAGCTGAAACAGTATAATCACGCTTCAGATAATTACGGAAACCATCAGCAATCGGTTCAAGGACCGCAAATGATTCAGCATCCGTTTGCTCGTCGGTCGCATCGGTTCGTCCTGCTGCAAACGGAACTGTAATCGCATGACCAGCCTGACGGGCTGCCTGCTCAATGGCAGCAGAACCACCGAGTACGATCAAATCGGCCAGCGAGATTTTCTTATTGCCGCTCTGTGCCGCATTAAACTTATGTTGAATCCCTTCCAGCACATGTAAGACTTTCTGCAGTTGCTCTGGTTGATTGACTTCCCAGTCTTTCTGCGGTGCCAGACGAATCCGCGCCCCGTTTGCACCGCCACGACTATCCGAACCGCGGAACGTTACTGCGGAAGACCATGCGGTATAAACCAACTCGGAAACCGTCAAATCAGCAGCAAGAATTTCTGCTTTTAATGCCGCCACATCATGCGCATCGACTAAACCATGATCAACGGCTGGTAACGGGTCTTGCCAAATTAAATCTTCCTGAGGCACTTCAGGGCCGAGATAGCGAACTTTCGGTCCCATATCGCGGTGAGTCAGCTTAAACCAAGCCCGGGCAAACGCATCGGCAAATTCATCCGGATTTTTATGGAAGTGCTCTGAAATTTTCCGATAGGTTGGATCTTCACGCATGGCCATATCCGCATCGGTCATCATGATTCCGACTTTCACCGCACTGTCTTCGGCATCCGGGGCTTTGTCTTTATCAGCCAGATCAACGGGAACCCACTGGGTCGCACCGGCAGGGCTTTTCACCAGTTTCCAGTCATAGCCAAGCAAGACATCAAAGTAACTGTTATCCCACTGTGTCGGGGTCGGGGTCCATGCACCTTCCAGACCACTGGTAATGGTGTCGCGTCCTTTGCCGCTGCCATAGGTGCTTTTCCAGCCGAGTCCCATTTCTTCAAGGGGCGCGGCTTCGGGTTCCGGGCCAACCTGTGCCGCATCTCCGGCACCGTGGGTTTTACCAAATGTATGTCCACCGGCAGTCAGAGCAACCGTTTCATAATCATCCATCGCCATCCGGGCGAATGTTTCACGCACATCTCGCGCTGAAGCCAATGGATCAGATTTGCCATTCGGACCTTCAGGATTGACATAAATCAGTCCCATCTGAACCGCAGCCAGCGGATTTTCTAAATCCCGCTCTCCGGTATAACGATTGTCATTACCGAGCCATTCATCTTCTGCGCCCCAGTAAATATCTTCTTCCGGTTCCCAGATATCTTTGCGTCCGCCCCCGAAACCAAAGGTTTTTAATCCCATCGATTCCAGAGCCACATTACCGGTCAGAATGAACAAATCCGCCCAAGAGAGGCTGTTGCCATATTTCTGTTTCACCGGCCAGAGAAGGCGTCGTGCTTTATCTAAGTTAGCGTTATCCGGCCAACTGTTTAATGGTGCAAAACGCTGGTTTCCGGTTGAAGCACCTCCGCGGCCATCACCGGTCCGGTACGTCCCCGCAGCATGCCATGCCATCCGAATCATAAAAGGGCCATAATGACCGTAGTCAGCCGGCCACCATGACTTTGAGTCTTTCAATACCGTCTCTATATCCTGCTTAACCGCACTCAAATCAAGGGTACTAAAGGCGGCTGCATAATCGAAATCTTCACCTAACGGGTTCGATTTCTCATCATTCTGATGAAGAATTTTGAGGTTGAGCTGATTTGGCCACCAATCAACATTCTTGGTTCCTTTCCCACCGACCCGGGTATGACTCCCATGCATGACGGGGCACTTTCCTGACATTTTATTCTGTTCCATTGTCTGTCTCCTGCTTCGCAGCGTTTTGATTTATTGAACTCGTACTCTAATGAATGACGTCTACACCTATGCAAAATAGGACATTAATGTGATGAATAAAAACGACTCATCAACCCGTCACTCAATAACCTGAAACGTTCTATCCAACATGTTTTACCGAAAAATTAAAAAAAGAACATATCCCAGAATGAGTAAGATTGAGGCGCTTCACTGGCAAGTGATTCAACCAATAAATACTGATGACAAGCGAAGGATTGACAGGGTTCACTTTCGTAGTGAGAAGTCGCACCGACCGCAACCTGATGATCAATACTGACTATTTTTTCACGTAACGGCTCAGACATAAGGAATCCTTCTTTCGCAATCTGCTCAACCAGATTCCAGTATAGGAATAGACCACTGAAAGTGATAATGGTTTCGACCTATCCATTCTATAGAAGAAATCTATCCTGTTATCCGCTATCAATTTTTTGAGCGCGCCTGAGAAGCATTGCTCCATGCGGGGGATGCGAGAGATGGAAAAAGATAGTGAACGATTTGAAAATCAGGTCAATGTTTTGGTTCAGAACGGAGAGAATCAAGCAAAGTAAGCGATTGAGATTCATCAACCGCTTACTGACACACTACCAGCGGTTAACCGGCTAAAGCAACTTTTGCATCGACATAATCTAAACCATGGCTCTGTGCAACAAAGCGATTGGTTAACTGACCGTGATAAACATTCAACCCATTCAGGAAATGCTCATCAGCAAGCAATGCTGCACGATAACCTTTTTCAGCCAGCGCGATAATGTAAGGTAAAGTGGCATTGTTTAACGCAACGGTTGATGTCCGGGCTACGCCACCGGGCATGTTCGCGACACAGTAATGCACCACATCATCGACAATATAGGTCGGCTCCTGATGAGTTGTGGCCTTCGATGTCTCGGCACATCCGCCCTGATCAATCGCAACATCAACCAGAACAGCGCCTGATTTCATTCTTTTTACCATGTCTGCGGTAATCAGTTTCGGGGCTTCAGCACCGGGAAGCAGCACAGAACCGATTACGACATCGGCAGATAAAACATGCTTCTCAATCGCATCAGCCGTGGAATAAACCGTAGTGATTTTTCCTTGATAAATTGCATCAATATCGCGCAAAGCATCAATATTTTTATCGATAATTACCACTTCAGCGCCCAGACCAGCAGCCATTTGTGCAGCATTACGGCCAACAACACCGGCACCGATGACAGTCACTTTGGCCGGTTCAACGCCCGGAACACCACCGAGTAATAAGCCACGCCCTGCGTGTGATTTTTCTAATGAAGTCATTGCCGCCTGAATCGACATTCGCCCGGCGACTTCGGACATCGGCGCCAACAGCGGTAAGGTTCGGTTCGCACTGGTGACGGTTTCATAAGCAATGCAGACCGCTTTACTTTGTATTAAATCGTGGGTCTGAGGGGCATCGGGGGCGAGGTGGAGATAAGTAAACAGGATTTGATCTTCCCGCAACATCGCACGCTCGCCCGCCTGAGGTTCTTTCACCTTTACAATCATGTCGCTTTCAGCGAAAACCTTCTCGGCATTGGGGCTAATCGAGGCACCGGCATCGATATAATCCTGATCAGAGAAGCCGATGCCATCTCCCGCTAAGGTCTCAACCAAAATGTGATGTCCTCTTTTCGTTAATTCCTTCACACTCGCAGGCGTCATCCCGACGCGGTATTCATGGTTCTTAATTTCTTTGGGTACACCGATCAACATATCCTTATCCTCTGCAAAAATTAACGTTGTTATTTATGCAGACAATACAGTGTTTTCAACCAATAAACCAACAAGAACAAGCATTAAAAACCAATGATCTCGCTCAATTTTAGATTTAAATATCTAATAATTGAAATGATACAGATAATAATATTAATTTTAATAATTTTTTTAGCAGATGCCGCCAGAAAATATGTAAAAAAAAGTGAGCAAGCTATTTACTTCTGAAACAAATTAACAACATAAAATGAGCAAAAAAAATCCCTCGCCGACTGACAAGGGATTTCTCTCGTATTTGTGATGTGCTGACTCAGCCGTTAGCCAAGATTTTTCCGGGCATTCTGGAACATCCGCATCCAAGCACCATTTTCACCCCACGAATCAGGATGCCATGAGTTCACGACGGTGCGGAAAACACGTTCCGGGTGAGGCATCATGATGGTGACACGGCCATCTGTGGTTGTCAGACCGGTAATCGCGTTCGGTGAACCATTCGGGTTATTGGGATACTGCTGAGTCGGTTGCCCATAGTTATCAACATAACGAATAGCAACTGTACCGGATTGCTCAATTGCAGCCAAATGAGCATTATCACGCACTTCAACCCGGCCTTCACCGTGAGAAACCGCAATCGGCATCCGGGATCCCGCCATACCACTAAAGAAAACTGAATCAGATGGCTGAACCTCAACCAAACTAAAGCGGGCTTCAAAACGCTCAGACTCGTTACGAACAAACCGCGGCCATAAATCAGCCCCCGGGATCAACTCTCTGAGGTTCGACAACATCTGACATCCGTTACAAACCCCAAGAACAAAAGTATCCTGACGGTTAAAGAACCCTTCAAACATCTCTCTTGCCTGAGCGTTAAACAGGATTGATTTTGCCCAGCCTTCACCGGCACCCAAGACATCCCCATAAGAGAAACCACCACAAGCGACTAATCCCTGATACTGTTCGAATGTAATCCGACCAGACAACACATCACTCATATGGACATCAATCGCATCAAAACCAGCCCGTTCAAACGCTGCGGCCATCTCAACATGAGAATTGACGCCCTGCTCACGCAGCACAGCCATTTTCGGTCTGACACCAGTATTGACGAACGGTGCGGCCACATCTTCATGAATATCGTAACTCAAATGAACATTCAGCCCCGGATCGGCATTATCTTGCTTCGCTGCAAACTCTTGCTGAGCACAATCCGGGTTATCACGCAGTGCCTGCATCTGATAAGTCGTCTCTGCCCAAATGGTTCTGAGTTCCGTTCTGGAACGTTCATAAACGACGTTCCCCTGTTGCGTCACCACAAAACGGTCAGAGGCTTCGGCAGTGCCGATCACATGAGTACAGTCTTTGAGCCCTTGTTGTGCCAATACATCCACAACAGCATCAACATCTTGTTCATGCACTTGGATAACTGCGCCCAGCTCTTCGTTAAACAGAACCGAGAGTACATCATCACCTAACCCAGCAATGTCAACATTGACCCCACAGTGACCTGCAAATGCCATTTCAGCCAATGTGACCAACAGACCGCCATCGCCTTTATCATGGTATGCCAACAGCTTATTCGTGCGAACGAGTACCTGAATCGCATCAAAAAAGCCTTTCAGTTGCATCGCATCATCAACGTCAGCCGGTTGATCGCCTAACTGTTTGTAAACCTGCGCCAATGCCGTGGCACCAAGGCGATTTTTACCGTTCCCCAGATCAATCGCAATCAGTCGTGTATCACCTAAATCCGTACGCAGTTGAGGCGTAACGGTCTTACGGACATCCTCGACCCGGGCAAAAGCAGTAATAATCAGTGATAATGGTGACGTCACTTCTTTCTGCTCACCATTCTCTTCATGCCATTTGGTTTTCATCGACATCGAGTCTTTACCGACCGGAATCGTCAGACCGAGGGCCGGACATAACTCTTCACCGACCGCTTTCACTGCTTCATACAAGCCGGCATCTTCACCGGGGTGACCCGCCGGAGACATCCAGTTAGCCGATAATTTAATGTGTTTCAAATCGCCAATCGCAGTTGCAGCAATATTGGTCAACGACTCAGCAACAGCCAGACGAGCAGATGCAGCAAAATCGAGCAGCGCTACAGGTGTACGCTCACCCATCGACATTGCTTCACCGCAATAGGTATCAAAACTGGCCGTGGTGACCGCACAGTTGGCAACCGGCACTTGCCACGGACCAACCATTTGATCGCGTGCCACCATTCCTGTCACAGAACGATCGCCAATCGTAATCAGGAAGGTTTTTTCAGCCACAGCAGGTAAACGCAGGACGCGCTCAACGGCTTCATTTAGTTCGATACCACTACGGTCTATCGCTGCCCCCTGCACCTTCAGGGTTGTGGCTTCACGATGCATTTTCGGTGGTTTACCCAACAGAATATCCATCGGCATATCGATTGGTGTGTTGTTAAAGTGCGAATCTTCCAGTGTCAGATGACGTTCTTCCGTCGCAATACCGACCACCGCATAAGGAGCACGTTCACGACGACAAATTGCATCAAAGGTTTCCATCTGCTCAGGCGCAACCGCCAGCACATAACGCTCCTGAGATTCATTACACCAGATTTCCAGCGGGCTCATGCCCGGTTCATCATTCGGCACATCGCGCAACTGGAATTTACCACCGCGTTCGCCGTCATTGACCAACTCTGGTAATGCATTCGAAATCCCGCCGGCACCGACATCATGAATAAAGGCAATCGGATTGTTTTCGCCCAACTGCCAACAACGGTCAATCACTTCCTGACAACGGCGTTCCATTTCAGGGTTTTCCCGTTGCACCGACGCAAAGTCGAGATCTTCAGCCGACTGACCGGAAGCCATCGAAGAGGCAGCGCCGCCGCCCAAACCGATGTTCATCGCCGGGCCACCCAATACAATCAGGCTCGCTCCGACCGGAATCTCTTTCTTCTGAATATGGTCTTCGCGAATGTTCCCCATCCCACCGGCAATCATAATCGGCTTATGGTAACCCCGGATTTCTTCACCGGCGTGAGACGTCACTTTCTCTTCATAGGTACGGAAATAGCCCAACAGATTCGGACGACCAAATTCATTGTTAAATGCCGCGCCGCCCAATGGGCCTTCAATCATGATATCCAGCGCATTGACTATACGACCCGGTTTACCGAAATCGGTCTCCCATGGCTGTTCAAAATGCGGAATACGCAGGTTAGAGACTGTAAAACCAACCAGACCGGCTTTCGGTTTACCGCCAATCCCGGTGGCGCCCTCATCACGAATTTCACCGCCGCTTCCGGTTGAAGCACCCGGCCATGGCGAGATTGCCGTCGGGTGGTTATGAGTTTCCACCTTCATCAGGATATGGGCATCTTCCGTATGGTAGTTGTACTGACGTGTTTGCGGATCAGGGAAGAAACGACCAACTTTAGAACCGGTCATCACTGCCGCATTATCTTTGTATGCAGACAACACATAATCCGGTGTCGTTTCGTAAGTATTCTTAATCATCTTAAACAGGGATTTTTCCTGTTCAACCCCGTCAATCGTCCAGTCCGCATTAAAAATCTTGTGCCGACAATGTTCTGAGTTTGCCTGTGCAAACATCATCAATTCAATGTCATTGGGATTGCGGCCGAGCTTGGTAAAGTTCTCCACCAGATAATCAATTTCATCTTCTGCCAGCGCCAGACCAAGTTCAAGGTTGGCCTGTTCCAATGCTTTACGTCCGCCGCCAAGAACATCAACTGCGGTGACCGCTGCCGGTGTTGCACTGTGGAATAATCGGGCCGCTGATTCTAAATCAGTAAAAACCACTTCCATCATGCGATCGTGAAGTAGCCCTTGTAGTGCGCTCTGCTCCGCTTCCGTTAATGTAGTTGAGGATTCAATATAGTAAGCGGTTCCCCGTTCCAAACGTTTCACTTTGTCGAGACCACAGTTGTGGGCAATATCACTCGACTTCGATGACCACGGAGAAATGGTGCCCGGACGCGGCGTAACCAGCAACAATAATCCCTCTGGCTGATGCTCTTCAATGGTCGGGCCATAAGTCAGCAATTTTTCTAACTTCTCAGTTTCTTGACGATCCAAATCGGCTGTCAGATCAGCAAAGTGCATAAATTCTGCGTAAATACCGGTCACGGGTAAACGCAGCTCGCGACACCGTTCAAGAAGTTTGTTTACTCGGAATTCAGAAAGCGCTGGGGAGCCACGGAAAATTCTCATGTGCTTAGGTCTCTGTTGCTGTTGGTTGAGGTAGTATTGGAATAAATTCAAACAATTAAATTAAAAAAGACTGAATGCATACCAATTTTACCTATGATTGTGCGGCGCATTATAAAGGAATTATTTTTGTGATGTAACACCAAACGCAACCGTTTGCGTCATTTTTTTTATGAATTTTGAAATCTCTCGCCTTCATGTCATTCCCAGTGACATAATTTACCATTTTACTCATCAAAAAGTTGCGATTCAGCGGTGCTTTGATATAAAAGCATCATGATGAGAAGAGATAAGTTGTACATGATCCGAATATTCCGATGTCAGGCCCGTAATATCCTCGCTTTTATATTCTTGGTAACCCTACTCAGCGGCTGTCAGATCGACTCTAAACCGAAAAGCGAACTCGATCAGATCCGTGAGCGCGGTGTGTTACGTGTCGGTACCCTGAACAATCAGCTCTCCTATTTTATCGGGCCGGAAGGGCCATCGGGTATGGATTATGAACTGGCGCGCGAATTTGCCAAATCCCTCGGTGTCAAACTGGAAATGAAACCGGTATATCGTGTTGCTGCACTTTTTCCTGCCTTGGAAAAAGGAGAAGTCGATATTATTGCCGCCGGCCAGATCCAAAATACCCAACGGATCCGGAAATTCCGTCCCGGCCCTGCTTATTACTATGTCAGTCAGCAGGTCGTTTACCGACAGGGGCAATGGCACCCTCGCAATATGTCTCAACTGATTCAGAAACAGCAGGAGCTGTTAAACACACCAGAACAGAATGATGTGTTAAATGTGGTTGACGATTCCCACTTTGAACAGACACTGATACGGCTCAAAAAGAAATACCCTCAATTTCAGTTTCAGATCGAAGCAAATTCAGACGTTCATGATCTATTGAAAGAAGTCTCGCAGGGAAAATTGATGTTCACCATCGCAGACTCGGTTGAAATCTCTCTGGCTCAGCGGATCTATCCCGATTTGGCCACTGCATTTGAAATTACCGATGACCAGCCTATTTCTTGGTTTATTCGTCGTTCGGATGACGAAAGCCTCTATGCACTGATGATTGAATTCTTCGGTAATCAGAAACAAGCCGGTACAATTGCCTCACTGGAAGAAAAATATATCGGCCATGTCGGAACATTTGATTATGTCGATACCAGAGCATTTATTCGGGCGCTGGACAGCCGACTGCCGAAATGGACACCGCTGTTCCAAAAATATGCCGATGAATTTGACTGGCGCCTCATCGCTGCATTGTCCTATCAGGAATCTCACTGGAACCCCCGAGCCAAATCGCCAACCGGAGTGCGGGGGATGATGATGCTGACGTTAACAACCGCAAAATCCGTTGGGATCACCAATCGACTCAATCCGGAACAGTCCATTCGTGGTGGTGTCAAGTATCTCCGTCGCATGGTCAGCCGCGTCCCCGACTCCATTCCTGATCATGAGAAAATCTGGTTCGCGCTGGCATCTTACAATATGGGCTACGGCCATATGATGGATGCTCGTCACCTGACCAAACAGCAAGGCGGCGATCCGAATGCATGGGGAGAAGTCAAAGATCGTCTTCCTCTGCTGAGAAAGCGTCGTTATTTCAGTCAAACCCGTTACGGCTATGCTCGTGGTGATGAAGCACTGGCTTATGTCGAAAATATCCGCCGCTATTATCAAAGTATGATTGGTCATATTAATGCGCAAACAGCGGCAGATAACAACAGTACCAGCGTCGATGATTTAACGGTCATTCAGGCTATGATTCCTGACGCGGATGAAGCCACCGAGCAAGATCAGGCCGCAGAGAGTCTCGAATCAGAGGAAAATACCGCCACAACTACCGATACCAGTGATGTGGCAACACAATAACGGTATGCAATGCTTGATTTTTGTTATGGAAACCCTTACATATTAGATATGCCCGACGTTCGTCGGGTTCATCTTCCGGTCATAATACATCTGTAAAAGACAATTGTCTGATTCTTGAAGCCGTTTGACTGCCCCCAAGAAGAGATTGTTCTGACTATTCATTGGTATTTTTGAAAGGAGGTTAATCCATGCTGAAAAAACAAATGAAGTCCAAGCATTTATGGCGGACAACAGCAGCGATTCACCGTAAACGTAAGCTAGCTAACAATAAAAAGAAAATTTTTGCTCGCCACCGGGCATTTACACATCAGATTGCTTGAATAATAGATTGCTTGAGAGATTCACGCTAAATCTGAATCCCGCTAAGGGAATACTCACTCACCATCGACGTCTCCTTCCCAAACCAAAAGAAGGAGACAGTATCTTCCCCACCGTCATTGTTCATCCATCAACAACCCTTGCTTTGTATATCGCAGGTCAGACTGGCTATTCATCGGATTGACCACTCTCCCGCTGCTGACGTTTCCGGTCTTTAATCTCCTGACGCCGACGCCGGAAAAAGCCTTGCAGTTGTTCACGACATTCCGTTTCGAGCAACCCTTGTTCTATCTGCGCGTAATGATAAGCAGCATCGCTCTCAAACAGGTTCATAACGGTACCTGCAGCACCGGCTTTCAAGTCCGATGCACCGAAAACAATCCGTTTCACCCGACTGTGTAATAAAGCACCGGCACACATCGGGCAAGGTTCCAGTGTGACATAAAGCGTCGAATCCACCAGCCGATAGTTTTCCAGCACTTGTCCGGCCTTGCGCAGAACCTGGATTTCTGCATGAGCCGTCGCATCATGGGTGGTGATAGACCGGTTCCAGCCCTCTGCAATCACCTGATTATCTTTAACCAATACCGCTCCGACCGGAACTTCACCTTCCAGCTCCGCTTGATGTGCCAGTTGTATCGCCCGGCGCATAAACCGTTCATCGTCAGCAGAAAAATGTTGCGCCTGCATGAATCCTCTGTCTCTTAGTACCTCATCTTTCACCGCATTATACCCTGAATCATTGCCAGATGTTGTACGCCGATATCACCTGTGTTTGCCCTTTTCAGAAAGGGACTCATAAAGATAGTCAGACAGTAAGCGAACTTTCGGTGAAATATGACGATTTTGCGGATACAACGCCCAGACGCCTTCCCGATCATCCCGATAGCGAGTTAAGACTTCAACAAGCTGGCCGCTCGCAAGATAGGGTTCGACATAGTAATCCGGTAACTGAGCAATCCCCATCCCTTTTAACGCTGCATCAAGCAACACCACACCACTGTTACAACGGATGCGCCCGCGAATCCCCAGAGAACGGGCATGATGATGATCTTTGAAGCGCCAGTGATCATAAGTACCGACCAGACAGTGATGTTTGGATAATTCAGATAAGGTGTACGGTTCTCCATACTGTGCCAGATACGTCGGTGCTGCACACACATGCAACCGTCTGGGGCTTAACTTCCTGACAACGAAACTGGAGTCATGTAATTGTCCGAGCCGAATTGCCAGATCAACACCATTTTCAATCAAATCCAACGGCCGGTTAGTCAGTACCAACTCCAGTTCCAGTTTCGGATACAGTTGTAAAAAGTCATGTAACAACGGGGCAATTTTCTGCTCGCCGTAAGTCACCGGTGCCGTCACTTTCAGTCGCCCGATCGGAATCTGCTGCATCTGCGTCACGGTACGCTCAGCATGTTCCAGACCTTCCACCAACTGTTTGCATTGTTGGTAATAGACCTGCCCGGCTTCGGTCAATGACACCTTCCGCGTGGTGCGCAGCAACAGCTTAATGGCTAAACGCTCTTCCAAAGCCGCCACTCGACGACTGACATTTGCCACCGATGTCGTTAACTTTTGTGCCGCCCGGGTAAAGCTTTCCGTCTCAGCGACTGCGACAAATTCGCTGACACCATCCCATATTGCCATGATTCATTATTACCACAGTGTAAAAGTAATTCTCTTTTTTACTTGATTATAAAATATAAGAAAAGAACTATACTCAATTTCACTGTGATTTATCACACGATCCCGATCACCTTATAGACAGGAAAGGAAGAAAATGTCAGAGCAGAAATTTATCAAGTCCAAAGCTGCTGTTGCTTGGGGACCAAATCAACCACTCAGCATTGAAGAAGTCGATGTCATGTACCCGAAAGCCGGTGAGGTTCTGGTCCGTATCGTGGCAACCGGTGTCTGCCATACCGATGCATTCACACTGTCCGGTGAAGATCCGGAGGGGATATTCCCGTCGATTCTTGGTCATGAAGGCGGTGGTATCGTTGAAATGGTTGGCGAAGGTGTAACCAGCGTTGCAGTCGGTGACCACGTCATTCCGCTTTATACCGCAGAGTGTGGCGAGTGTAAGTTCTGTACTTCAGGCAAAACAAACCTGTGTCAGGCTGTTCGTGAAACACAGGGCAAAGGTCTCATGCCTGATGGAACAACCCGTTTCTACAAAGACGGTCAGCCAATCTATCACTACATGGGATGCTCAACCTTCTCCGAGTATACCGTCTTACCGGAAATCTCTCTGGCGAAAGTGAACAAAGCAGCCCCGCTGGAAGAAGTTTGCCTGCTGGGATGTGGCGTAACTACCGGTATGGGTGCAGTCATGAATACGGCTAAAGTTCAAAAAGGTGACACCGTCGCAATTTTCGGACTGGGCGGAATCGGTTTATCCGCGGTTATCGGAGCCAAAATGGTCGGTGCCAGCCGCATTATCGGGATTGATATTAACGAAAGTAAATTTGAGCTCGCTCAGCAACTGGGCGCAACAGAGTGTATCAATCCGCAAAAATTCGACAAACCGATTCAGGAAGTGATTGTTGAGATGACTGACGGCGGCGTGGATTTCTCCTTCGAATGTATCGGTAATGTCAATGTGATGCGTCAGGCGCTGGAATGCTGTCATAAAGGATGGGGAGAATCAGTCATCATCGGTGTAGCCGGTGCAGGACAAGAAATCTCAACCCGCCCGTTCCAGCTTGTGACAGGCCGGGTATGGCGTGGTAGTGCATTTGGCGGAGTGAAAGGCCGTTCACAACTGCCCGGTATCGTTGAACAATATCTTGCCGGTGAATTTGGTCTGCAAGAGTTCATCACGCATACCATGTCGTTAGAAGAGATCAACAAAGCATTCGACCTGATGCATTCAGGTGAAAGTATTCGTTCTGTGGTTCACTTCAACTCATAATTTTATGCGCCCCGTCTCTGGTTTATCCGAACCGGAGACGGGAAAAGGAGCCTGACATGTTAGAACAAATCAGCCAGTCCAAAGTATTTGGTGGATGGCATAAGCAGTACACACACCCTTCAGATGTGCTTGATTGTACGATGCGTTTTGCAATTTATCTGCCGCCGGATGCCAGTGACAACCATCCGGTTCCTGTACTTTACTGGTTATCCGGTCTCACCTGTACCGATGAAAATTTCATGCAGAAAGCAGGGGCATTCCAAAAAGCAGCCGCACTCGGTATCGCAATTGTGGCACCGGATACCAGCCCGAGAGGAGAAGGCGTTCCGGATGATCCGCAAGGCGCTTATGATCTGGGACTCGGCGCCGGATTCTACCTCAACGCAACCCAAGCTCCGTGGAACCGGCATTACCAGATGTATAGTTATATCGTCAATGAGCTGCCCTCCCTCATCGAGAAGAACTTCCCGGTGACGTCCGAGCGCTCGATTGCAGGACATAGCATGGGAGGACACGGTGCCCTGACGATTGGCATTAAAAATCCGCAGCGCTATCGTTCAATTTCAGCCTTCAGCCCGATTTGCCATCCGGTTGCCTGCCCCTGGGGGCAAAAAGCCCTGAAAGCTTATCTGGGCGAAGATCAGGCACTATGGCAAGATTATGATGCAACAGAGCTATTGAAACAAAAGGGTTGTGCGCTTCCCATTTTGATTGATCAAGGTGAAATGGATCCATTTCTGGAAGAGCAGTTGAAACCGTGGGATTTACTTGAAGTTGCCGATCATCAACATTGTGAACTGACCTATCAGTCTCACCCCGGTTATGATCACAGTTATTACTTTATTCAAAGCTTCATTGAGTCACATCTGCAATTTCATGCGTTATATCTGTCGGGGCAGCCTGCTTAAGCAAGCGGGGTTCAAATTCATTGAATCGTGAAATCATGGTGGAAAGCGCAACCTGATGCGTTTTCCCCTGTTGTCCCGACCAACGCACAACCACACGAACCGGCTTCAGATCCCCTTCAAATAGTGGTGTACCAACCAGTATCCCGATACAAAAATCGCCTTGGGACTCACAATCCTGACTGGTCTTGATCTGCGCAAAATCAACGGAACCGACCGCGGTATGACGATTGATAACATGACTCGTCTGCGCACCATGTGTCCGTAAACGTTCCAGCGTTGTACTGGCCAGATCCAAAGCTTGGGTTCGCTGTAAGATATCCCGGGTCTGAAATATTATCAGTCGCTGTAACTGACCGGCTCCCAGAATGCCGATACTCAGTAGCACCAAAGCAATCATCACTTCGAGTAAGGTGTTCCCCCGCCACTGGCGTTGATGAGAGAGCTTATTGCTTGGATTAACGCTTGGCTTGGCATTGCTACGGTTCATACCAGCTTTCCCCGCGCCACTTTGCAGGACGAATCAAGCTGAGTGGTTTGATCAACAAATCGCGTCGATAATGAAAATCAACATGCCCCTGAACCACGGCAAAACGTCTGTCAGCGTCCAACACTAAACCGCCCGCCGGATAAAAAGAACCAAGTTGAAAATAACTCACCTGTTCCGGAGAGATGTTGCGTTGCGGTCGCTGTTGCGCCAAAGACTGAATCAGTGCCGTTTGTAATTCTGTCTCTCTCCAGTTTTGAAATTCAATATTCGCATGGCGCGGTGAAATAAATTGATACAGCATCCCCTGCAACGGATGATGACTTTCAATCCCGACCAACCCGTCCTGAATCAACACAATAATGCCCTGTTGAGAAAATTTTGCCTGAATCGCAGTATTAATGCGTTGAACATCGAGATCGGACAACACACAACCCCCATAGACCCAGATAATCATTTTCCCCTGCCTGATCAGATTTTCAATCTGAGCGGCACATTCCGGGTTCAACTGACTGTGGGGTAACTCAAGAGCATTCTGATAGCGAATTTGACCGCTGGCTTCATTCAGCGATGCCGGGATCCGCCCGACCTGAGGGTTTGACATCACTTGAAACCATTGCTGTACCGCCACACCAAACAGATCGCGGAAAGGTGATAAAGTGGGGGTGTGCTGATAGTCAGATCTGGCATGTTCAGCTGACAACGCAACCGAGTGATATGACTCGTGGCACCGCCCTGAATCATTCGGAAACCCGGCATATAGCGGATAAGGTAACTGATCCGGATGATAGGTGGTTAGCGACGGTGCATAGAAGTCATACTTATACCGTACGGCGATACATTGCCAATCCCCCGCAGCGTGCAAACGAGCCAGATCAGGCGCAAACGATGCCGGTTTCATCAGGATCAACCGACTACTGCTCTTCACGGTTGCAGCAGAATCCGGTAAAGGCAGACGGTAGCGTTTTTGTAATGTGGTCGTCCCGACAGTCGCTGTCAGTTGCTGCTCCCGGGGAGAGACAGACCGGATCTGATGCGCAATCTGCTGACATGCAGAAGGTAACGCAGACTCTGCATGAACGGAACGGATCTGTGTCCACAGACATTCAAGTTCACCTTCTGCCTGCCAGAAAGACTGACGACGTTCCGTTTCATACTGAAGCTCAGTCAATTGATAACGGCTGAGTTGTGCAGCGCGGCCAACAACGATCAACATGAGACTAATCATCAGCGCCGTCAGCAACAATGTCGCAGCGCCCTGTTGCCGGTTCCTGAGATAACACCACATCATAACGACCAATGCCGTTGTGAGAAGGCAAAATCAGCGGATTCATGAATCGACGAATCCGCCACCAAGGATAACCCCAGATGGACGGTTACCCATCCTGTATTTATCGGTGCTCCGGAACCGGATTGAAGCGGTTGATAACGCACCTGAAAAGTATCGACCCGGATCCAGTTGGTATCGAAAAGCGAAAAACATGGCCCCGATTCACCGGAAGATGCCGCTTGTTCAAATGTGAACCGATGATCATGCTGCTTCTCGCATAACCGTAAGGACGAATGCTCCGGTTGCTCTGCAAGCTGGTAGACAACATGATGAAAATCGTCCCGGGCAGTTGCACTCTCCTGATAAACATATCCGACTTGCGTGTTATAACGGACATCGGTAAGCGTCTGACTCCCTCGGAAAAAAACAGGTACCGGTGCTGCAGCATTAAACCCTGCCATCAACAGATTTCGTTTGATTAATGCTAGTGATGTCCGTAACTGTTGATGTAACTGCATTTGGCGGCTCAACCGTTCAGTCACCCGAAACTCACTCACGATCAAACGGCTCACCGTCAGAATTAAAACACTACTGATAACACTGGCCAGCAAGACTTCAAGGAGGGTCAAACCGCGCTGAGTATGGTAGCAAGTTGCTGTTTTCACTAACATACCGGATAACCATAAACAGCAGTACCAACGCTACAATAACGAACCCGCCCAGCCCCGTAAGATGTAATCACTTTAATCTGTCGTTCCGGAGCGTTGCGACCCCGCAATGTCAGACTGCCATTCCCTAATTTACCGGAGTGTCCGTCAATAAATAAGCGATTGTGAGAAAACCCGGAACGGACAATGATTTTCGGATAGTGGTGTCCGGATAAGGTAAGTAAACGTTGACCTTTGTGGCGATCTTCTGAGGTACTCACTTGTAACAGCCAATCAGGTGATGTGTCCTTATCAACGAAAGATGATGACAAAGCAATCAGGTGCAACCATAGGTTTTGATGGTGAGTGATTGCCAGTGAGCGGGCTTGTAAGATAAACGCCTGAACATCGCTGACTGCTGTTTTTAATTGCTCCTTTTCCATTTGTTGGGAGAATTGAGGTACAACCAGCAACAGTGAAAGGCTCAGTAACGCAATCACGACGACTAATTCAAGCAGAGAGAATCCTGTGCGCATATTTTTTCCAATCGGTTGATTTCATTCCCCCTATGATAAAAAAATAAAGCAATTCATTTGGCTATGAGGCAACTATCTCGTAGTGACATCAAATAAATAACCACATGATAAACATAACAATTACACATTTGTTCCGAGACATTCCTCTCCAAAGCTGACAAGTCGGGTAAGCGGACATAAAAAAAGTATCCACCGGCATAGCCGGTGGTTTTTCATATGCGCCTATAAGGCTCTCCTACTAGCAGCGCCCTAGCAGGCGCGTAGTGATCTGACATTTGCATATGACTACTTCCTGCGGCCCGTAAACGGGCTACCTGAATACGGGATCGACAATTGCTCTCCCATTTTATCCTGCTCTAGTTGCTGCTTAATGTAATTTTGTATCTTGCTCGTATTTTTACCTACCGTA
>NZ_FULE01000015.1 GCF_900163965.1 Vibrio ruber DSM 16370
TGGTTCAAGGCAAAGATGATTATCACCGACTACTGACCATTCCAGGTGTAGGACAGCGAGTTGCTGCTGCGGTGCTCGCTTTTGTCAGTGATATTCATGCATTCAAAAACGGGCGGCAGTTTGCTGTATGGTTAGGCTTAACACCAAAACAGATTTCTAGTGGTGAGAGCAATCGAATCGGGCGGATGACAAAGCGCGGAAATCCTACTCTCAGGTATTTACTAATTTTGGGAAATCGAATTGTTCTCAATAATTGTACAAAGAGCGATACCCGACTCAATCGATGGCTTCGTCAGTTAAAAGAACGGATGCATAGTTGTAAATGTGTTGTCGCCTTGGCGAACAAGTTGGCCAGAATTATCTGGCAGGTATTAGTTCATCATGAACAATTCGATCATCAAAAAGCTTGTGCTTGAAGTGAATATACTCTAATAACGGAGCGGTAATATCAGTAAATGAATTAAAGCTGGCCAGTGTCTTGCCTTGAACCTCGGGAGTTAACCTGCCCATCCAGTGAGGCATATTTTCTGATTAGGCGGGCAAGACTTTTTGGATCTCATTTGGGCGCGATACATAGAGTATCAAACTGACGCCGGATATATGTTTAAGGCCGCGTTTCATTTTCAGGAACAACCGTCGATGGTGAATTTATGAGATGAATAAATACATTGAGGAAGTCTGAAAAATACTTTGATTTAGATGGAGTGACCATATAGGTTACTCTTGCATCTTGGCAAGAGTAACTGGCGCACTGAGCACCGATGCCTCTGAAATTGGGGAACGCAATTGTGCGTCAAACTTAGGCGTCAAATTTAGGTACCAAAAGCTGGAAAAACTCACCTTCCTCAATATAACCATTAATAAAACCCGATAGAAGCAGCGTTCTCAACCACCAGCACTTCTATCACAAGCAAACGCAAGGTAAGATAGTTTCCGATCTGATTTGCAGCCGATGAAATATGACCAAAACAACCGTTATGTCCCCAAAACCGAAAAAGAGCCGCACCACCTTACAAGACGTAGCCGATGCGGTCGGCGTAACGAAGATGACCGTCTCTCGCTACATGCGCAATCCCGAATCAGTGGCAAAAAAGACTCAGGAAAAAATCGCTGCGGTGATTGAACAGCTCGGTTACATCGAAAACCGCGCTCCGGCCATGTTGTCCCGAGCTTCGAGCAATGCGATCGGGGTGTTACTCCCTTCACTGTCTAACCAGATATTTGCTTCGTTTATGCAGGGCATCGAGACCGTCACCAAAGCCAATGGCTATGAAACGCTATTGGCTCACTTTGGTTACGATGAACAGGAAGAAGAACGTAAAATTGCCTCGCTGCTCTCTTATCAGGTGGACGGATTAATTCTCACTGCCAGCAACCATACCCCAAGAACCTTACAGATGATCCACAATGCCGGCGTCCCCGTGGTTGAAACGATGGAGCTGCCCCCTTCTCCCATTGATATGGTGGTCGGGCTGAATCATCTGGATGCCTCTTACCAAGTGGTGCGACGGATGATTGCCGCAGGGAAACGTTCGATCGCATACTTTGGTGCCCGTCTGGATACCCGAACGCATCTCCGGATGCTTGGCTACGATAAAGCCATGCTCGAAGCAGGGTTAGCAAGGCAACACATTCTCACCAAAGAACACTCCAGTTTTTCGCTGGCCGGTGATTTACTGGATCAGGCGATACAACGGTACCCTGACTTAGACGGCGTTTTCTGTACCAACGACGATATCGCCATCGGCACCTTATTCGCCGCCCAACAGCGAGGGATCAAAGTCCCTGAACAGCTTTCGATTGTGGGATATAACGCTTTAGATATTGGTAAGACCATTCGCCCCAAAATCACCAGTGTCGATACACCCCGGTTTGATATCGGGCAAAAAAGCGCAGAGTTAATTCTCGCACGGCTCAAGAACGAACCGATTGCCAATCCTATAATTGATATGGGCTATATGATTCGTGAAGGGGAAAGTATTTAGTTACATCACCGCCGGCACTTGTGCCTTTTTAAGTTCAGTGATGATTCGTTCGACCACTTGCTCAATACTGCCCTCAATATTGACGACAATCGTCCGGGGCTCCTGATCGGGTCGCTCCAGCGTATCAAACTGGCTTTTCACCATATTATCTTTCATGAAATGACCTTGTCGCATCTGCATTCGTTCAAGGATCAACGCCATATCACCATCAAGAAAAACAAAAGTCACATGGTTGTTCCCCATGCGGATTTGGTCACGATAGTCTTTTTTTAATGCCGAGCAGACCAACACACCGTGTTCATCCTGACTTTCGAAACGCTGAGCAGCCTCGCGGATTCTTGCCAGCCACGGTTGACGATCAGCGTCATCCAAAGGCTGTCCCGCTGCCATTTTCTGAATATTGGCGCTGGGGTGAAGGTCGTCACCATCAATAAACTGACGCCCGAGTCGGTCGGCTAATCGCGCACCAATCGTGCTTTTACCGCAACCGCAAACCCCCATCACGACAATACTGCTACCTGACATACTCAATCCTCATCACAAATTTGCGCATGATCTCATTTTTGAAATTCACGTCAAAATTAGGGTTTACCCAGTTAACTTTACCGGTAATATGTTACCGGTAACCTAAAGACCTGTAAAGTCACTTGCTCAACCAATTTAATAACAGAACAGATGGATTTTTCCGGCTCAGATCTTTCATCAAAGTCGCACGAATCATCAATGAACATCACCGGGAAGCGTTTCTAGGAGAGAAAAATGTCCAATAATTACCAGACAATCGCTCAATCCGTTGTGACCAACGTGGGAGGAAAAGACAACGTCTCCGCCCTGACCCACTGTATGACACGACTACGTTTTGTACTCAACGACGCGAGCTTGGTTGATATCGCGCAACTCAAAGCAACCCAAGGTGTCATGGGTGTTGTGGATAACGGCGATAAAGTACAAGTGATCATCGGTAACGAAGTGGCCGTTGCATACAAAGAAGTCATGGCATTGATTGACCTTGATGGCACATCTCCCACCGCTCCTTCTGCAACAGAGAACAAACAGAAACTGACTGCCAAAGTCATCGGTGCGAAAATGCTCGATGCGCTTGTCGGCACCATGTCACCGCTCATCCCGGCGATTATCGGCGGATCGATGGTCAAGCTGTTAGCGATGGTGTTAGAAATGAGCGGTTGGGTTGAACCCAACGCTTCAACATTGATCATTTTGAAAGCCATTGGCGATGGTGCGTTCTTCTTCCTGCCGGTGATGGTTGCCGCTTCCGCATCGATTAAATTTAAAACCAATATGTCCTTGGCAATTGCGATAGCCGGAGTGCTGATTCATCCCAACTTTATCAACTTGATGGCTCAGGCTGCGCAAGGCCAGCAGGTCGATCTGTTCGGGGTTTCGATTACCTCGGTAAAATACACCTACACCGTCATTCCGGCACTGGTGATGACTTGGGTGTTGTCATATATTGAACGCTGGGTAGACCGGATTACGCCGGTGGTAACCAAAAATTTCCTCAAGCCGATGCTGATCGTATTGATTGCCGCACCGATTGCCATTGTGATCATAGGCCCGGTCGGCATCTGGATCGGGACAGCTATTTCAGCGGTGGTGTATACCATTCACGGCACCCTCGGCTGGTTATCCGTCGCGATTATGGGGGCATTATGGCCGCTGCTGGTACTTACCGGAATGCACCGCGTGTTTACCCCGACGATTATCCAAACCATTGCTGAAACAGGTCGTGAAGGCATGGTGATGCCGTCTGAAATCGGCGCGAATTTAGGCATGGGCGGCGCATGTTTAGCCGTCGCTTATAAAACCAAGAGCACCGCACTCAGACAGACCGCACTCGCAGCCGGAGCCTCAGCGATTTTTGCCGGAATCTCTGAACCGGCGCTGTATGGGGTCCTCGTCCGCTTGAAACGGCCACTGATTGCGACCATGATTACAGGATTCGTCGTCGGAGCACTCGCCGGAATGGGCGGCTTAGCCAGTCACTCAATGGCGTCACCGAGCCTGTTTACCAGCGTGCAGTTCTTTGATGTCAACGACCCGATGAGTATTGTGTGGGTGTTTGGGCTGATTGCTCTTGCGATTGTATTGTCGTTCATTCTGACGCTGGTACTCGGCTTTGAAGATGACCCGCAAGTCGATGATGACCAGATGGTCAGCACTGAGCCACAATCTGCGGCCAGCCCGTCTGACAATGGCAAAGTGACATCACCCCAAGCAACCGCTTAAACCGTATTAAAGCGATTCAAGTCATCTGTGCATCCGGATGGCTTGGATTATTGAAGAGGAAACACATGTCTGATCTGCATTTTCCACCAGATTTTCTCTGGGGAGGCGCGATTGCCGCCAACCAGTCTGAAGGGGCCTACCTTGCGGACGGTAAAGGATTAACCACCGTGGATATGATCCCATACGGTGAAAACCGGCTGCCGATTAAACTGGGGCAAGTCTCCAGCGTCACACTCAGTGAGGATGAATTCTATCCCAGCCATCATGCCATCGATTTCTATCACCGCTACCGTGAAGATATTGCCCTGCTGGCGGAAATGGGGTTCAAAGTATTCCGCCTGTCGATTGCATGGAGCCGTATCTACCCCAATGGTGACGATGCCGAGCCCAACCAAGCCGGCTTAGATTTCTACCGAAACGTGTTTCAAGAGTGCCACAAGTATGGCATTGAGCCACTGGTGACCTTATGTCACTTTGATGTGCCGATGAATCTGGTCACTCAATATGGCTCATGGCGCAATCGCAAGATGATTGAGTTCTTTACGCGTTATGCCCGCACCTGTTTCGAACACTACCGCGGCCTGGTCAAATACTGGCTGACCTTCAACGAGATCAATATCTTACTGGCAAGTCCGTTCTCGGGAGCCGGATTATTGTTTCAGGACGGCGAAAACCACGACCAAGTGAAATATCAAGCCGCACACCATGAACTGGTTGCCAGTGCGCTGGCGACCAAAATCGCCCATGAAGTTGACCCGCAAAACCAAATCGGTTGTATGCTCGCCGGGGGGAACTTCTACCCTTATTCCTGTAAACCGCAAGATGTCTTTACCGCAATGGAAAAAGACCGTGAAAATTTATTCTTTATTGATGTACAGTCTCGCGGTTATTACCCGGCCTACAGCCAGCAAGTATTTGAGAAAAAAGGTGTACAACTGCAAACCGAAGCCGAAGATTTTGAGATTCTCAAACATACTGTCGATTTCATCTCCTTTAGTTACTACGCCTCGCGCTGTGCATCTGCCGATATGAATGACGGCAATACCAGTGCCGCCAACGTGGTGAAGTCAATTCGCAACCCGCATTTACCCGCCAGCGACTGGGGCTGGGTGATCGACCCGCTCGGACTGAGAATTACCATGAATACCCTGTATGACCGCTACCAGAAACCGCTCTTTTTGGTCGAAAACGGTTTAGGTGCCAAAGATACCCCGGATGAAACCGGCAACATCAACGATGACTACCGGATTGACTATCTGCGCCAGCACATTCAGGCGATGAGTGATGCCATGCACGATGGCGTGCCATTGATGGGTTTTACCCCTTGGGGCTGTATTGACTTAGTGGCGGCATCCACCGGCGAAATGAGTAAGCGCTATGGTTTCATCTATGTTGATCGTGACAATTTAGGCCAAGGCACCTTGAACCGGACACCGAAAAAATCGTTCTACTGGTACAAAAAAGTCATTGCCAGCAACGGACAAGATATCAGTTAACAGCAGACCGGGTTTGACAATCCTCTTCTCCCCCCTGTCTCCCCCTCGGAGAAGGGGGTTGTTTCTTTTTGCCCATACAATCCTAAAAATCCATCTGTTGATTCCTCACCCAAAGCACCATCATCTCTACTTCACATTATTTTCATTCATTATTTGACTTGTATTTTTATTGATATATACAGTTATTTTCATAATAAAATTTATACAATCAATTTCATAATATTAAGCTATGAATAATCTGTAGAAGTGGAAGTAGAAGTGGAAGTCTAACTATTAACTTAATCAACTAAACAACAGGGAAATGTCATGTCAAACAAACTGATCCTAGCTACTTTACTATTACCTGTTTTCGCGTTTGCTCAAGACGATGTAAATGAGTCTGAAAGTTTTCAGGTCAGTGAAAAACAAATCAATACTGCCGTTGAGTATTGGACTCCGGAAGCGATGGAAAATGCGGTACCTTATCCAACCCCGGAGATTTCAGAGGAAGAGTTTAAAGCACTCCAAGAGTTTCCAATCGAAGATGCGCCCGAACAAATCATCGGCGAAGAACCAGAAATTTTGGGGACCCCGAGCAGGGCTGATGTTCGTTCATCGCCATACAACAAGGGTGGAAAGCTATACTTTACTTTGAACGGGAATAACTATAGCTGTTCCGCTCAATTTGTCGGCAGCACAAGTGTTGTGATGACTGCGGCTCATTGTGTCAGAGCGACAAGCGGTGCCTGGGCGTCAAATGTCGTATTTCGCAGAGCTTATTCTAATGGCGGCGGCCAAGTCGTTGGTACCAGATGCCTAAGCACAAAAAGTGGCTGGGTGAATGGGGGTAACGGGCGTTATAAATGGGATTACTCATTTATTAAAACCAATGCTAACTCAAATGCAGGATACATGCGGTTAAAAACCGGAATCCCATATTCTCAATTAGTTTCGATTGGCTATCCTAGTAACTATGGTAGCGGTAAATATATGTACAAAGTTACAGGCACCAAGGGTCAGATTACCGGTGGGGTCGTTGAAATGCGCGGTAACCCTATGCGCAGTGGCAATAGTGGCGGAGCGTGGCTCGGTAGTAACTATGCTGTCGGGTTGAATTCTTTCCATTATAGAGGTAATAACTCTGATGAGTGGGGCCCATACTTTGATAGTAACACCGCCAACCTGTATCAATTCGCTTCTAACGGGTGTAAATAAACATGACAAAGCCAGCCTTTGAAGTAGATACTGACCTCAGATAATGTCAGATTGCAGTTTGTATCGGGTGCGTCCACTTTTCACAGGCGTTGAACGTCTCTGCATATCGCTATTGATGCTTAAGCAGAGACGTTTGCCAAACGATAGCCTCTTTCCACGGCATCATCATGGGTTACTCTCGTCAGATCTTTGCTTTAGCGCGTGCGGACTTCTTACCTAAATCACTCGCCGCGGTAAACATCGTTCAGATGCCATGCAAGAAGGCAATGAAATGCTTCAAGTTCCAACTGAATCCTAGAATTCTTACGAGGACACACACCAGAAGTAAATCCATTCCTTGAGGTGCGTGTCCTGCTTATTCTCTTCAGGATATTTGTTATATCTCCTGTTCCATGCAAGTTTCCCGTTCTATCAGCTGTTCTGCTTTTCTACTGATCTCGATAATCCCTTTTTGCAAAGCAGACACGCCTTTATAGTCAGCCAGCAAGATTGAAGACAGTGCAAGGACAGCGAGATCAGCCATGTCTAAAATGTATTCTAATTCTTTGATTTTGTTTATTTTCATTATGTTCACCTATCTATTTGACGTTTTGTGCTATTTATCCTATTTGCGCCAGTGCCAGATTTTTTGCGGCGGAGAAATCGAGCTTGCCGCTGCCCAGGAGGGGAATATTGGCGACTTGCATGATTTTATTTGGCAGCATCAGAGACGGCATTCCTTTCTGGATCAGGATTTTTTTCACTTCAGCCGGTTCTAAATTCAGATCAACTAGCATAATGATCTGTTCTCCTTTCTTCTCATCCGGCAGATTCACGGCAACCAGTCCGGATTCCGGTTGATCGAGCAGTTCACGGGCACACTGTTCAACAGCCCCAAGACTTACCATCTCGCCACCCAGTTTGGCGAAGCGTGAATAACGATCAACGATAGTTAAATAGCCGTCACTATCCAGATAACCTTTGTCTCCGGTTTTGTACCAACGTTGGCCGTCCAGTTCAGCGACGACTTCGGCCGTTTTATCCGGGTCATTGAGATAGCCCTGCATGATCTGAGCGCCACCGATCAGGATCAGTCCGTCTTCACCGGCAGGTAACGGCATCAGTGTCACAGGATCCACGATCTTAAATGTGGTTCCGGGAAGTGCCAGACCAACGGTTCCTTCACGGGCGGCTTCCTGAATAAAGCCTTCACGACGAACCAGATGCCCCGGCAGGTTGACGCTGGCAACCGGCGTAGTTTCGGTGGTACCGTATCCTTCGAGGACAGGCACCATAAATTTCTGCTGGAATGCGGCTTTGATCTTCGCGTCTAATTTTTCAGCACCGGATACCACAGCTCTGAGTGAGTTGAACATCATGGGATTGATGCGACGGTTACGCTGATACATGCCTAAAAATGTCGAGGTTGCACACATCAGGGTAGCTTCATATTTGGCGACTGAACGGGCAATATTCAGGCTATCGGTCGGATCCGGGTGGCAGATGACCGGAATCCCTTCAATCAGCGGTAACATGCCGGTGACTGTCAGACCAAATGCATGGAATAGTGGCAGGGTCGCCATGATTTTATCGTTGCTGCGGATATTCAGCACATCCGAAACCTGACGTAAATTGGCCAGAATATTTTTGTGGCTGAGCATGACGCCTTTTGGCGCGCCTTCACTTCCCGAAGAGAACAGGATTGCCGCGGTATCTTCCCGTTGTTGTTGCTGACAGAGTAATCGGCTAATCCAACTGGCAGGCAGTGTTTTGACCGCCAATAACATCATCAGTTGTGCGGGCCGGCCGAGACTGGCTTTGAAATCTTCCAGATAAAGTACACGACAGCCGTCAAGGAGGGTCTGGCAGTCAATGCCGCGTTTTTCCAGTCTGGCGAGAAAGCGTCTGGAAGTGACGATACTTTCCACTGCCGCATTGTGTTTTGCACTGCGCAGCGCTTCCGCTGAAGCCGTGTAATTGAGATTGACTACGGTTTTCCCCGCCATCATCGCTGCCAGATTACTCATTAGCCCGGCACTGGAAGTCGGGACCAGCAAGCCTAAATTCTGTCCCGGCAGATGCTGAAGTTTACGCTTGAGCAGCAGACTGCCGACCAGAAAGCGGCTATGCGTGATTGGTTGACCGTTGCTGTCCGCGACTGCCCACTGGCCGGGATGGTTTTTCGCCGTTGCGATCCAGGCTTCAGGAAGCGTTCCCAGCGTGTCGGCATATTCATTCCAGGTTGCGACGGACATTTCAAATACCTTCTGTTTCACTTCCGTGGCGGTTGAATGGATATCCATCGCGGTTCCGAATGCGATAATGACATCTCTTTTTATCCCGGTTTTTCTCACTTTTGCCAGACGTTTGCTGGAACGGGAGAAGAAACTTCCCCACATCCCGCGCAGATAGAACGGAATAATCACACCACGGGCATCCTGACAGGCACGTTCAAAGCCTTTTTTAAATTCTCCCAGTTGACCAAGATAGCTGATACGACCTTCAGGAAACAGACAGACCACTTCACCCTGATTCAGGAGGTCGGTTATCTTGTTTAATGCTTCACGGCTTTTGCCGGGAGCAATCGGAACCACCTGAAACAGATCGAACAGCCATTTGAGATACCAGCATTGGTAGATAGTCTGATCCATAACAAAGTGTACACGTCTCGGGGATGCCATCTGCACAATTGCCCAGTCCAGCCAGCTGATATGATTACCGAGCAGCAGCGTTCCCTGACCGGCTTCCGGCAGATTGTTGAACCCCAACACTTGCAGACGGTATTTGCGGCCGAGTAATTTGGTCATCACCGAACGGACCAGAACTTCCGGTAGCAGAATGATGGCTGCCAACGCAACCAAAGCACCAAGGCCGAATAATCCCCACAAGATATAGCTGACATCGAGTTCCTGCGTTGTGAACGCGACCGTGACTGCCAAACATAACAACATGCCGACATTCTGAATGAAATTATTTCCGGCCAGAATTTTACCGATCTGGTCTTCTTTCGCGTGGAACTGAATTAATGCGTTGAGCGGGACCAGCATAAATGAGCCGCCGATACCGATAGTCAGGAAAATACCGCCAAGCAAAACCGATGAGGTGACCTGTGGCAGCAGAAATAGTCCAGCACAGATAATCAGAGCACCAGCGGGGATCAGTGCCAGATTAATGTGATTGACGGAGTGTTTTGAAGCAAATGAAGAACCAAGCATCATACCGACAATCGCCATCGCAATAATACTTTGAATGATAAAGGTATTATCCATAGCAAGGTGGCTTTTGGCGTAGGCTGGGAAAGCAGCAATCATTACCTGACTGATCGAAAGAAACAAGGTTAAGCCGATGACTGATTGCCAAATCGCTTTTTTCTGAAACAGAAGGGTGAGATTCCGGCCTAACGTTTTACCCAGAATGTAATCTTTCCAGATAAATACGGGTTCTTGTATCTGAGGCCGAGCACCATCCTGAGGTGTGTGTCCCCGTAAGTGATCTTTTCCCGGTAAGCGGAAAGCCAGCAGACACTCGATCAGAGAACCAATGACCAGTAACCAGCCTAATGGGGCGATGTCCTGAAGAATCGCTCCCGGCTGAAGCGGGGTTTCAGGGGATAATTTCAGTTCGAACAGTGCGGAAAAGACGGCGCTCCCAGCAAGAATGGCAATCATTGAAACCGCCTGAACCCAGGCGTTGCCGTTGCTGAGTTTTTCTGCGCCGACCAGCTCTCGGATGTAACCATATTTTGCCGGAGAATAGAGCGCACTCTGCACTGCGAGAATAAACGTCAGGGCAAAGGATGCATAAAACCAGCCCTGATAATAGCAGAGGGTAATCATCAGAGTGATGAATACCGCACATAAGGCGCTGATTTTCATCACTTTGGTTTTTGCATAACGATCCGACAGATAGCCGGATGGGGTAAAGAGTAATACAAAAGGGAGCAGAATCAGTGCATTGACGATCGCAGTCATCAGCACCTGCTGGTGATCTGACAATGTTTTGAACAGGGTATTCTGCACGACGATTTTATGGCCTAAATCGACAAAAGCGTTCATGAAAGCAACCCATAGGAAGGTGACAAAACCTCTGACAGTGGTAGCGTTATTCATACTTATTCTCCAATTTAATCGAACAGTGTTCAATTGATGGATAGAATTTAATTGAACACTGTTCGATTGTAAAGGGAATTTTTGCATTATTTTTACCGGAGAGATTAACCAACGCCTACCCCAATATTCTCACACGGTTGTCTCTGCCTCAGCAGGAATACCTCAAACTCAGCACCAAGCTGGAAAAGAAACCCAGACTCAGGGTTGCTTCAACCGAACGGCTTAATCTCGCGAAACAACAACTCAAGAAGCAGAGAATACTCGGATAAGCTCATTTAAAGCTACTGTTGCGTTTCAAATGACGATATTATTGCGAATAAAATAGCCATAAACGAAGCCTAAAGCATGTTAACTATCTCTAATACGGTCATTCTTGCAGAATGGGAAATTGAAATGACTGCTATCCGAGCCATGGGGAACGGTGGGCAAAATGTGCAGAAGGTATCCTCAGCCATTCATTTACGTTTTGATATTCAACGTTCGAGTTTACCCTCAGTATACAAAGAAAGATTACTCGCTCTCAGTGATTCTAGAATTACCAAAGATGGCGTTGTCGTGATCAAATCACAAACCTATCGAACTCAGGAACAAAACCGACTTGATGCATTAGAACGTCTTAAAGGACTGATCCAATCCGTCATGGTGGTACAAAAGCGTCGGCGAGCGACCAAGCCAACCAGGTCATCAAAACTCAAGCGCATAAATACTAAAAAGAAGATGGGACAAAAGAAAGCCTTACGAGGTCGAGTCAACGAAGACTGAACGACTAGCTTGATATGACAAAATAAAAAACCACCGACCAGTTTAGCCAAAGAACCTCTGACGAGGACACACCCCCTACCAAAAGATAAAGCATAAAAAATAAAACCGAACCCCGTCGCATTTCCCTAGGGGCTGTCGATCTTTCGTGATGGTTTTTTGAGCGGCATAGTGTCGGCGCGGCGACACCAGATAGTGAATGTATTGGAAAAAGTCGTGGTGGAAACTCTACAAAAATTCATTTGGTCGTGGATAGCGGTGAGATCAACAGCCCCTAAGAATTGAGGCTCTGCAAGTCTATATAGACAAGACTTATCATATGCGTAATTCGAGCCAGCCTCTGAAATCTATAAGCCTGATTGTGCGTCAAAAATCAGAGCCGAAGACTGGGAAAATTAAAAATTGAGGTGACTGTTTTGTCCAGAACCCGACGATTCCTGTCAACTTCTGTTCAGATATGATTCACAAACCCTTCTAGCATGAATGTTCCCTTTTCAAACCGATGGACAATTCATATGTTAGACACCCCTTCAGACAAATACGTACCCGCACCGGTGATCCGGTTTCCGCAAAGAACATGGCCGTCAAAGCAGTTGACACAAGCACCGCGTTGGTGCTCGACCGATTTAAGAGATGGTAATCAATCGCTGGCGAACCCGATGAATATCGAAAAGAAACTGAAGTTTTTTGATCATCTGGTTGCGTGTGGCTTCACAGAAATTGAAGTGGCATTTCCCTCCGCCTCACAAACGGATTTCGACTTTGTCCGCCAACTGATCGAAAACGCCTTGATTCCTGATGATGTCACCATTCAGGTCATCACCCAATCCAGACCGGATCTGATTGAGCGAACCATCGAATCGCTGATCGGTGCTTCCAAGGCGATTGTTCACTTATACAACGCCACTGCGCCCGCTTTTCGCGAGATAGTGTTCAACCAAGATCAAGTGGCCACTTTAGCGCTGGCAGTCAAAGGGGCACAGCAGATCCGGGACTTGTGTCAACAGCATCCCGAAACGCTCTGGACGCTGGAATACTCACCGGAAACATTTAACTTTACCGAGCCGGAATTTGCGCTTGAAATCTGTCAGGCCGTAGCCGCAGTATGGCAACCGTGTGCGTCACGGCCATTGATTATCAACCTGCCAACCACAGTGGAACGCAACACGCCCAATGTGTTTGCCGATCAAATCGAACACTTCATCAACAACTTTGATTCTCTGGATCATGTTACTGTCAGTATCCATCCGCATAATGATCGCGGTACCGGGGTGGCCAGTGCTGAACTGGCAATGCTCGCCGGGGCGACACGGGTCGAAGGCTGTTTATTCGGCAACGGGGAACGCACCGGCAATGTTGATTTGGTGACACTGGCTTTAAATCTCTACTCACAAGGGATCAACCCACAATTACGCTTCGACGACATTCAACAGACGGTTGAACTGGTCGAACAGTGTAACGAGCTGCCGGTGCATCCGCGCCATCCTTACGCGGGCAGACTGGTGTTTACCGCGTTTTCCGGCTCTCACCAAGATGCAATCAAAAAGGGATTTGCCTACGCTCAAGGCGCCTCACCCAACCACTGGAATATCCCCTATTTACCCATCGACCCGATGGATCTGGGATGCTCTTATGAAGAAGTGATTCGGGTCAACAGCCAGTCCGGCAAAAGCGGGGCAGCGTGGTTACTACAACAAAATCACGGCTTACACCTGCCCAAAATGCTTCAGGTCGATTTAAGCCAACGGGTCAAACAGCATACCGACAGCACCGGGCGCGAAATGAACATTGCCGAATTATGGCAACTGTTCCGCACAGCCTATGGCTTAGTTCACCAGCCGGTGATGAGCCTGCAACGCTATCACACCCACCCCGCCGCAGGCGGACAACAGATTGAGGCACAGATCCGTTACTGCGAGCAAGAGATCGTCTGTGTCGGCAGTGGTATCGGGCTGATGTCGGCCTTATTAACCGGATTAATGCAGCAATTTGACTGTCAGGCCAATGTGGTCGATTACCACGAACATACGCTGGGCACCCAAACCCACAGTAAAGCGGCGAGTTATGTTCAGTTGCAGTCTGCGAGGTCGAATGTGAGTATTTTCGGCGTCGCTATTGAAGAAGATGCCACCAAAGCCTCGCTACAGGCACTACTGAACGCCTATGCGCAGCTCATACAGGCGAGCTAGGTCAGGCATCAACATCAGTGCGCTCACTCACGCGCCACAGGCAGGATCGGCGGGCAATATTCACTCGGTGACAACCCGGTGCGGCTTTTAAACATGGCGCTGAATGCACTCGGGCTGTCATAGCCAATGGCTAAGGCGGTATCTAACACGCTACAGCCGCTGGCTAACAGTTCTAACGCGTGGAGCAAACGCTTCTGACGTAACCATTCGGTAAAGGTTAATCCCAACTCTTGCTGAAAGCGCCGGGATACCGTTCTCTCACTCTGGCCGAGTGATTTGGCAGCATCAGAAGTCGTCCACGGATGGGAGAGACGCTCCGAGAGATTACGGCAGAGCGTGATCAACGCTTCAGAACTCGGATGAGGCAAATAAAAATCGATGGGATTCAAACGACGTAATTCGTCCAGAATCAATTCAAAAATACGTTCTTCCCGGGTGCCTGCCATACGGACATCCGGGAGAGCAACCGCTTCAACAATTAAGCAGGTCAGCAACGGGGAGGCCGTCGATAACACACAGGTATTCGGCAGATCGGCCCGCGCCATCGGATCGACAAACAGTGTGCGAACCCACACATCGCCGGTAATTCGCAGACTATGAGAGACCCCTGCCGGGATCCACAACCCCTTATTCGCTGTCACCACCCACGCGCCCGCTTGGGTATCGACACGAATCACCCCATTGAGAGCATGTAAAAACTGGGCACACTGATGAATATGAGGCGCTTCCACGTCCCCATGAGAATAATTATGGGCATAGGCAATAATTGGCGACCCCAACGCTTCATCACAAAATTTCATCACTCACCCGCTCATCCGACCCGTTTCAGGTATTTAAAGCCAATCGGCAGCAGGTTGTCAAACCCGGTATTGGTGCATTGGATTTATCAATATGACTGGCAAACATTTGGCGATGCTATGGGTTCTGTGCCGAAAATCGTTCGCTATAGAATCCGTTCTGTTGCAGAACCCATGAGTTGGTATACTGGCGGAAAAGAAGGAGAATTCTGGAGATGTATCAGTGAAGCTGCGTTATAGCCTTTTTTATCTATTCATCATGCTGTTGATGAGTGGTTGTGCGAATCGGGTCAATAGTGTTCAAGCACTCACTCAATGGGACAAAGCTTACGGCCAGTGTCTGGCGCAAGAGCAAAATAGTTCGGTCAAATTCCCCGAAGACGATGCTTGGTTTCATTCACTCAGCGCAATTCAGCAGAAACATGTTGTGCTGTATATTTATCAGGAAAAAATGTACCAATGCTCGGCTCAACAACAGGCTCAGCTTAAGCAAGCACTCACTGCTGAACATAACAAAACTCTACTCAAACTCTTTGATGAAATGGGGTTTTTGAGTACACCGGATAAAACGCTGGTTGAGAATCTTGATTCTGCCCAACTGCACAGGCTAAGCCAAAGTATCTCCGTTTTCAATTTGGGTAAAGTTGCTGAGCAGCTGCATTTTCGGGAAAGATGAGCACGGTGATTGCTGAATGATAGAAACAATAAAGCGGGCTATAAAAAGAATTTACTCAGAGTAGTATGTGAAAAATATTCAGCAGTGTGAAAAGTTCTAATCGAATGGTGCCCGACAATGTTCAACCCAAGCACCATCTCAATTGAGATCATTCCCCAACCGCGCCAGACACTGCTGCTCCACCAGTGCTTTTAGTTTCTCAACTTCGCTTTGTAAATAGGCCAGCTCTTCTGAGGTAATTTCATAATGCATTGAATAACGCGCATCGATATAAGCGCGTTGCAAACGGCGGAAGCTGCGGCGGTGGAATTTATCGTCCATCGGGAAAATGTCGGCAAACGCGAGCTCCTGACTGGCACAGTATTTTTTCAGCTTTTCAATATTATGTGTTTTCGGCAGATAGTTGGTCAGCACCAGTAAGGAACAGGCAAAAAAACGTTCTGTCGCTTGATGTAAAAGGAAAGCCGATTGCGCAAGCTTTTGTTTATCCAAAGAGAATTGAAATAATTCAAGGAAATCAGAAGCGCTGGTAAACCAATGATCATAATGCTTTTGCGCAATTTGATGCATTTCTGCTTCACTCAAATTGCCCGGCTCGTCCAGCGCTCTTGGTGTCGCGGCAAAGATTTCTATCCCTTCCTGACGGATATCCTTAAAAAAGTAGTGACCTTGCCGCAGCTGTTCATTAACTTCCTGCCAAGTGTGAACAATCAAACCTAACGGCGCACTTTTCACTTTACGGTCGATCTGTTCTTCTGCCCGGCGCCAGATTAAATCTTCTTCCACCAGCGCGGGCTGATTCACAATCACCAAGATGTCATAGTCGCTGACATAACCATTCGGAATATCACTTACCCAACCGCCTTTGGCATGGCTGCCGAACAGAATGATTTTCAGAATCTTGAACTCAGACTTACTCCCCTGCTTGTTGGCGATAAAATCATCCAACGTATCGCGCAGAATGGTCGAAATCAGCCCCAGCTCGTGCTGTTTTCGTTCAGGGAGGTGGTCGAGAGCAGTCTTCATATTGAATGATTTTAACCAGTTAGCCAATAATGCCTCTAGTGTGGCGAGGTGCCGGACAAATGTCTATGCCTTTGTCCGGGGTTCACCGGAGCAACGGTTTAAATCTGCGAGTCAGGACCAAATATGGTCTTTCCTTCAAGAACATTACGCCTTATTGTGTCTCTGAAAAGCAACCGATATGACGTTAACTTTTTCAGGAGGAAATAATGAATCAATGGCTTCAATGGGCAAAGCAACTTCAGGCAATAGGTCAAGCCGGTCAAACGTATTCAAAAGATAAGTTTGATTTGGAGCGCTTCAATGATATTGCACATATCTCGCATGAAATGCTGGCTAATTTAAGTCATACCCCCGTAGAAAAAGTAAAGCATCTGTTTATTCCTGAATCTGGTTATCCCACGCCAAAAGTTGATTTGCGCGCCGGGGTAATCCGGGACAATAAGATACTACTTGTTCGTGAGCGGGAAGATAACAGTTGGTCACTTCCCGGTGGATGGGCTGATACCTGTGAAACACCGTCACAAGGCATTGTCCGTGAAGTTCTGGAGGAATCAGGTTACGTTGTGAGTTCACCGAGACTGGTTGCAATACGAGACCGGGATATCCATCCCTATAAGCCGAAATATCCATTCCATATCTACAAAATGTTTTTTCTCTGTGATTTTGAATCCGGTAGTCCTGCAATTAATATTGAGATTTCAGACATCGATTTTTTTGAACGCAGCAAGTTACCAAATCTTTCGGAAAGTCGTGTTTTACAAAGTGACATTGAACTCATGTTTGAACATTATCATCATCCCGGTCGTGAGATTTGCGTCGATTAAAGAGGCAGGTTTACCGTACAAGTTTAGAACGAACATAATGGCGGGCGGTACTCAACATTCTGTGCCCCCCATCAGTCACGGTGCTGAATGCCCGATTCCGGCCTGTTTTAATAGGTCTCGATAAACGATAGGATGCTTTAAAGCTTGTTTAATTAGTTTATCCATCGCAACACTCTGAGAAACCTCTCCTCTTTCATACTTCGAAAAAGCATTTCTCCCCCCACCAAAAACCAGCGACGCTTGCTCTTGAGTTAAACCCAACGTCAATCTGGCTTCGGCAATTTCTTTAGCGCTGAACAGGCCATCATGCACTTTTTTCGCATCCCGAATCATTCTGTCATTTTTTATGATTTGGTCTTTAGAGATGAATTCTCGCTCACATGCATGACAAACAGAGAACTCAATCTCAACGCTTAAGGTGCTACCTTTATAAGTTATTTCTTCGTCAGCAGTTAAGATCTCAACTGAATGACTTTTACAAACTTTACATTCACCCATTACTTTAACCCTCCTCAATTAAAATTGAGGTAGATGAAATGATGCCAGCTCAACGACTAAATAATTATCGATCAGGCTGAATTTCACATACAACTCATCAACTCGTTCTTTATCAAAAACAACTTTTGTATAGCGACAAATGTACTCATCATCTGGCGGCCCAATCGCTCTATAATGTGTTTTTTTAAAATCGCGCTCCGTCAACTGACACAAACAGTCTGCGACATCACAAATCTCGTAACCTAAGTTTGCAGCATCCCGCTGTACCTTTCTGCCTCGATATTCAATATTCAATTGTTGAGCTGCCTTTCTTACATCTTCAAGACGGTACTCAGCCACAATGACTCCAATATAACCATAATGGTTAGTTTAATACAACAATTACAGTATGTAAAAATTAAAAAAGATACTGCTTATCTGTATATCTACACATAAACATCAGACACATCTTTCGTCATTAGAAAAGTCAGATCAATTGCGGGCAAGAGAAATGCGTGTGAGTACTTAAATTGAGCAGCATCGGCAATCGCCTCAACCGCATCCGCCGTATCAAAATGCAGAATGAACCCCTGCACCGCAGCTAATATGGTCGCCTTGTGTGAGCAGTGTTCGGGAATCCACCCCACGGAACCGGGTGTGATCGGCCATTGAGCGGTGTCCGTTTCAATGATGATCATGCCGCGCTGTAACCAGTAAAGCTGGCCGGTTGGGTGCGCATGCCACGGCGTTTCGTGCCGTTGTCTGTGATTGAGAGGGGAGACATCCATCATGTTGATATCCATCCATATGGCCGATTAGCCATATAATATGGCAAAACATCGATAATCACACAATTGATCTGTCCTGTATCTTGTTTTGACTCCCCAACAAAAAGGTTAAAAACATGAATACTCGCCAACTAGTGCTACAGCATTAACAGACGTGATGACCCACCCCAAGCATGAAATACACATCATCAGAACCTATTTTGCTGAGCATTATCATCAGGTTGTGAATGGAGAACATTTGGATTTCAATCACTTCATCAATCATCTGGCATTACTCAAACAAGAAACAAGGCAGATCTCGCTCACGGTGCTCGCAGCGGCCTCTGAGGGTAATACGGTTTTGACTCACCATCAGGTGACGGCAGAGAAAGCAGATGGTACATATGCGACATTTGAAGTGCTGGCACACTTTACCGTTGCTGACGGCCAGATCATTCGCTGCGAAGAATTAACCCGTACGCTCACCGGCTCACAGAGCGATCAGGACTTAGGTAGTCAGTATTAAAACGAGACGCAGGCGTTCTCACCAAACGACGAGAACCGCTTAAAGTGAGAACCACTTGAAATAGAGTGAAGTATAATCAAGGGCGCATTCAGCGCCCTTGATTGTGCCGATCTGAATCATCAGCCGGAATCCGTCTGATAGCATGCCTTACCAGAAGAACACCGCGATCAACGTGAGCAGAATAATACAGGCGATATTTAAGTAGATACCGGCTCGCATCATCTCCGACTGCCGGATATGACCCGAGGCAAACACAATCGCGTTGGGCGGAGTTGCCACCGGTAACATAAATGCACAGGATGCCGCGACCGCAATTAACACCGAGAGCAAGACCGGTGAAACGCCGAACGCTTCCGCGACGCTGGCAAACACTGGGATCAGCAATGCTGCACTGGCGGTATTACTGGCAAATTCGGTCAGAAACACCACAAATGTTGCGATAATCACCACGATCCACAGCAGCCCGAGGTTTGAAATCAGACTGCTCAGTTCGTGGGCAATGAATACACTGGTGCCGGTCTGCTTGAGAACATTACTGAGACAGATACCACCACCGAACAGCAATAACACCCCCCAGTCTGCGGTTTTTTCAATCTCTTTCCAGTGGACGACCCGGGCGAAACTCACCAGAATAATCGCACTGAGTGCAATGATGGTATCAAACGATTTAAATCCGCCCAGCATCGCGTTGATCGGTTTACTGAACACCCAGAAGAACACCACCAGCGCAAAAATCCCGAGCGTGACGACCTTGCCTTTATCCCAGTCAACCGGTTCGTGGTTCAGCTCAAAATGGCCGGACAGATCCGGTTTGAGCAGCAGGTAAAGAATCCCAATCATCACCGGCAGCATCACTACCGTCGTTGGCAAGCCAAATTTCATCCAGTCGGTAAAGGTTAAGCCGACTTGGGCGGCTGCAATCGCGTTTGGCGGACTACCGACCACCGTCGCAATCCCACCGATACTGGCACTATATGCAATGCCTAACAGCACGAACACATAAGTTTTATGCCCTTTGTCTGCATCAACTTTACTCAGAATACCCAGTACCAGTGGCAGCATCATCGCGGTGGTTGCGGTATTGCTAATCCACATCGAAATCACCGCAGTGACGATAAACAACATGAAAACCGCGACACTCATTCTGCCTTTCGCCATCAAGAGCACCTTATCGGCAACCACTTTATCCAACCCTTGCTGGTGCATGGCTGCGGCTAACGCAAAGCCCCCCAGAAACAGATAAATAATCGGGTTGGAAAAGTAACTCAGCGCGGTGGTGGTATCAAATACCCCGAACAATACCGAAATAACAGGTACCAGAATCGCAGTCACAGTGACATGCAGCGCTTCGGTTAACCATAACACCGCAATAAAGGAGAGTAAGCTGATCCCCAATACCACATCGGGCTGAAACGGCAGGTTAAAATAAAGCAGCAGAAACAGCAGGATATCGACAAAGATGATGATACTATTACGGTTAAAAAACCATTCTCGGGTGTTTGAGGGGAGAGGGACATTATCGTTTTTATTCATTAGACTTCCTTTTTATTTGGGCTAATTTGAACCTCAGCAATCCGGTGGGAAAGGTCAATATGAGATGACCATCCATTGCAAACGGTTGTGAGTCATTATTCAATAAATAAAATAAGCAATAAGCGACATAACAATTAATGACATAACCCATACCTTGGTTCTGTTACGCGAGTCAATAAAAGCGGTTGTCCCAGTAAAAATGATACCAATTTCGTTCATCGACCGGCTATTCGGTGGTCATCATGCCAGAGAGCATGAATCATAGCTTTATTTTTCAATCAGGAGCATTATGGATTTACTACAACAACAACTGCAATTTTCTCTGTCAGTGACCGGCCCGATCTGTCTGATGCTCTTTTTAGGGATTTATTTTCGCCGTAGTCAGCTCATCGATGACCATTTTATTGAAGTTGCATCGCGTCTGGTATTTAAAGTCACGCTCCCGGCATTGCTCTTTCTGAGTATTGCCAACTCGTCACATGATGTCACCACCGGTGGCTCACTGGTGCTCTATGGGGTCGCCTCTAATTTCGCTTTTTTCCTGTTGATCACGCTGGCGGTCAAATGTTACTTCAAGCGCGCAGCGGATCAAGGCGTCATCATTCAGGGCGCGTTTCGCGGTAATAGTGCGATTATCGGGCTGGCTTTAATTACCAACGCATATGGGTCTGACGGCTTGGCACAGGCCGCTCTTTACGTGGCAGCGCTGACGCTGCTGTTTAATGTACAGGCGGTGTTCACACTCACGCCGAAGGGCAGTCAGTCCGGAATGAAGGCTCTGATCATTGTGGTCAAAACACTGACCAAAAATCCGCTGATTATTGCCATTTTATTAGGACTCGGCTTCTCTCAACTCAACCTGACCCTACCGGATATCGCCGGTACAGCCGGACAGTATTTCGCCGATATGACTCTGCCATTAGCCCTGATTTGCGGTGGCGGATCACTGGATATCCGTCAGCTCAATCATGATAAAGCGCCAGCATGGTCAGCAACGGCATTCAAACTCCTTGCCTGTCCGATTCTGATCACCTTCGGTGCATGGGTTTGTGGGTTCCGGGGCGCAGAACTGGGAATTATCTATTTATGCAGTTCCACACCATCCGCTGCCGCCAGCTATGTGATGGCACGCGCCATGGGCGGCAACGCGACACTGGCCGCCAATATCATTGTGCTGACAACCTTATTGTCGCTGTTAACCACCACACTCGGGGTCTTTGTGCTGTCATCACTGGGATTGATTTAGCATCAAGCCAAAAACGAACAGGCAGTCTGTACAGACTGCCTGTTTTACATCAAGCATAGCAAGACATCACAACAGATTGGCCGGTGAATACTGATCGGTTAAAGGACGGGCCGTGCGATCCCAGTCCGCTTTGGTGGACATCAGTGCCGGATAGCGATCAATCAGGACATTATACGGTGCCAACGACTTGACCAATGACTTCGCCCGTTGCTGCATCACTTGCCGGGAAGGGAGCGCCTGTTTGCCATTGCCGACGATGATGATCCGGTTACCGTAATTTTGTTCCTGTTTGATTTTAAAATTGAAAAACGGGCCAAACACCTGACGATATGTCTCGGATTCATGCGCATACAGCCGGCTCGACGACCAGGTATTTGCCACCAGTACACCATCTTCGGTCATCAGTCGTTGCACTTCCTGTAGATATTCCCGGGTCATTAAATGCTCCGGAATGTAATCGCCGGTAAACGCATCGAGAATGATGAAGTCATATTTTTTCTTCCGCAGCAGCGCACGTTTGACAAAAACACGCCCATCCGCGACAGCCACCGAAGTCTGCGGGGTTTCTTGAAAGTGGAAGTAATCCCGCGCCACTTTGACCACGCCCGGATCTAATTCGACAATATCCATTTCAGCGTCCGGGTAAAGCTGCGTCAGCACATTCGGAATCGAAGCACCGCCCAACCCAATCACAAGTATCCGCTGCGGATGAGGGTTGAGTAACAAGCCGCCCATTACCATCTGACTATATGAATAGACCAGCCGCTGATCGTGCTCGTCCTGATACTGGCACGTCTGGACACTATCGCCCTTCACCAACGCAAACACCAAGCAACGCAAACCATCTTTTTCGACCACCGCAATATCCCGATAAAGCGACTTCTGGGTATAAATCACTTCACTCTGGGCGGAAAATCCAATCAATAACATCACAACGGGCATCCAGATACGCACCGATAACATCTTCTTCAACATCACTTTAAGCCTCTGCAACCACCCGGGGAAACCGGACATAGAATGCAACCACACCGCCGGCACACAAAATACCAATCAAACTCAATAAGATCGTATTCACTTCAAACCACAACACCAGATAAAACGACGTCAAGAGCGTTCCTAGTGCGCTGCCCAAGGTCGAGACGAAATAAAGCTTACCGGCAACTTGCCCGCTACGCCCGGAATCACTAATCAGTAAGCGGATCGAATAAGGCGAAATCATGCCTAAAATCAACGTTGGCAGGAAAAACAGCAACAGCGCTGCCACCAGTGAGCCATAACGCGGGTCCATGATCCGGATAAAAACCTGTTCCATCACCGTATCGCCCCAAAACACCAACGGCAGTAAAGTCACCGCACCACACAGATAAAGTAAACTGAATTTGCGTAAAGAAGGCGAATGCATCGACCATTGTCCGCCCAGCAGATAGCCAGCCGACAAGGCCACCATGAAAATAGTGATAATACTGCCCCACACATAGATGCTACTGCCAAAATAAGGCGCCAGAATCCGCCCTCCCATCAGCTCGACCGACATAATGCAAAAGCCGCTGAGAAATGCGAGTAAAAAAATAAACCGATTCTTCAACAATCCATTGTCAACCGTCATATGATTCCTATTGTTTATTACCAAATGAAAAATCCACCAGAGCTATAATATTCGCAGGAATCATTCACATAGCAAGTCAAATATCTATGACTTGCTGTACTGAAAGCACATATCCCTGATCATCATTTCATCATCAATCGTGATTGAATACCTAATCGTGATTTAATAAAAATAGTAGTCAATCTTGAGATAACTGTCGCGGATATGCTCGATCAACAACCGAATTTTATTCGGCGGCTGGCGGGTGAAGGGATAAATTGCATAAACCCCCAGCCTTTTGCCGACTTGCCGCGGGAAGAGATCAATCAATGACCCGTCCTGCAGATCAGGATAAACCAGACAGCGCGGCAGATAGGCAATGCCATAGCCGCTCAGTGCCGCCTTTCTCAGAGCCACGGCATTATCACTGGAAAAACTCCCCGAGACTTTTAATAAATAGTTGCCATCCGGCCCTTTAAATTCCCAGTCACTGGCACCGGTGGTCTGATAGACATACTGAAGACAATTGTGATTGACCAAGTCTTCCGGCTGATACGGTATCCCGGCGCGGGCAATATAACTGCTCGTGGCACAGACCACCCATTGCGAATCGATAATGTGCCGTGCAATCAGACTCGAGTCCTCCAGTAATCCGGTCCGAATCACCAAGTCATAGCCTTCACCAATCGGATCCACGAAGCGATTATCCAGCGACATATCCACGGTCAGTCCCGGATGCATCTGACAGAACTCAGCAACGGCCTCGGCTAACAGCAACTCACCGGAAATCGTCGGCACCGACATGCGGATATGCCCGCTGAGATTTTCACCGTACCCCGCCACGGCATCCAACGCTTCCTGAGTGGCTTGCTTCACATTTTTTGCACCCTGAAGCAAGGCTTTTCCCGCTTCTGTCAGGGTGAGTTTGCGCGTTGTCCGATACAAAAGTTGTGCCCCGAGCTCTTTTTCCAGACGTGCAATACGTTTGCTAACCACTGAATTAGTAAGGTTATTTTTCTCGGCAACCAGACTAAAACTACCCAGTTCAACCACGGAAGAAAATAAAATCAGATCGTCTGCTCTCATATGATTATGTCGCTTTTGGAATCAATCATTTTCATTATTTCCCTATATCCACAAAAAATAAAGCGTTAGATTCACACTGAATTAACAAAAACATCATAAATAAAAACAAATTGTAGAACCCCCCTACCCATGTGAACCGCTGTTGTGATCCATAAAACTTCGCTACACCACATGGCTCTATTCTACGAACAAGGAAGTAACCTCCATGAGTGAAACATTATTAGCCTTACTTGCTTTTTCTCCGATTGTGGTCGCCGCAATCTTGTTGGTCGGCCTGAACTGGCCCGCAAAAAAAGCGATGCCGATAGCATTCGGCCTGACCGTTGTCATTGCCTTATTCGTCTGGGACATGTCTGCCAATCGCGTCTTGGCCTCGGTACTACAGGGGCTGGGCATAACCGTTTCGGTACTCTGGATTGTCTTCGGCGCAATTTTTCTGCTCAACACTCTCAAACACAGCGGTGCCATTACCGTCATCCGAAACGGTTTTACCGATATCTCTCCGGATCGACGCATTCAGGCCATTATTATTGCCTGGTGTTTCGGCTCTTTTATTGAAGGGGCATCGGGCTTCGGCACACCTGCGGCCATTGCCGCACCACTGCTGGTTGCGATTGGTTTTCCGGCACTGGCTGCGGTTTTAATGGGGATGATGATTCAATCAACCCCCGTGTCTTTCGGTGCGGTCGGCACCCCGATTCTGGTCGGTGTCAGTAAAGGGCTCGACAGCCACAATATCAGCCAGCTTCTGACAGCGCACGGTTCCAGCTGGGAGAGCTATCTACAGCAGATTACCACCAGTGTGGCGCTGATCCATGCCACGGTCGGCACCCTGATGCCAGTGCTGATGGCGATGATGTTGACGCGCTTTTTCGGCAAAAATAAAAGCTGGACCGAAGGATTAGATATTCTGCCATTCGCCCTGTTTGCCGGACTGGCCTTCACCATCCCTTACGCGCTGACCGGAGCCCTGCTCGGCCCTGAGTTCCCCTCGCTAATCGGTGGGTTAGTCGGGCTCGCGGTGGTGGTCACGGCGGCGAAAAAAAGCTTCCTCGTGCCGCGCACAGTCTGGGATTTCCGCCCTGAGCACGAATGGCCTGGCGAATGGCTCGGCTCGCTGAAAATGGATCTGAACAGCATCCGCTCGAATCCGATGAGCCTCACCCTAGCGTGGACACCTTACCTGCTGCTTGCAGTGATTCTGGTCGCCAGCCGGGTCAGTCCTGATTTTAAAGCGCTATTACAGAGTATCAATCTCTCGTTTGCCAATATTCTCGGCGAAGCCGGTGTCAGCACCGCATTCCAGCCGTTGTATTTACCCGGAGGCATTCTGGTATTCGTCGCGCTACTTGCGGTCTTGATTCAGGCCAGAAACCCGGTGCCGATGATCCGCGCACTCGGTGAATCAAGTAAAACACTGGTCGGTGCCGGATTTGTACTGGTCTTTACCATCCCGATGGTGCGGATCTTTATCAACTCCGGCGTCAACGGTGCTGACCTTGCGAGTATGCCGGTCACCACCGCTGATTTCGCTGCCGGGCTGGTTGGCAATGCGTTTCCGGCTTTAAGTGCCACAGTCGGCGCGCTCGGTGCTTTTATCGCCGGTTCAAATACCGTCTCAAATATGATGTTCAGTCAGTTTCAGTTTGAAGTGGCTCACACGCTCTCGGTTTCAAGCGTGATTGTGATTGCTTTGCAGGCCGTCGGTGCAGCTGCCGGCAATATGATTGCGATTCACAACGTCGTGGCAGCATCAGCGACTGTCGGCCTGTTGGGCAGAGAAGGGGCAATCCTGCGCAAGACCATTATCCCAACGGCCTATTATCTCGTCGTAACCGGGTTGATCGGATTGCTGGTGATCTACGGATTTCATGCCACTGACGTCCTGATGAATTAGAACAAACTAATGAATTAGAACAAACTGATGAAATAAAACGAGCTGCCTGAAAAGTTAACAATAAGAATTACCCATTAGCCATCACTCTTCTTTCCAACCGACATTCCCCCAACGTCGTGTTTCTTTGAGGGTGATGGCCTCACTTACTCATGCATTCACTGGAGCACCTTATGAGAATTTACCCAGCGAAACCGGACAAAGTCTATTTCTACGCGACTTGTCTGGTAGACCTATTCGACCCCGATGCGGGGCTCGATGCCATCACCTTGCTCAAGCAGCAAAATATCGAAGTCATTTACGTTGAAAAACAGACCTGTTGCGGCCAACCGGCCTACACATCCGGCTATGATGATGAAGCGCAATCCGTAGCGCTGAGTCAAATCGCGCTGTTTCCCGAGTCTTACCCGGTGATTGTACTCTCCGGCTCTTGCGGGGGCATGATGCATCACCATTATCGTCGCCTGTTTGCAGGCAGCGAACAGGAAAGTATGGTTAATACCTTTTGTGACCGGGTGTTTGAATTCACCGAGTTTCTGGTGCATGTCTGCCGCGCTAAATTGCAGGATCACGGCCCGGCAACCTCCGTGGTGATGCATACCTCCTGTGCCGCCCGGCGAGAGATGAATGTCCATGTTACCGCCACCCAGCTGCTCAATCAGCTTGAACATGTTGAGCTGAAAATCCAAGACTACGAAAGCGAATGTTGTGGCTTCGGCGGGACATTCTCTGTGCGTCACCCGAACATTTCTCAAGCGATGGTGGAAGATAAAACCCGTCATATCAAAGCCACCCAAGCCGATCATCTGGTCAGTGCCGACTGGGGCTGTCTGCTCAATATCAATGGCGCACTGGATTTTCAGCATCAGCAAGGCGACCCGGCCACGCTACAGGGGCGTCATCTGGCGAGCTTCTTACTGGAAAGAACCACTACTGAGCCGACACAGGAGCAATCATCATGAGTGACTCTCCGCAACAATTTCATGCACAGGCCAAAACGGCACTGGGTGACCCACAACTACGCGCCAATTTTCGCGGTGCGATGGACTACCTCAAAGATAAACGCAAAGCTGCCTTTGCCGACCCGCAGGAAGAAAAACAGACCCGGGATCTGGCGGAAGCGATTCGCCAGCGCTGCCTGAGTAAACTGCCGCAACTCTTGGAACAACTGGAAGCCAATTGTCAGAAAAACGGTATTCAGGTGCATTGGGCCGACAATGCCGCACAGGCCAATACCATTATCGCCGGGATTGCAGAACACCATCGGGCGTCACTGATGGTCAAAGGTAAATCGATGGTCAGTGAAGAGATTGAACTCAACCATGAAATGGCCAAGCACGGGGTGACCTGTTTAGAAAGTGACATGGGCGAATACATCATTCAGCTCGACGGTGACAAGCCTTCGCATATCATCATGCCCGCCATTCACAAAAATAAGCAGGAAGTCAGTGACACGTTCCGCGATAACCTCACCGATTTTCAGCCGACTCTCGATGTGGATCGCTTAATTCAGACCGGGCGTACCCAGCTGCGGGAAAAATTCCGCACTGCGGATATCGGTTTATCCGGAGTCAATTTTGCGGTCGCCGAAACCGGCACTCTGTGTCTGGTGGAAAATGAGGGTAACGGCCGGATGTCCACCACCGTGCCGAACGTCCATATCGCCATCACCGGGATCGAAAAAGTGGTTGAATTTCTCACCGACGTGCCGCCGTTATTCAGTGCCCTCACCCGCTCTGCTACCGGTCAGGCGATCACGACCTATTTCAACATGATCACCTCCCCCCGTCGGGCTGGTGAGAAAGACGGCCCGCAAGAAGTCCATCTGGTGCTGCTCGACAACGGACGCAGCCAAGCCTATCGGGATGAAGAGCTACGCAAAACGCTGCAATGCATCCGCTGTGGTGCCTGTATGAACCACTGTCCGGTTTACACCCGCATTGGCGGCCATGCCTACGGCACGGTTTATCCCGGTCCGATTGGCAAAATCATTTCCCCGCATCTGATGGGGCTCGAAGCGACCCAGGATCTGGTCACCGCCTCCAGTTTGTGCGGCGCTTGTGGTGAAGTCTGCCCGGTTCGGATTCCGATTCCCGACATGTTATTGCGCCTGCGCCGCGAAGCAAAACACGCGCCGAAACCCGGCCTTGAAGCTATGCGCGGCCAGAAATCGGCGTACAAACCTACCGAAAAACTGGCAATGCGCAGTTTTGCGTATTCCGCCACCCACCCGACCATTTATCGAATCGGTACTCGCCTTGCCGGACAGATGCGCCATTTGATCCCGGCCAAACTGGGTCCGTGGACGCAATGCCGGAGCGCGCCGAAACCGGCCGCCAAAACCTTACATCAATTGATGAAAGAACGAGCCAACCAGCCACAGAAAGGAGGCAAGTCGTTATGAACAACGCCAGACAGCAGATTTTCAACCGGCTCAAGGCCGCCCAGCCCGCACCGCTGGAGAATGGCTCGGCAGAACGTGCCCAGCATTTCCATCCCAACGACTTCAGTCGCGAGGAAAAGCTGACCCATTTTCAGACCGCCTTAGAGTCCAACCATGCACAAGTGTTACCGATTGATCGGCAACAACTGATTGCTACCCTTCGACAATTATGCGCAGAACGTGGCTGGCAACACGCGGCGATCGGCACCGGTGGTCAGTGGCATCATGATTTTCGCCAAGGGCTGGAAACCATTCAGATAACTGAATATCAACAAACTATCGAGCAGTGGAAAGATGACTTATTCACCACTGTTGATGTCGGGCTGACCGATGCGCGAGCCGGGATTGCCGATACCGGAGCGCTGGTGCTCTGGCCGGATAACCATCAGCCACGCACGTTATCACTGGTGCCGCCATGCCACGTGGCCGTGATCCGTCAATCGACGCTGTTTAACAGTTTCTCGGAGCTGATGATCGCGCAGCAGTGGCACCAACAGATGCCAACCAACGTGGTTTTAGTCTCCGGCCCATCGAAAACCGCGGATATCCAGCAGACACTGGCTTATGGCGCACACGGGCCAAGGGAGCTCATCGTGATTGTGGTGGTGGATGAGTAGATTTTCTGGGGGCTGAGGTTTGGGGACGCGGTTACTTTTGTCGATTTCAATGGCTTCTTCGACAGCGCCCCTTGTGCTTTTTCAGAATAGAGAAGTTCCCATTCATCGAAGCTCGTATGTCTTAACAGCGACCAAATGAATTTCTCAGAATCCTCATCGTAATACTGAGAATTGAATGTCGTGGTACGGTGAATGGGGTCACTGAGTTAGAGACGATATCATCACCTCATAAATTAATAGGTGACACTATGACAAAACGAACAATACGCCTATTTAGCGCTAATTCTCCTCTAAGCATAACGCTTCAATCATCGGTGAAGCTTTGCTACGTCCGGTGCCGAAGGAGCGAAATTGATTGACTTGTTATGTCGCTTTAGCTCATACACCTGAATCACTTTTTTCACTATTGATGTCATGGGCTACCCGCCACCCTTTCTCGGTTAACTGGTAATATCCGTCCACTCGAGCTTCGAAGATACCAATTTCAACTAAATCTTTTACAACGAATATCCAATGAAGCCTCTCCTCTCTGTTTCCTTGAGATTTTCCTGAACGCCTGCACTCTTCTGGCGTTCTTTCCCAGCCCCATTGCATATCTATTGGATATCCGGGAACCCAAAGACATTCATACTCCCCCTTTGGAGCTGCGATGCGGCACAACCCCGTATCCTGGTGGTACAAGCGATAAAGTAGTTTTTTTTGATCATCAGTTAAGATTTCACTCAGGCTGTTTTGCTGCGGAGTCTTGCTAATTGCCTCCGAGAGCTCTCGGAGCATAGAAACCGTAGTTACCCTAAATAGCGTCTCGTGCTGAGAACAGGCAGTACAAAGAGCAATGGATAGTGACTTGATATGGGTTGAGGCTTCTTCTTCACTTAGCAGAAAGAAGTCCTGTGGATGATCAATCTTCGAACGAACATATTTCCACTGCTCAGTGAGTGCAGAATCCCAGCTCTCCTCCGATGGAATCTTCAAAGATTCTAACTCTGAGCGAAGATTGGACAAACAATGTCGTTCCGCAAGTTCTTCATCTGCTACATGGCTCGGAAACAATGCATTTGACGAAGTCAAACTTGCATGAGAAGGAAGATTAGACGCCCATTTTTCTACAGCCTTATGTAGATCGACAGTTAACTTATCTCTCAGGAATAGTTTAAGTACTCGATCAGCAAGTTTGGTTCCTGCATATCCAAATAACCACGCCTCAATTCCAGATACCATTACCATACCTCCATAGCTACATAACCGTTATTTAGACAACACCCTATCGTATAAACATTCTCTCATTGTTTTGTTGTTGTCATTCACCCTTTTTCGGATAGGCTTCATTGGTTCTCGTATAAGCACTTAAATACCATACATAGCATTGAATAGGTTACAGAAAACATCCAGAAAAAATTGACATCGACATGACATCCTTTGATACAGGTAGGTTTTGCAAGAAATTGCATTGTTTTAACAATCAGTAAGGTGTGATGTAGCGGTTTGGTACACGAAGCAGTAACGCTGTTGGTTTGGGACGCAATAACGTTCCTCTATGTCATTAGCACTTCCGCAACACACCAGGGAGTGAGGTTGGACGGACCATATTATTAAAGTAACCAAAAGCATCTTTTTGAGTTCAGCACACGTAATCAGGGTCGGATTGACCAAAGCGGGAAGACAGAACTTACCCAAGGTGGGTAAAGCCAAAACCCAGAAAGTATCCACATAAAAAGAACAATGCCAGTCAGCTTAACTGACTGGCATTACGCCATTACGGCGCTGTTTTTTAAAACGAGACTTGAGGTTGAGGTGACAATTGAAGCACATCAAGTTATGTTCATTATTTAATCGCTATCCCCATCATCACGGACAGAGTCGACCCTTGTTTGGTTTTGATCTTAAATACCTGAGTCACATTCACCTGCGCAAAACCAGCCTGAATCAACTCATCTTGCATCTCAACCATACCTAACCCCGACGTTCGGTCTTCATCATCAATAATCCAGTCCCAGTGCATAAACGCACTTCCCTGATTGAGCAGCGAATAAATAATCTCTAACGACTCCGCCAAATGCGGTAAAAATTCACACACAGAGACGGCAACCACCAAATCAAACTGTTTACGAAAAGCCGGATGCTGAGCAACGAGACCTCTTGTCAAAGCATCAACAACCGGCTCAACATTTGTCAGTTCTTTTTTATCGAGCTCTTCGATCATGGCCTCAGATGCATCCAATGCAACAATTGAGCGTGCTTGTGGCGACATCATCTCACTTAACAAGCCAGTTCCACATCCCAAATCCAGAATGTGTTTGCCTTCCAAATTAATATTCTTTGTTAATTCAGCAAATACTTTTTCTGTCAGCTCTCTATTGACCTGATCAGATTCCCAAGCCGTAGCGAGTTCATCCCAATCCTTCGCCATCGTGACCTCCATCCAACTCCGATTCAGGGATTAGAATAACCAAAACGGCCTTCGCTTCATAGCGTTACCGCTTCATCACCGTACAGATTTGTCACCTACGTCCCAACTCGCTATCACGAAAGTAGAAAATTGGTCACTAGACCAGCAATTCTCAGCAAAAATCGTAATCACGTCTGTCCTTCTAAAGCTGCAACAACGTCTGCTGCTATGTCTGTCCCCTGAAGACCATTTTATTTTGCTGCTATGTCTGTCCCCTGAAGACCATTTTATTTAGCTTCGTAATCGTCAAGAGCTTGCCCGTATAAAACGTAGCCTGTTTCACCTAAATCCAGATTCATCGTCTCTGTTTTAAGCTGCTGCTATGTCTGTCCCCTGAAGACCATTTTATTTAGCTTCGTAATCGTCAAGAGCTTGCCCGTATAAAACGTAGCCTGTTTCACCTAAATCCAGATTCATCGTCTCTGTTTTAAGCTGGCCGACAACATAAACAATATCCCATAATTGCCGAATCGGGGCCCCGTGCTCAAATTTGACATAAATAATCTGATTCGGTGGCGGCGGCGGGACATGAATACATGCCCCGAGAAATGGCACCAGCAGAAACTCTGTTACGGTTTTATCATCACCTTCCAATGGAATGACAAATCCTGGAATTTTCACCATTTTTCCATCCAAATCATGCCGAACCCCACCAATCTTCAATTGTGGTGGTGTATCATTATCATGATCAATGGGTGTTGTGCGAACGGGGGGCTCTTGGTGACGCTCTCCCTCAGGGATTAAATCTTCCCATGATAGCGTGATGACTGACTGTTGCTGAACCTGTGCACTAACATGCCCCGCCAGTAACCCCAAACCAATATAAAAAAATACCACCCAAGCTGCTTTTCTTCTGATCATCGATTCATCCAAAACTTTATTTTAAGGGCTGATTTATCTTGCTCATCAATATACTGAATCAATCTATAAAAAATATAGCCATACAAAAATTTAATGATTTATTCATAAATGATTCATGTTTTTCAGTGTTAATAGACAACTAATCTCAATGTGGTATCAGTGGATATTATAAGAAAGAAAACACGGAGAATTTTTGTGAAAAACACCCATATTTTATTAGCCAGTGGACTGATGGCGTCACTTGTCGGTTGTACTTCAACCAGTGGAACGTCTCAAATAAATACACCGCAAAAAAACGATGCTTGGTTTGTTCAGGCTCAGCAGCAAATAGCCAAAGCCAAAGCGAATAAACCCATTGATAAGCCAGCTAAAAATGTCATTCTGTTTGTTGGTGACGGCATGAGTGTCGGTACAATCACCGCCGCCCGCATTTATGAAGGTCAACGTCGTGGTCTGCTCGGTGAAGAGTATCAACTCGCGATGGAACAACTTCCTTATGTCGCTCTTTCTAAGACTTATAATACCGACGCACAAACCCCTGATTCAGCGGGTACGGCAAGTGCGATGGTCACCGGAGTTAAAACGAAACAAGGCATTATCAGCGTTGATGACAACGTTCAAAGAGGTTTTTGTAATACCCAAATCGGTCACGAGGCCAAAACCGCTTGGGAAATGGCTGCTGAGAAAGGACTGTCCGTTGGGGTTGTTTCAACGGCTCGCATTACACACGCAACACCAGCAACCACTTACGCACACTCAGCGGATCGTAACTGGGAAAATGACACCAAACTCCCAAACATCGCGAAAAACCAAGGTTGTATTGATATCGCGCAACAGTTGATCAATTTCAATGGTGGTAAAGGGATGGATGTTGTTTTCGGTGGCGGACGTCGTGAGTTCCTACCGGCAACAACGGTTGATCCTGAGGGTAAAAAAGGTAAACGTAAAGATGGCCGCAATCTGATTTCCGAGTGGCAGGCAAAACACCCAAATGCACAATATGTGTATGACAAAGCAGGGTTTGATACGCTCAATGGCAATACTAAACAGGCATTTGGTCTGTTTGAAAGTAGCCATATGAAGTATGAAGCTGACCGCAGAAACGGTGAACCATCGGTTGCAGAAATGACAGCTAAAGCGATTGATATTCTGTCTAAAAATAAAGATGGTTATCTGCTGATGGTTGAAGCCGGACGTATCGACCACGCCCACCACGATGGCAATGCCGCGCGAGCGTTGATTGATACTGTTGCTTATGATGATGCGATCAAAGCGGCACTAGACAAAACCAATCCAGAGGACACTCTCATCATCGTGACTGCTGACCACGCACACACCCTGATTTCAAACGGATATGCTGATCGTGGTAATCCTATTCTTGGTCTGTCCAAGAAAAATGGTCAGTATAACGTCGATGATTATGGTAAACGCTATACAACGCTGTCATACGGAAACGGTCCGGGCGCAGTCAAAGGCGCACGTTCTAACCCAACAGAACAAGAAGTGATGGATCTTGACTACAGACAACAATCTTTAGTGCGACTGTCCTCTGAAACGCACTCGGGTGAAGATGTCGCAATTTTTGCGCGCGGCCCTGAAGCTTACCTTTTCCAAGGTGCTGTAGAACAAAACTACATCTTCCATGTGATGAATGAAGCGCTGGGTTTAACCAAGTAATAATCAGATATCGAGCCTAATTGCTTGATTATTAACACAACGAAAAGTCATGCTGAGGGAGTAAACATCTTTCAGCATGGCTTTTTATTTGGACACACACTGTAGTGTAAAGGGGATTCTATCTTATTTATGTGGACACACGCTGGATTATATGGACATACATCAACAACATAGACACACAAAACATCTTCAGTTATTGAAAGTTATTGAACTTTTATTCTACATAGAAATAATAGGAAGGATTTTAATACTGCATAGATATACTAGAGTATTTTCAAAGGATCAATATATCTCTGGACATATATGTCAGATGACTCGCTGTTTATCAGGCAGAAAATTAGATAGATAATCCATGAATGCGTTGTCTATTTAATTTGATTTTTACTGAGTGTAAGTGTTCCGATGTTCCAATCCAGAGACAACGTTTTTGTTCCAGTCGAAAACACAAATCAAGACTCTCTCTTGGCTTCAAAGATAATCGAGCCAAAATCGTAGGCTGGTTAGGCTCAATATAGCCAGTTTTACCTTCCCGCATCTGTCGGCCAACCCAATCCACCCATTCAACATAATCAAGCAAACCAAATGGAATAGCATCTGACTTTTCTAACTCTACATCACGAATAAACGGCAGAAGCCCTGTGGGATTAAGTTGACGGCATTTAAGTGAATCCAATCGCCTTTTGATAGAAGTATATTGCGAGGCTTCCGGCGTCGGTGCGATACCAGCTCTGACCGGATTTAAATCTGTATATGCCATGGCAGCCAACAACGCTTTCTCATCGAGCAGAGCCTGTGATTTAAATCGTCCTTCCCAAAAGTGGCCACCACACCGATCTTCTTGATTAGCTTGTCTGGCAATACTAAAATTGAGCTCTTTCATAAACCAACTCAAGGAATATAGCCGTTCCCGCCAGAGATGAATGATTTTTTTACAAACCGGTATCTCGGCTGCTGAAGCCCGTCCCTTCAGATAACGCAAAATCTGTGGTGGTAATAGATGTTCCCTCGACCAACGTTCAATAACAACCTTATCAGAAAGCTGTTGTGCCTTTGATTGATTAATATGTACAACCAAATGATAGTGGTTACTCATCACAGCATAAGCACAGATATCGATACAATACACCTGAGCCAAAGCCAAAATGCGCTGTTCGACCCACTGACGACGGTGCCCATAAGACTGCCCCGTCAGTGGATCCTCCCCACAAAGAAAAGCACGTCGGACACAGCGAGATACACAGTGATAATAAGTAGTGGTATTGAGAGAAACAAGTTGTGCTCTGGCAATTGTCATCAGAAAATCCATATTGACGAATGAGTGCACAAAAGTATTTCAAATCATAAGGTTAAGATAAACATGGAATGTTATATGATACGTGTCATATAACATTTTTGATGTAACCTTTATGTCGATAAAGTATGACATACTTATCTAATTCTAAGGGCTCCTTGGGTGTCTGTCCCTCCATTCAAAGTATCTGTCCTCAGCCCCCTTAACTGTCTGTCTCCAGAACCAAAAAACCATGCCGGATATAAAATCTGCAGCATGGTTTTTATTTTATATAGCATCTGTCCTCGGTAGACCGTCCTAAAACGTCTGTCCCCGGTAGACCAATCAGGCCGTAGATGGCTCCGTCACCTCACTGGTCGTTACTTTCTCACAGCGCTTAACATTCACAAGCTGAACACTGATTGCGGCAAAAACCACCAGCCCCATGCCACATAAACTTAACCAGTCAGCTTGTGCTGCCTCTATGACGTCTGTCCACCATCCCATAGCGACACATAACTCAGTCAGTAAGAAAGCCATCACAGGCGTCACTGCGATAACAGAACTCACTTGTACCGTTTTCCAATACGTCAGCGATTTGGCAAAAGCCCCATAAGCTACAACAGTATTAAGGCAGCAAAACAGTGCAATCAACCACTCTTCCAATGACATTTTTAGCAAATCTGCCGGAGATGTCAGAGGCAGCATCACGACCATTGCCATGAGATAAATCCCTAACAATATATTGGATGAGTCAAGTTGCTTAAAAAGGGACTTTTGGACTAACGCATAAAGGCTCCATGCCAGCGCAGACACAAAAATAATACCCACGCCAGACAACAATGCTACCGTTTCGGTCTCGCTCCCACTTCGCAATACAGGATGGAAAAAGATCAATAACCCCGCAAACAACAAAGCGAAACATCCCCACTGTTGCCAAGAAATATATTCTTTAAAGAAAACCGCGCCACCAATCGCCAAAAATAAAGGCGCCATTTGCATACTTAATTGGGAAGATCCCGGTGTCAGATAAACCAAACTCCACGCATAGCAGGTGTAATTAATCATTAATAACACTCCAGCCAATCCCAAGCGCAGCCATTCTGAACGTTTCAATTGCCGATACTGAACTAAACGATTGTTTCGCTTTTGCCATAACCAAACGATAGCTCCGGCAACTGTAAAACGCAGCCATGTCAGTGTCACAGGATCAGCAAAATTGCTTGATAATTTCAATGCTATCGCAATCATTCCCCACGCAATCATGGTTGTACAACTCAATAACAGCCCGTATATAAAATTACGTGATACGTTCACCACTCATCCTCTCGCGAAAAATATCCTTTCTAGACATATCATGCGGTTCTCTTCTCAAACAATCCAATGCATAATGTTTCTAACAATTATGCAAAAAATGGGATAAATAGGTGTTATCGTCAGAATTACAGAATATAGAGATGAAAACATTGATGGGACTGCTCTACCTACTAGAAGAGCGGAATGTCAGTAAAGCAGCCAATCGCCTATTTTTAAGTCAATCTGCGATGAGTCGACTATTACAACGTCTGCGTGATGCATTTGACGATCCGCTGTTTATCCGGACCTCGAAAGGCATGGTTCCGACAGCAAAAGCCGCAGCGCTTGAATACCCAATTCGTCAGATGGTTGAGCAAATGGCAGCCCTTAACTCCATCCGTACTTTTTCTCCGCACCAAACTGAGCGCTCATTTCGTTTACAGACAACTCATTATCAGGCTCAGGCTTATGTGCCTTACATCGCTTCTCGGTTTTACCAAAATGCTCCAAATGCCTCGCTTGAAACCAGTACCATTACCGAAACCAGCTTGATCCACTCAACAGAACATTATGTTGATGTTGTGCTCGTCAGCAATTACATTCAGGTTCCTAATTCATTTGAACGATGCCTGCTTGGGCGAGAAAAATTCGGCTGTATTATGTCGAGAAATCATCCGCTGGCGAAGAAAGATGAAATTACATTGGATGACTATATCAGACATAACCATATTCTGGTCAGCATGGGAGGCACATCCCGAAACTTCATCAATGATGCACTAAAAGAGCAGGTCAAAGAACGACGATTTTCCTTCCGAACTCCTTATTTTCTTGCGGCCTTGGCAACTGTAGGGCAGACCGATCTACTGCTCAGTTCTAGCCGTTTACTGGCTGAACGGTTTCAAGATCAATTTGGACTGACGATTCGAGACCTCCCCTTCTCGTTCCCAGATCCGGAATATTACCTCTGCTGGCCCAAAGCACTGGCTGATGATCCCGGTAGTCAGTGGTTCCGTTCACTTTGCCGGGATGTGATACAAGATATGATTCCCTATCCAGAGAAAAATATTCAAGCAAAAGACTCGCCTGAATAAGGTTTCATTCACCGCTCATCTTTCGGTGAATCCATGACCACCATAGTGGTGATTGAATTGACTTGAGCGCATTCCCCTAGAACTTCGGAATGGAATCGCTTATAAGCCAATAAATCTTTCGTTTCTACTCGAAGTAAGTACTCATTATCACCGGTAATGTTATGGCACTCAGTTACCTCCGGTGCAAACTGTACATGCCCCTCAAATGCCAGTTGAGCACTTTTACTATGATCCGACAATCCAATAGAAACATAAGCAATAAAACCAATCTCTAGCTTATGCTTATCAATGACCGCCCGATAACCTTTAATCGTCCCATTACGTTCCAGCTCCTGAACTCTTCTTAATGTTGCCGAAGGTGATAACCCAACCCGTTCAGCAAGTTCAACATTCGAGATTCGTCCAAAGCGAGTCAGATCTTGCAATATTTTTTCGTCAAATCGATCCATCTTTCAACTCATGTGGTTAAGAGCGATGCTCGAGCTATAGTAACGATGGCGATTGTAATGTAAACCCGTTTCTTTATCGCTGTCCCCCCCCTAAAAAGGACAGTCACCTTAACAGGGCGCTCGGTTCGGTGACTGTCCTCATAAGATCGGTCTTTGTATGATCGAAAAGCGACTGTCCTCGTACCCACACAAAACTCCGTGGCAGCCTTGCAAACCAAAAACCGTCTGTCCCCATAAGTAAGAAGACCTACCTGAATCATGAATTTTTCTCATGTTGAGAGTGAAGTAAAATGAATATTAATCAACAAGCAAACCAAGTATAAAAATAGACAGCGCTTCACATAAGATAAAGAGCCATCGTGTTAAATCAGACGATTCTTCGAAAATAGCAAAAAACAGTGAAGTAACGCTTGGGAAAATAAAAAAATAACATCCCAGCGAAGAGAGTCAGGAAGTAAGTTCAGCTTTTTAAGGAATAGGATAACAATCACCATGAACGACAATTTTACATTTGCAATTAAGAGCATTTGTTTTGATGAAAATTATCAACCATCAGACAATACACGTATCACGACTAACTTTGCCAATTTGGCTCGGGGCGATAGCCGCCAAGAGAATCTGCGTAATACACTAAGAATGATTGATAATCGTTTCAACGCGTTAGCGCACTGGGATAACCCCAAAGGTGATCGCTACTCTGTCGAGCTTGAGATTATCTCTATTGATATGGATATCCAGGGCAATGGTGAAACCTTCCCATCGATTGAGGTTTTGAAAACCAATATTGTTGATCGCAAAACCAACCAACGTATTGACGGTATCGTCGGGAACAACTTTTCCTCTTACGTGCGAGACTACGATTTTAGCGTACTCCTGTTAGATCATAACAAGAATAAACCTCAGTTCAGTATTCCGGAGAACTTTGGCGATCTGCATGGAAAACTGTTTCAGTCTTTCGTCAACTCAGACATATACAAACAGCATTTCAAAAAACGTCCCGTGATCTGTCTGAGTGTCTCAGATAATAAGGTTTACCATCGCACAGGCAATCATCACCCTATTTTAGGTTTTGAATATCAGCCGAATGAGTCCTCTTTGACTGAGCAATACTTCAAAAAGATGGGCTTGCAGGTTCGTTATTTTATGCCGCCGAATAGTGCAGCGCCACTGGCGTTCTATTTCTTTGGTGACTTGTTAAACGATTACTCGAATCTTGAGCTCATCGGTACCATTAGCACTATGGAGACATTCCAAAAAATTTACCGGCCTGAAATCTATAATGCCAACGCGGTTGCAGGCGAGTCTTACCAACCGAATCTGAAGAACCGCGATCATTCATTTACTCGAATCGTTTATGACCGCGAAGAACGCAGTCAACTCGCGATTGAACAGGGGAAATTTGCTGAAGAGCACTTCATCAAACCCTATCAGGCGATACTTGAACAATGGACAGCAGCTTACGCTTAATCAATCACGAGAACGAACGGCAGAATTAACGATGAAAAAATTATTACCAACTTCAACAGCAGGCAGCTTACCGAAACCTTCTTGGCTGGCTCAACCGGAAACACTTTGGTCACCTTGGAAACTACAGGGTGACGAACTCACTGACGGTAAACAGGATGCATTACGTCTGTCCTTACACGAACAGCAACTGGCAGGGGTTAATATTGTCAGCGACGGAGAACAAACACGTCAACACTTTGTCACCACCTTTATTGAGCACCTTGATGGTGTCGATTTCGAAAATCGTAAAACGGTTAAGATTCGTAATCGCTACGAGGCAAACGTCCCAACCGTTGTCGGCCCGGTAAGCCGATCAAAGCCAGTCTTTGTCGAAGATGCTAAATTTCTGCGTCAGCAAACGAAGCAGCCGATAAAATGGGCTCTACCCGGCCCGATGACGATGATCGATACACTTTATGATGATCATTATAAAAGCCGTGAAAAACTGGCTTGGGAATTTGCCAAAATACTCAATCAAGAAGCGAAAGAGTTAGAAGCAGCGGGTGTCGATATTATTCAATTTGATGAGCCTGCTTTTAATGTATTTTTTGATGAAGTCAACGACTGGGGAATTGCCTGTTTAGAGAAAGCAATCGAAGGGCTTAAGTGTGAGACGGCTGTCCATATTTGTTATGGTTACGGAATCAAAGCCAATACGGATTGGAAAAAAACATTGGGTTCTGAGTGGCGACAGTACGAAGAGATATTCCCTAAACTGCAACAATCGAATATCGATATTATCTCACTTGAGTGCCACAACTCTCACGTACCGATTGAACTGCTTGAACTGATTCGGGGTAAGAAAGTGATGGTCGGTGCGATTGATGTCGCAACCAACACCATTGAGACCCCCGAAGAGGTTGCCAATACGCTGCGAGAAGCCCTGAAATATGTCGATGCAGATAAGCTCTATCCTTGCACCAACTGTGGTATGGCACCGCTACCTCGTGAAGTCTCTGCGGCGAAACTGAATGCCCTCAGTGCAGGCGCGGCAATTATCCGGAAAGAACTTTCGGCTTAGAGCAGTCCGTTACCCAGCCCACAAGATATGTTGCAGACAGACGAAATTAAGCAAGAGTGTTGTTCACAACGCACAGCTACACTGAACAGTGTACATAAAACAGCGGTTGCAAGAGCGCAACCGCTGATATTTTCTTCCTCGCCTGACATTTGTATGGACACACACTGTTGCCCACTTTTACCACCCGCAGCGATGAGGCGTCTGTCCCCGTTTATCTGCTGGGTTTCGTGCCAATCGATAATGGTACAGTATTCACAGACAGGTCATGAAGTGTAACCGCTAAGCAGGTATTCATGCATCAACCTCCCAGTCAACAAAAGGATCCGGTAATGTTTGCCAAAGATCTTTCCCGGCTAATAACTCTTCCTCACTTAATAAACACGCATCAAGCGCTTTGATCATGGCCACCTGATCCAGCCCCTGACCAATAAATACCAACTCCTGACGCATATCACCAAAAGGCTCGACCCAGTGTTCTTCAATCGCTGACAAGTAATCCGGATCCGTTGGCCATTGCGTTTTAGGTACCGCTTTCCAAAACATTCCGGCAAACCCATAGTGAGCAATACCCCCGGCCTGATTCCACTGTCCGGCAAATTCCGGGCGAGATGCCAACCAGAAATACCCTTTTGAACGAATTAACTTACCGAAATTTGTTGTATTGTGTACAAAGTGATAAAACTTCTCAGGATGGAAAGGACGACGCGCCTGATAACTGAAACTGCTGATGCCATATTCTTCCGTTTCCGGAATATGCTCCCCCCGTAACTCTTTTAGCCAGCCGGGCGCTTGTTGAGCTCGCTCAAAATTAAACAATCCCGTATCCAAAACATCGGAGATATCAACCTGTCCATTTTGGATCGGAATAATACGGGCATGAGTGTTCAATGTTTTCAAGATGGCAGTCAACCGCGCCACTTCTTCAGAAGAGGCGAGATCCGTCTTACTTAACAAAATCACATCAGCAAACTCGACCTGATCAATCAACAGATCAGAAACACTGCGTTCATCCTCTTCCCCGAGATGTTCACCGGTCTCTTGCAACGACTGAGCGGCTTCGTAATCCCGTAAAAAATTTACAGCATCAACAACCGTCACCATGGTATCCAACCGGGCAACATCAGACAGAGAAATCCCTTCATCATCAGCAAATGTAAATGTCTCAGCAACCGGCAGTGGCTCAGAAATACCGGTAGATTCAATCACCAGATAGTCAAAACGATTCTCTTTTGCTAGTTTGCTCACTTCAACCAGCAAATCTTCCCGCAAGGTGCAACAAATACAACCGTTACTCATTTCCACCAGTTTCTCTTCTTGATGATTCAACGACACTTCGTTTTTCACGGTGGCAGAGTCGATATTGATTTCACTCATATCATTGACGATAACAGCAACACGTCTCCCCTGACGGTTATTGAGAATATGGCTCAGCACTGTCGTTTTTCCTGCCCCCAAAAAACCCGATAGGACGGTGACCGCAATTTTTTTCTGATTCATGTATCGCACTCCAAAGCAGAACCGTTGTTCTGATTGATTTCTTGTTATGTCTGTCCTGCCAATCCTCAGCAGTTGAAGCTCATGATTAGGCATAGTGGATACGTTATAACATAACAAAATGAAATGGGATATATGCCACCGATCCCTTGTGTATGGACACACACTTTTGTTCTTGGTTCTCTTCTGTCTTTTACTTGTAGCGATGCAGGGGTGTCTGTCCTCGTTAACTGTTAGTTTAACGAGGACAGAATCTGTTAACCCACACCCAAAATCTCATACTTTTTTCATACTTTTATTTTCCGAAAAACAGATAACCTACCCTCTGCACTGGCAAAATCCGGTGCCGGGCGTAGGAACCCGCATTTCCCCACAAGGCATAATAAATGTCAGTTTATACTGGTATTTTTCTATGTTACGCTTTAGCTCGCCTAATTATGGTGGGCTGGGCAAGGCAGCTTCGGCTGGCTGCTAACCTTGTGGAGCGGTATTCCTACACCTTGTTCCAGTTCACCACCCGAAACGTAGGAATTTCGTGTGGTGTTCATATCTCAACAACCACAAGGAGTTCCACTATGTACGAAACCATCCCTTACAATCCCGAGTTTGCCCAGAAAGCCCGCGAATACTTGCGTCAGTTAGAAGAAATATTCGAAGCCGAACAGCGGCACAACAGTCAAGAGCTACGCAACGTACTGCTGTATCTGAATAATCTGATTACCACTCATTATGTGCGCTACCATCAAGAGATTGATGGGGAGGATTTGGTGTAGTTAATGGGTTTATTTGGATTTCGAGCCGCGGTTGCGGCTCGTTTTGGAATATAAGGTGTAACTCGTCAGCTACAGCTACATCACTCGATCAGAGCGAAGACTACCGTCAACATCTGAGGCTGTATTATGCTCATCCCCGACATCAGTTGATATGAAATAAAACAGCCGGGACTATTACCGGCTGTTGTTTTGAGGTTGTCTGAATTTGTGAACATTCTCTTACCAAATTTCATTAATACCAGTCTGAGGAAAATCAGACTTCACCGTCTTATAATAATGGTGATCTTGATAATCAATTGAGACTCGTTTTATATAGTTTTCTGCAACTTCTCGACATTCAGCACCGACAGAAAACAGGTCATGTATATTTTCGCCATCATCAATCATACACTGATAAAAAGCACAGATATTGGATTCAAAATGTTTGAAGCCTGATTCATTATCTTCGAGAGAAGATATAAATCTCTTAAATCCGTCAATATATTCATTCATCGATATGTCATTTTTTTTAATATATCGAAACATTATACGCATATTGGGATAGTACATATGTACTCCCCAATCAGGCTGTCTATAAAAAAAACCAGCCTCTCCCTTAAAAAATTTCACCGGTTCTGTCTGAAAATGATGAATAAATTCCGAATCACTATAACTTTTATTCATTACCTAAAACCTCCAAACCTGTGAATTGAGATACAACTTATGGATATCTCCTTCATGACGAATATCTTAAGCTCTTAAATATAACCTCACGAATTCCACCTTTCGATTTTCCCCTTTTAGCCCAACTGTTATTTTTTGAGGAAACCTGAATAACTGAACAGACTCAATTCAGGTATTAATTATAAATTTTTGATAATTTTTTCTGTTTTACCCATTTCATTCAAAAAACTCTTTTGATAGTTACTCGATACCTCCATGTAACCTCTAGCACAATTTAAAATAATCCTAGATTTTTTTTTCACATCATCTTGATTTAAACCAGATCGAATAGAATTTAATAAATCCTTATATTTTTCAATATAACTAAAGATAACTTTATCATTAGAAGATTGGTATTCAGATTCTAATGATTTTATCGTAACTATCAGTTGATTTTCTAAGTCATTAATATTTGACATAAAATATTTCCTTCCAATAAAGTTATGGTTTCACACTTCGCAGACTAACAATCCATTCCTTCGGCCAATTCTGAGGCATTAATAATTGATCTGATAAGCCATCCAAGACTGTACCTGTTGAACTGATTGTCTGGGGTGCAACTTTTCCAATATTGAGCTGAATTCCCTTAGGTATTCTAATTTCAGCTTCAAATGATCTAGTGTTTTTCCATTCAGGTAACAATGCTGCCTCGATCTTAGCTTGAATTTTATTTAATGCTGGACTGGTTGTAACAAATGCTCCCTGAGCATTTGCATTACCGCCAAACACGCGATAGACCGTTATATCTTCATTCGTCGAGACTGTCCGATAGTTTGAATCTAGAAAGCTTTCCTGTATCCAATCAGGAATATTTTCATCTTTTTGAATAACAGTAACTTTACTATCTATCGCAGTAGAGTATTTACCAAACTTATTCTTTTCAGCAAGTAAATCACCACTCCCCGCGCCCGCACAACTCCCCACACACTGACTCAACCCCAACGGATCCACCCACCCCGTCGGATTTTTCACATACTGGTAGTTGTTTAAACCACCGGCAAGCCCTATCGGGTCGGGAGTGATAAAGCGTCCGGTGCCCGGGCTATAGTAACGGTGACGGTTGTAATGTAAACCCGTTTCTGCATCATAATACTGCCCCTGAAAACGCAGCGGGCTGACAATTTCTGCCTTGCGCTGATAAGCCACATTGCCGTAACTGTGGTAATCCACCGACCATGCCACGGCACCGGTGGCATCGGTAATTTCCAGCGGCGTACCAATCTGGTCAAGGTGATAGAAATAAGGTGTGGCGTTGTCTGCCCCTTCACCGGTCACCAGTGCCAGCGGTTTAAAGCTGCCGTACTCGTACAGATAAGTCTGGTAGTGATGCTCACCCGACTCTGCCAGCAGTTTATCTCCCTGCCACAGAAATTCAGTTTGCCGGGTCTGCCCAGTTTTGTCGGTAACCGCTTTATGAATCCGTCTGCCGAACGCATCATATCGATATTCAGCGCTGCTGCCGTCAGGCTTTTCGACTCTGATAAGCCGGTGCTGACAGTCATATGCATAGGTTGTGACCAGAGACTGATGGGTGCCCCGCGCTTCCTGTATCAGGTTACCGAACTCATCATACTGATAATGACAGTCCCCCTGAAACAGCAGTTGGTTGCCGGACACATTGCTCAGTCGGTCTTGTATCAGGTTACCGGCCGGGTCATGGGCAAAGCTCTCGCTGATATTGCCGCGCACCTGTGTCAGGCGGTCTAACGGGTCGTAGTGATATTGCGTCACGCCGCGCAGGTTATCTTCCACCTGCGTCAGGTTACCCGAGCGGTTGTACTGATAGCGGCGGAATAACGTCTGTTGCTGCGCCTGACTCACCCGGTGCTCACTCAACCGGCCCAGCTCGTCATACTGAAAATGACTGGTCAACGCGCCCTGTGTCCGGCGGGTTTCCAGACCGCTCACCTGATATTGGTGTTGCGTCAGGCAATGCCCGTTCAGGCTGACCTGCTGCAACCGCCCGTGCTGAAATTGATAATCAATCTGCTGACCGTCCGGTAACAGATGGGCAGTTAAGTGACCCATCGCATCATAACGGTAACCGGCACTCGCCCAGCCCTGATGCTCAACCGTCAGCCGCCCCATCACGTCATAGGCATACGCCAGCGGCCACTGACCGTCATCCACTCCTGTCAGATTGCCCGACAAGTCATAGTGATAGCTGATAGTGGATTCATCCGGCAGGGTTTTCTCAATCAATTTGCCCTGCGCGTCATAGGCGTAACGCGTAGTCAGCTCCCCGCCTTCCCGGCCGATTTCGGTTTTCGCCGTCAGTTGGGTGTGACTGTCATATTCATAGACGAACTGACGCCCGTCAAAAGTCACTTCCCGCTGCACATGGCCGGTCGGCGTATAGTCTATCTGGTAGCGCTCACCGCGCTCGTTGATAATGGCGCTGACAAAGTGGAACGGGTTGTCATAACGGTACTGCACCGTACTGCCGCCCGGGTTGGTTTTCTGCGTCACCAGATGCAGCGGGAATTCATAGTCATAGGTAGTGACCCGCCCCTGCTCATCGGTGAATCGGGTCACCTTGTTGTAAGCGTTGTATTCATAACACCGGGTCTGTCCGCCGGGCAACACCTGTTTGGTCAGACGCCCGCTGCGGTCATAAGAAAGCTCCGTCACCCCCTGACTGTCATGGCGCAGCCGCAGCCTCCCCAGAATATCGTAGCGATAACGAATCACCTCCCCCTGTGGGGTGGTCTCATCGACCAGATAACCATTGCGGTTCCATGTCAGCTGATGCAGGCCGCCATCCGGGTAGGTAATGCGCTCAATCAGGCCGTGGTCATTGTAGTCATACCGGGTGGTGTGACCGAGCGGGTCGGTCTGCTCGATAATATGTCCCCACGCGTCATGACGGTAACGCCAGATGGCCTTGTCCTGCTGCACCTGACTCAGCAGGCCATTTTTATAGCTGAACTGGGTGGTTAAACCATTGGGCGCGATTTTTGCGACCAGCTCACCGGCATCGTTGTACACCGATTCGGTAACATTGCCGAGCGCATCGGTCTCCTGAATCAGCCGGCCTTTGTCATCGTAGGCCTTGAGGTATTCACCGCCACTGCCGTCAACTTCTTTAATCAGCCGGGCATTGCCGTCATGCTGGTACACCTGTTGTGAGCCGTCACTATTGGTCAGCGTCACCGTGCCGGCATCTTCATCCCATTCATAGCGGGTATCCACCTGGGTCAGGTTACTGAACTGACGGGTCGCCCGGGCCTGCTTTCCTTCGCCCTGCCATTCCCAGCGGAATATTGCCCCGCCGGCCAGCTCGCGCGACTGAATCACATGCTGCGCATCGTAGGTGTAGCGCTCAGTCTCGCCACTGGCATTGGTGGCCGTGATAAGCTGCGACTGCGCGTTATAACCATAACTGACCTGCGTCTGGACAAACTGCCATTCATCCTGCTCGGCCAGATAGGCATACAAATCCACCCGGGCAATCAGGTCATGCTCGTAAACCAGCTCAAATCTGAGATTGGTCTCGGTTGAAATCCGCACCGGACGGTGCTGACGGTCATAACTGAGACTCAGTGTATGGTCATATGGGTCTTTTATTGAGGTCAGCCTGCCACTGTCACCGCGCATCTGAAAGGTATAAAACCGCTCACCACCAGCAATGATGATGTGTTGCTTATCCCGGCCTAAAAAGGCGGCTGCTCCGGCCATGCGGTTGGTAATCGCCGGCAGTTGTGCTGTCGGTTTGGGGAAGCGGGTCAGTTTGCCTTCGCCGTCACGCCAGACCAGCGCATCGCCGTCCACCGTCAGCTGGTGTGACAATGAATGCGACCAGCCATAACCGAGCCCGACATTGGTTTCCACCGCCCCGGTCCGGTACAATCGTTGCCACTCAAACGGCAACAGGCCAATCAGGTGGCCGTCCGTCAGTGACAGCAGCTCTTCACCGGTTGCCATCGATATCGGGTCTTTGTCACACACCGTGGCTTCACTGTCTTGTGTCGAGCGCCCTGATTCATTCGTCGCTGCACGGCTGTCATCCGGCAATGTATCGCTATCATGATGCAAGGTGGTGGTACGACGATTATCGGCCACAAATTCAAGTCTGCCATTACGGTAAACGCCCTGCCCGCCTTTGTTGATGGCCAGACGTTTGAAGGTATCGCTGGCCTTGTTAATCAAATTTTTGGCAAAGGTAAAAATCTCTTTGACAACTTCTACCAGCGAATTAATCGCTTCAAAAATCTGTTTGCCAGCTGTTTTCATCGACCGCAGCACAGCATAGGCCATGCCGGTTGCCGGGGTGGCAATAAAAGAGATAATCAACCCACCGAGCAGCCCCAGTAACACATCCACAATCACCTGACCGCTACAATTGGCGAGCTTATTCAGTATCGTGGTCATCGGTACCATCGAGATATAAGTCATGATGCCACGCACAAACAGATACATCGCGGCTTCATCCGAAGCGAACAGCAAGGCCTTTTCCATCATCCCCGGCGCACTGCTGGCAGTCTCTTTTATCGTATTGATAATATCAGCGACGCCTTCACCCAGATCTTTCAGTGTTTTGACCGGGTCTTTGAGCATCTCATAAAGCTCTTCAATGCCGCTCCAGAGCGCTTTCAAACCACTCCAAATCCCATCCGCAAAATTCGAAATCACGGTCAAGACTGACTGCGCGGCCGAGCTGTTAAAATAACTGTCCCACTGCGGCTGATACCCTTGCCATTTTTGATTCAGCCAACCCGACAGATCACTGCTCAACGTATCATAATGGGAAAACAGCGAGTCCATCTCTGCCGGTGTCGGCTTATGGTCGATAAAGACCTCGTAATATTTGCCCGGTGTCAGACCGGTGACAGTGGCTTTACCCTGCTCATCAAGCATCACTTCCCGTGTATCGCTGCCGTCTTCTGCTTTGACAATCGCCTGAATATTCCCGATCGGCACATGATAAATCGACTGGAACACACTTTCGATTTCCAGCTTGCCACTGAGCGGACATTGCACGGTGGTTTTGTAGTTATCATCATCTTTACCGACCGTGGTACTCTCGCCACTGACTTTGAGCTGTTTATCCATCGCAAAAAGAGCAGGGCGATCCATCGCTGCTGTGGCTTTATCTGCGAGTTCGAAATACCACTTCTTAGTCATTTGCCGATATTCGGTCAGCAAATCAGGAAAGCTGTTCAACTGCTGATTGATATAATGATAAAATGCCTGTTGTTCACTCATGAGAGCATCCCTAACCGTTGCGCATCCGATAAAAATAAACGGATACGCCCACCCCTCATATTGGGTTTTCAACCAGACGCTATTTTATTGGATCAGAAAGGAAACTGTTGGCTGATAGGCAATTGACGGGAGGAAAATCTCATAAAAATAATAGGATTTCATATTTTCTCATTCATACAGGAATGAGTAATTCCCTATCACATCAGAATCATCAGTTCGGAAATAGCCTGAAGACCGAGAAATAATTCAAGTCGTAGCTTGAAAGAAAACAAACTGTTAACTGACACCCAAAATCTCATACTTTTTTCATACTTTTATTTTCCGAAAAACAGATAACCTACCCTCTGCACTGGCAAAATCCGGTGCCGGGCGTAGGAACCCGCTCACAAGACTCCAAGTATTATAGGTTGCTAACTTTTAGTTGGTTTTTTACTATATGCGGCCTCAGCACATCTGAATTATGGTGAGCTGGGCAAGGCAGCCTTAGCTGACCGTGTCTTGGAGAGCGGTATTCCTACACCTTGTTCCAGTTCACCACCCGAGTGTAGGAACTCTTGTGGTGAGTTTATTTTCATCATTCTCCAAGGAATCAACTATGTACGAAACCATCCCTTATAATCCCGAGTTCGCCCAAAAAGCCCGTGAATATTTGCGTCAGTTAGAAGAAATGTTTGAAGCCGAACAGCGGCACAACAGTCAAGAGCTACGCAACGTACTGCTGTATCTGAATAATCTGATTACCACTCATTACGTGCGCTATCATGAAGAGCCTGATGAGTAAAATTTGGTGTGACTATTAATTTAATTGGTTTATTTAGTTTTCGAGCCGCAATTGCGGCTCGTTATATTGAACATCATTGATATCACGACACCCGTACATAATCCTGCAGTACCGAGCGGACTTCTTCACTTTCCCATTGATAGCCGGCAGCATATAACGCTCTGACCCGTTGGTTGGCTTCTTGGAGTTCATCACTCATCGGTTGCCATTCAGATTCGGGGAGTGGCTGACACCAGTTGACCACTTCTTCTCGGTTCATCATCTGACTCGGCAGAACATCTAAATCACGCTCCAGATACCAGTGTGCCCAGTAGCGTAATGTCACAATATTCCACAGCCGCCATAAAGGATAAAACAGTGGATTTTTTCGGCGCATCTCCTGCATCTTTTGCCGATAAGCCGCCCGGGTGTAATCTGCCGTTTCAGTTTGCAGTTTGGCAGCGGCTGTCTGATCAATCCCTTGTGCACCGTGCTCCATATAATCACGGATCAATTCAAACAATGACAGACCTTCTTCTTTTGAATACACCGACAGACTGATCAAATATTTTTTATCCGTCTCGCCCGGTAAAGGGCACATAAAATTCAGCGTATACATCGTCCGTAAACCAATATAACTAACGGCACTTAAGTGGTGTAATTCAACCGCCACTTGCTCCCACGGCACACCAATAAATTGTTGTTGCTCGGTTTGACGAGGCTGCTTTCTTAGCTGACGAAAATAGGTAAACCACGGTTTAAGGGGAAAATATAAAAGAACAATTCCAGAAAACATTAAAATTAGACCTATAAACAAAAATATTTGCTCTCGGTCAAATAACATTGCCCACCCCATAATAATAGATAAAACACCTGATACAATTAAGAAAAAATTTCGATCTGACACCTTTTTATTAGAGCTTTGACTTGGAGTTGTACCAAAAATTGAAGGTCGATTTATTCCATCCAAATTAACAGAAGATATTAATACCTCCTGTTTTTGAGGGTGGAAAGTTATTGGCATACTTTCACGGGATCTATCAGAAAATTCTTTAAACTGGAAATAAATTCCCCCACCGATAAATAAGGTAAAAAGTACAGGCATTGGTAATATAGGTAATAAAAAATACTTCAATCCAAAGATCCAAAAACCAGCAATAAAACTGATCGCTAATAACACTAGTAGTAGTAACATCTGTATCACCCCAGGAGCTGAGTTGATACTACGTAATCCCAATAAGCCATGTTGATTGACCGAAATGGATTTGGTTACAGCAATCGGCTGACGATTATTTGTTACTGGTAAAGGTGCCAATGCCAGCCTTTCTATATCATTGTCTTTGACCACTTGCCCGCAGGACATCATCGCAATCGTTTCGGGTTGGGCTAACTCACTCATCATTTCACATCAGATAACCAGATTTCGAGCCGCGGTTGCGGCTCGTTATATTGAACATCATTGATATCACGACACCCGCACATAATCCTGCAGTACCGAGCGGACTTCTTCACTTTCCCATTGATAACCGGCAGCATATAACGCTCTGACCCGTTGGTTGGCTTCTTGGAGTTCATCACTCATCGGTTGCCATTCAGATTCGGGGAGTGGCTGACACCAGTTGACCACTTCTTCTCGGTTCATCATCTGACTCGGCAGAACATCTAAATCACGCTCCAGATACCAGTGTGCCCAGTAGCGTAACGTCACAATATTCCACAGCCGCCATAAAGGATAAAACAGCGGATTTTTTCGACGCATCTCCTGCATCTTCTGTCGATAAGCCGCCCGGGTGTAATCTGCCGTTTCAGTTTGCAGTTTGGCAGCGGCTGTCTGTTCAATCCCTTGAGCACCGTACTCCATATAATTACGGATCAATTCAAACAATGACAGACCTTCTTCTTTTGAATACACCGGCAGACTGATCAAATATTTTTTATCCGTCTCCCCCGGTAAAGGACACATAAAATTCAGCGTATACATCGTCCGTAAACCAATATAACTGACGGCACTTAAGTGGTGTAGTTCAACCGCCACTTGCTCCCACGGCACACCAATAAATTGTTGTTGCTCGGTTTGACGAGGCTGCTTTTTTAGCTGCCGAAAATAGGTAAACCACGGTTTGAGCGGGATATATAGGCAGAAGAGACCAATCAGTATTAAAGATATGGTTAAAGGTAACCCTTCACCATATTCTGAGTCCAGAATATGACCGACACATCTCGCCCAACCAAGCGAAAAAATAATAGCTCCGGAGAATGCAGCTAAAATCACCCTATCTGATGCTCCTTTCTTAAAACCATCACTGTTCATTGAACTAAATAGTGAAGGGCGCTCCAATTTGTTTCCTGCTCGATAAATGAGCACTTCCTGCCTTTGCGGATGAAAAACCGTAGGAACATTCCTACGAACACTATCTCTTCCATCCTTTTGGTCAAAGTATAATGTCCCACCTAAAAAAACACTAAAGAACAAGGGTATTGGTAGAAAAAACAAAAGCATCTTGCTCATCATAAACCAAACAAAAATAATACTCCCTAATAAAAATATGCCTCCAAAGAGCATGAGTTTAGCCGCACCAATATTTGCATTAACACGACGAATTTCTAACAACTTTTTTTTATTAATCGCAACAAATTTCGTTACGGAAATCGGCTGGCGATTATTTGTCACTGGTAAAGGAGCCAATGCCAGCCTTTCTATATCATTGTCTTTGACCACTTGCCCACAGGACATCATCGCAATCGTCTCGGCTTGGGCTAACTCACTCATCATTTTACATCAGATAACCAGACTTCGAGCCGCAATTGCGGCTCGTTATATTGAACATCATTGATATCACAACACTCGCACATAATCCTGCAGTACCGAGCGGACTTCTTCACTTTCCCATTGATAACCGGCAGCATATAACGCTCTGACCCGTTGATTGGCTTCTTGGAGTTCATCACTCATCGGTTGCCATTCAGATTCGGGGAGCGGCTGACACCAGTTGACCACTTCTTCTCGGTTCATCATCTGACTCGGCAGAACATCTAAATCACGCTCCAGATACCAGTGTGCCCAGTAGCGTAACGTCACAATATTCCACAGCCGCCATAAAGGATAAAACAGCGGATTTTTTCGACGCATCTCCTGCATCTTCTGCCGATAAGCCGCCCGGGTGTAATCTGCCGTTTCAGTTTGCAGTTTGGCAGCGGCTGTCTGGTCAATCCCTTGTGCACCGTGCTCCATATAATCACGGATCAATTCAAATAATGACAGGCCCTCTTCTTTTGAATACACCGGCAGACTGATCAAATATTTTTTATTCGTCTCCCCCGGTAAAGGACACATAAAATTCAGCGTATACATCGTCCGTAAACCAATATAACTAACGGCACTTAAGTGGTGTAGTTCAACCGCCACTTGCTCCCACGGCACACCAATAAATTGTTGTTGCTCGGTTTGACGAGGCTGCTTTCTGAGCTGACGAAAATAGGTAAACCACGGTTTGAGCGGGATATATATTAGTAATGCACCTCCTAACAGAAAAATAATACCGGTTATCAACCAAGCGGTAGAAAGCCCCCTTTCAGCAAAAAATAATCCCCACCCTGCAGAAAATAAAGCAAATCCAGCAAATCCAGATAAGAGGGTGAGATCTGACATACCTTCGCTATAACCTTTGCTTGTCATATTACCAAAAAAAGAAGGTCGAATAAGGCCAGCTGATTTGACTCTTGAGATTAACAATTCCCGCTTCTGAGGATGAAAAATTACTGGTATATTTTTACGAGCGCTATCAGCAGAATCTTTAAACTGTAAATAAATCCCTCCCCCCACAAATAAGGTAAACAAGACCGGAACTGGTAAAATAGGTAATAAAAAATACATCAATCCAAAGATCCAAAAACTAGCGATAAAACCGAGAGCCAATAATAAGATGAGCAGCAACATCTGTATCAAGCCTGGTGCAGCATTAACACTACGTAATTCCAATAATCCATGTTGATTGACCGAAATGGATTTGGTTACAGCAATCGGCTGACGATTATTTGTTACTGGTAAAGGTGCCAATGCCAGCCTTTCTATATCATTGTCTTTGACCACTTGCCCACAGGACATCATCGCAATCGTCTCGGCTTGGGCTGTCAATTCACTCATCATTTAACTCCATGCAACCAGATGTGAACCCGAAGGGGCATCGATTTCTTCCTGACTGAGGCTGAGCACATTATGGTCGGTGAACGGTATGTGCATCGCTTTATTCATACGAAAATCCCAGTTGTTCCGATACCATTTATTTTCACCACTCCGCAGCGATACACAGCACCGAATTTGATTGATATATCTTTCATTTAACCAGTCACTGCGAACAAAAAAGGTTAGTTCACAGCCACCATTCATCGGCAGTAACGTCGCATCCACTTTCAGTGACTCCAGCACATCAACCCACTCCCCGCGGAATCTGCGTCTCGGATCCCGGCAGAATGCTTTCAGCTCCAGCTTGCAATTTTCAGCGGTCGGTCGCGAAACTTGAGGCAGAAAAATTTTCAATTGTACTTCGGTCTCAGCCGACTGATCCTCTGTATATGTGTTATTAAGCACTTCATAACGGGCTCCCGGCTTAAACGACTGCGGTGCCAAGACTTCATAATGGTTGGTCAGTGACCAGCCTTGATCATCCTTACCCCATGCGGTGTCATCCGCCCAATCGACCAGTGGCGGCCACTTGTAGTACTGCCACAACTTATCGAGTACAAAAAATGCCACCCACAAATAGACATTTAAACGGATCCATTTAGCAGCTACTCTCAGGGTAGAGGTCATCGCAGCTTCTGCACCTACAATCCCCCCAGTGAAGAACTTGCTGGATATAGACATATATCGATACGATTCATATATTCCTACACCGAGGCCAGCAGCACTTGCTGCAAAACGAAAGGATGACAAAATAAACAGAGATAAATCATTTGACAAAGATTTGTAAGCATCCATACCAGCATTCCACGTTCGGATCCCCATCCCAATCGCGCCCATCGCTGTTACAATCGGTGTACTGTAAACTGTCCATGTCGCCAGACGAGCCAGTGTTGCCTCATGCAGCGCTTCATCACCTACTTTCAAAGAGGCATTAAGCCACGCGGTATAAATCGTGCCGGCAGAAGAAATAACAGAGGCGGTTGCGGTAATCCCGGCCTCTGCAAAAGTGAGTAATTCCCCTTCTTGGGGGTCATCATCGGTCAAAGCTTCCCACGCGTGCCATGCACTCCAGACATACATATAAGTCAGCAGGAAAGATATACTGGTCTTGACAATTTTACCGGCATCGGGTTTACCTTCTGCGGTCAGCATTTCCCGTACCGTCCCCCGGGCGTTGATGCTTCTGACCATCTGTTTGGCTTCATCCATCACCTGAGACATCGGATAACTACCACTCTTTTTGATGCCAAGGCTGACCTCCGGGCCGGAGTGACTCAGAATTTCATTATATTTTGACCGGAACTGACCTAATAATTGGTTTTTTGAACGCTTTGCTGCCCTTAATTCACGCACATAATTTGCCCGGGCAGTATGGCGGGCTGATTTTGACATTTGCAGAATGCTATTGTTACGGCCTTTAATGGCTTTAATCGTCTGCTCGGTCTGTTTGAGGTTTTTATTGATTTGATCGAGTTCCTGATGCAGTGACTGAAGCTTACTGGCCGCCTGTTGATCCGGGATATGCCACTGGATACCATTGGCTTTAAAGTTCAGATTAAGCAGTTGTTTTGTCCCTTGACTGAGCTTATCCAGATTATTGCTCAAACGCTGGGTAAAGTTCATCTCTCCTCCCGGCGCTTGTAATGCTGCGGTCATCGACACAACAAATGCTTCATTCTTTAAAGATAAGCTCTGAACAACCCGGGCCTTCAGATCGTCATCAAGAATCGGATTCAGGTGATTCAGATTATTGGCTGTCTCCACTTTTTTATTAAATGATTCAACCCCTTTCAGCGCATCACCGATACTGACAAACTTTTTCCTGATATTGAGTACATCTTTCACTGAAACAAATGTGGTATCACTGGCAATGTCATCGTAAACCGATAACGGAAAATCATCCTCCCCGGCATAATACTCCAGCAACCATTGATCATCGTTATTTTTAAAAAAAGCGGTCAGAATGTCTTCATAATCCAGTTTAATTTTGAAGTGTTCTTTATTTTTCGGAGAAATATAAGCAGCCAGCAGAGACCACTTGGGTGCAATCCCTTTTACATAAGGATTCAGACGTTCCAGATTCTCTGAAACTGTCACTTTATAATCATCCCACTTTGTCACAAAATCAGTCATTTCATCATAATGAATCACCGTTTTGATGCCGTCTTTGCCAAAAGCCCCACCCTCAATCAATTGCTTGTATTCAGCGGCGCACTTTTCCAGCGTACTTTTCGCTGTGTAATAAGAAATGCTGTAATCCTCAGCCAGTTTCTTTGCCATTGCATTGGCTTTATTATTAACCGATCTTCCCATATTGGCAGGATAGGAACTTTGGTAACCATCTTTACCGAAAATACCGGGAACGCTGGAAGCCGCTTCCCAGTGATATTCATTCTGATCATTTAAAACTTCGATATGGTTTTTTAACCGTGCTGATAGTGCCTTTCTTTCCTCGTCATCAGAGACATGAATGCCTAATGAATCCAGTAGTGAATCAAATCGCCCGGCTAAGAATTGATCGACCTGCATCAGATTATTCAATAACTGCGCAACTTCATAGCGATCACAGTTACGGTGCCCATCCACTTCTTTTTCATACCAAGTTTTATATTGGGTCTTTAAATCGTTTTGCCGTTCAGCAGCTTCAACCAGATCGGCACAAATATCATTAATCAATAAAACGGCGCTATCTTTTTCATATTCGGGTAATACCGAAGATTGCACCGGCGACTGGGCTTCCGGCTGAAAGATTAAATTGGATAACCACCAATACTGACCTGAATCATACTGACCACCAGACTCCGTTCTCTGCGCTGAAAAATCGATACAACCCGGGATTTTTTCTGTCGGCATTAGCCCTTTGGTGCCATTGATGGGGTCAACATCACCCAGCAAGACCCGGTTCATCAGACTCGACTGATCACCGCTTGCCCCGAGTAAAATCTCTGCCCGCTCAGGTGTCATCGCAACCGGCATAAACAGGGCATGGAGAACACCACGTCGTGGGACAACTATCGTTTTCTGACCGCTGTCCTGAAATGCATCAGTACCTTTTTCAAAATAACGCCCAATCAGACTTTGATCATCTTTGACTTCAAATTCGTAAAGCGTCTCTTTATCTTCACTGTGGATGATATAGAGAAAACCGGGATTCAGGGGGCGAAACCCTTGTGGTACGCCATCGTCGCGATACAAACTGTCATTGAGGTTTTCAGGGACGCTCTCCCCTTCCTCACTCATGGCATAACGCATCGGAACCAGTTGGATCATGGGGTTCATATACGGGCAGGCTCCCGTCAGGCTACCGGTATCCTCTGTTGATTGGGATGCGGCGGCATTATTCGCTAATAAGATATGTTCCGTCATGTTGACCTCAACAAATATAGTCTGCTACGCGGTGCGTCAGATTGGGTTGGTAATTAGCAAGTTGCAGGGCAGCGCTTTTAATTCGCTGCTGTGGGATTTGCTGACTAGGCTCGGTCAGTAAAATAGCAATCTCCGGATAAATTGATTTATCCAGACAGCTATCACCAAGGTGGCACCAGATATTGGCAAAATAAAAAATTGACTGCGGGCTCTCAAAACCCAGCGCCATTGATTTCTGATATACAAAGCGAGCGAAATCCTCACAGGTTTCGTCCGGTGGTAATAATTGTGGAAAATAAGACTGAATATGCTGATGTAGCTGGTGAATAAAATGTTCAATCTTCAGTTCAAACAGCACATCCAGATGCGCCTGCGTCATCACAAATGGTGACTGCTGCCAGATCGCCGCATCTACGGTTTCTTCAGTCTGAAAATTTTCCCAGCATATCTCTTTCTTATTCCAGCACCAGATTCGATGACAAGGACCGAAAAGTCGTCTTTTTTCCAGACTATGCTCCGTTTTCTGAAAAGCGGCAAAAATTCGCGGATCATACAACCGGAAAACCATAGGTTCAGAACTTTCGGGAGATAAAGCAAACAACTGAGCTTGCCAGTAGCGGAACAGTGCATCAAATCCGGCATCGGATTCAAGAATCAGACATCCGTTTTTGTTCTCATCGCTCTCCAGCAATTCTGCAAACGGTGTCAGTGAAGAGACCTGAACTAATAGAGGAGAGACTTCTATCACATCCTGTAGGCGCGTTCCCGCATACAGTGGCATCACTTGGTCAGTAGCATCCAGTAAAGCGACCTGTTTCGCCAGCGCATCAATTTGAGCACCGTCCAGCAACAGGTAGATCGGTTGCGAGGTTTCGATTGCAGGTAACATCCATTATGCCCCTTGCATTTCTTGACAGATTTGGCAGAGCCCCTGGACATGAGCGGCCGCAGATTTTAATGCAGCCACCTGTTTCACCGGAGAGATTGCTGCGATAGGCTGAATATCTTCCAACTCTCCCGGCAACAATGCAGCTTGCCCGCCATACGCCACCGCACTGCCGGCACTGCCGCCGGCGTTGAGGTTAATCGCCGGGCCGGAGAGATTGACACTGCCGCTGTCGATACTGATAAAACTGCCCCCGGCGGATAAGGTCAAACCGGAGCCGGCCTCGGCAACGATTTTAGCCCCGCTTTTCAGGGTAATGGCACTGCCGGTCTCGACCGCCGTCAGGCTGCCGATTTGCTGCGCCAGCGAGCCGCCGATATCGTGGGTCTGGTCTTGGGTGATTTTCAGGCGCTGCTCACCATCAATGGTGAGATGGTCATTCATCTTGATGTGCTCGTAACGGTCGTTTTCCACCGTTAAATGACTGTCGTGACGGATCAGCGTGGTGGCGTCGTTTTCAATCAGCGCTTCGGTGTCTTTCTGCGCATGAATATAGACTTTTTCATGCTCGGACTGGTCTTCAAAACTCAGCTCGTTAAAGCCCTGCCCCTGATGGGTTTCGGTGCGCAGCACAGTTTTGGTTTTGTGCTCGGGCAACGGGTAAGGCGGCACCTGACTGGCATTGTAAGCCCGCCCGGTCACCAGTGGCTGGTCCGGGTCGCCGTCGAGGAAATCCACAATCACTTCGTGGCCGATGCGCGGCACGGCAACCATACCGTACTGACTGCCCGCCCACTGTTGTGACACCCGCACCCAGCATGAGCTCAGCTCATCGCCGTTGCTTTCGCGGTCCCACGGGAAATGCAGTTTCACCCGGCCATGCTCGTCACAGTAAATTTCTTCACCGGCCGGGCCAACCACGGTCGCCACCATCGGGCCATCCACCCGGGGTTTATTCTCCACCGGCGACAGCCATAAACTCTCACCGGGAATGGCGGTAAACTGGTTGGCATAGGTGGTAGCCCCGCTGCCGCCGGACTCTTCCAGTGCCTGTGGCTGACTGCCCTGATGGGCAATCTGCACCACCAGCCAGCTCTGATTCATCGCCGCATCAAGGTGTTCGCTGAGGTCAAACCGTACTCCGGCCTGAAGCATCGCCTGATTACTTTGACCGCTGGCGGTATGCGCCTCACGCCGCAGCGCATCAAGGCGGATTTGGCTGAATGCTTTGCCGGTCGCGTCATCTTTATACCGCCCCGGCGCATCGAAGTGCTCGTAAGTGGTGAGCTGGTAATCGAGCTGACTGCCTTCAACGCTCTGTTTAAAACTGTAGGTCGGCTTTTTAAAACTGTAGTCCTGCAACCACACCGCGCTGACTTCAGACTGCTTACGCGCCGTCATCGCAGAGACATACGGCGTGTCAGAAACGCCGCCGGACAGCACGTTATACGGTACCGTCCCGCCGAGGCGGGTAAAGCCTTCGGCATTGTCGGTCACCACCAGCGTATGTTTGTCGGTGTCATGGGTGAAGGTGTACATCAGCCCTTCTTCAGCCGCCAGGCGGTGGAAGAAATCTAAATCGGTTTCGCGGTATTGCACGCAGAACTCACGCGGCGGGCTTTCCCGTTTGGTGGAAAAGGCATAATCGGTGATGTTCATTTCCTGCAGCAGGACGGAGAGGATTTGTGGCACGCTTTTTTGCTGGAAGATACGGCTGTTATGACGCAGCGAGAGCCGCTCGAATGACGGCACCAGCGTCAGGGAATAAAAGGTGTGGTGATGGCCGGTATCACCGCGGCTGAAGTTACGGATAATGCCATGCACCTTTTGCACCACTTGACCGCTACGCAGCACTTCGAGCAGCGCCGTGGTATCAACCATTTGCTCAAAAGTTAAATCACTGTTGCGACTGGCGAGTTCAATCTGATAACGATAGCCGTAAACCGGTTGCCCGCCAGCATCCACCGATGCTGAAACGGATTCAAATCCCTGATAGTCACACACCACCAATGACGTATCATTGACCCCATTGATCGTGAGCCTGAAACCTAACGTTGCCATGCAGAAAACCTTTGATGTTTTATGTGAGAATGTCGTTGTTTTATATTAATCAGTGCAAATACTCGCTTTCTCTCAGAAACGGCCTTTTCATTCGCTTTTTTATTCGCTTCTTATTCGATAATAATAAAAAAACCGCTAAACCGAGGATATAAGCTTTACTCAGCAACCTGTTATTGTATGCAATTTATTTTATTGAGTTGAGCCTTTATTGGTTGATTTTCATTACCGAGCGCATTTTATTGAATGCATATCTCAATTTTTTACACCGCCTCACCAATGCTCATCCGATTGCAAAATATTGCAACATTACAGGGCGATCTCTTATAGTGTCTGCCATAGCAAAATATGAGTCAGATCGAAGTGTCAGAAAAAGCAATCAAGTCTCCGTGTGTGGCGAACTGTAAAAATGAAGACGGGCTTTGTTCGGGGTGCTACCGAACCATGGAAGAAATCCGGCAGTGGCGTCATTATACCGATCAACAAAGAGAACAGATTATGCAGCGGCTGAGCGGAACGGAGACATCTCACGCTTGTCCGCAATGTGGTGAGCCGACCTATTGCGGTATCAGTGCCGGCCAATCGGACTGTTGGTGTTTTCATGTCTCAACCCGCGAGAAAACGGGGGCAACCCACTGTCTGTGTCGTCGTTGCCTGTGCCAACAGCCGCTGCGATAACTGGCTCCGTATCAGTGGCAACGTTATGATTTTGCCGCTAATGCCTTCCCCTCAAACCGAACCCCTTCCCAACCGGTACGGATAAAGTTGCGGATATTCTGATGGTCCTGATTTTCAGGATGTTGCAGCACGTCCTGACGATAAAAGTCGCCAAAACAAGCCAATGTTTCTGCAGCACTCAACTGATGTAATTGTGCAAAAGAAAAGATTTTACATGAGCCTTGGTTTTCCTGTGCTGCGTTGACCACGTCTCCGTTACTAAATCGGGTTGGCGTAAAATCATAGTGCTCATCAATCACCCCCATCACGCCAGCAAAATCAACTTGCTCTGGAGAAGTGCGGATCAGGTTCAGAAGTTCATTCAGTGTCATATTTATTGTCTCTACTGCTGGTTCGGCGGTTCACGCGAAATTTCACTCAATCGTCATGAGTAAAACATGACTTCATCATCGACATCAAGCCGACCATATCAGGCTGGCTGGCAGGCAAAGTGTTCCCGAGTCTAACAAAAATAAGCCTGATTACTTATAAAAACGGGGATACCGGTGCCTTTCAGGTACAGAAATACTGTTGTTCTTGAGGGCTTCTGTGAGTTTTTTCTACAGAATCAGGATTTTTTTACCAACTATCGGGCAGAAAAACCCAATGTCATCAATACTTAACTCAGGCGTGTTCGTTTTCTCGGCAACATGTCTCTTTGAAATGATCAAGATACTGACTGGAAGCAGGGCATTGCGCATATGGCATCAAAAATTGAAAAGCCGATACTAGAAGCAAATCATGAGACGGAAGAAATGCAATCGATTCATCCATTGCGCAGCCGTCTGGGACGAAGAATCATTTTTATTTTAGTATTGCTCAGTGGAACCATAACGTTTTTGGCAACATTGGCACAGCTCTATTTCGACTACAGCAAACAATTTAACAACGTTGATCGCCGCCATCAGGAGATTCGGAATATCCACACTCACCTGCTGGCCTCATCACTATGGAATTTTGATCTCACCATTTTACAACAAAGAGTCAATGGGCTGATTAATCTGCCTCATATCGATTATTTGGAAATCACATCCGACAATTACAAAATCAGTGCAGGGGAACCCGTGACTGGCCGCTCCGTCAGTAATCTTTATCCGCTGACATTTCAGGATCCGATCACTGGGAAATCGGAGCAAATCGGGACGATTCGCGTTGAGTCGGATATTCAGCAAATCTATAACTCACTGCTGCATGACTTTCTGGTGATTCTGTCAATCAATACCATTAAAACGGTACTGGTCTGTTATCTGATCCTGATTATTTTTCACCATAGTATCAATCAACGAATCTACGCCATTGTCCGCTATCTGAGGCAATATAATCCCAGACACAGAACTGCCCCCCTGCGCGTCTACAACTATCCGGTGATTACGCAAAAAAATGATGAATTATCACTTTTGTGCAATGAAACCAACAAGTTAACCAAAAGTCTCACTATCCTTTATCAGAATATTCGTTTTGAACAGACACGTTTGGCAGACTTTGCCCATGTCTCATCTGACTGGCTGTGGGAAACAGACTCTGCCCTGAAACTGGTGTATTGCTCAGAGACCATGCTCGAAGCACTCGATTTGCAAGAAAACCATGGTTTGGCATTCCATGAAATTGAACAGTTTGAGACAGCAATTCAGTTACAGCAGTTCTTAAACGGCAAGCAAAACTTTCATCATTGTGAAGTAGTGCTCAACCTCAACGGGCATAAAATATGGTTGATGTTTCAGGCTCAGGCGCGCTACGACAAGGAACAGGATACATTTTTAGGGTTCCGTGGCACCGCGCTGAATATTACTGAACTCAAAGCCGTACAGGCCGAGCTGGAACAACTCAATCAAAGCTTAGAACACACCGTTCAGGAACGGACTCATGATCTGGCTCAGAGTCTCAAACAACTCAAACAGGCTCAGGCACAACTGATTCAGTCGGAAAAGTTGGCCGCACTCGGGGGATTGGTGGCCGGGGTCGCTCACGAGGTCAATACACCATTAGGCATTGCCGTAACGGCAACCTCGATTATTGAGGAAGTAACAGAAGAATTTGAACGTGCATTTCGCGATCAAAGCTTGACGACTAATCAGTTTGTTGAACTGACGGAAAGACTGAAATCGGGCTCAGAATTGCTGCAAAGCAATCTTAGTCGGGCATCAAAATTAATTCGGGATTTCAAACAGACCGCTGTCGATCAGGTATCAGAAAGTCTCAGTAAGTTTAATATTCATCAGGTGTTGATGGCATTAATTGCCAGTATGCATCCGGAAACCCGAAAAATTCCGGTGTCACCACAACTCGAAGGCGATGAAAACCTAATGATGACGAGTCTGCCGGGAACATTGACGCAAATTATCTCGAATTTAATCATGAACAGTGTTGTTCATGCTTTTGAAGGCGAACATTCCTCACCGGAAATTCATATCAAATTTTATGCACAAGACAAACATGTCATTTTTGAATATCAGGATAATGGTATCGGTGTTCCACAGGCGTTACATGAAAAGATTTTTGAACCGTTTTATACCAGTAAAAGAGGGCATGGCGGTTCAGGGCTAGGGCTCAACTTGGTCTTTAATCTGGTCACGCAGAAACTGAAAGGTCATTTAAAGTTTACCTCAGAGCCGGATCAAGGCGTTCACTATATTATTCAGCTTCCGCAGATACTGGATTAGTTTCAAAAAGTAACGATTGCCGAAGGGTTGCAAGAATATGACAACAGGCAAATACAGCACTGAATTGATTTCCCCGTTGCGGAGCATTCTCGGACGACGCATGATTTTGATTCTGATCCTGCTCAGTAGTATGTTTACATTGATTTCAACGATGACTCAACTCTATTTCAATTACACACAACATCTGGATCAGGTTGAAAAACGCCATGCAGAAATCCGAGACGTGCACGCACATGTACTGGCTTCATTTATCTGGGACTTTAATCTGAGACAATTGCAAGAGAGAATGGAGCATCTGGTGCTTTTATCCGATATTAACTACTTGAGGGTTCAATCCGGTAATTACAGTCTGGCCGTTGGTACGCCGGGCAATTCATCAGAGGTAAGTCAGCATGTCTACCCGTTGACAGTTCGTGAACCGGTGAGTGATGCGACAGAATTGATCGGTACCGTTACTGTTGAATCAAGCCTTGAGGATATCCACAACATACTGGTTAACGAGTTTTTGAGAACATTGGGCATCAACACCCTCAAAATGATATTTGTCTGCTATCTGATTCTCATTATTTTTCACCGTAGCATCAATCAACGGATTTTTTCGATTGCCCGTTTCCTGCAGCACTACAATCCGATGAAACCGGGGAAACCCCTTGAAGTCAATCAGTCGCCATTGATTACCCACCCCAATGATGAGTTATCGTTGCTGGTCAAAGAGACGAATAAATTAACCCGGAACCTGGTGACCTTTTACCAGAATAATCATCAGGAGCGGGCGCGCTCAAAAGATTTTGCACAAATATCATCTGACTGGCTGTGGGAAACAGATGACTCACTCCAACTCATTTATGCCTCGGAAGGCATGTTAAAAGCCTTACATCTTTCGGGAAATCATCTGCTCTCGTTCACGCAAATCGAAGCATTACAATCGGCACAAGATTTACACCGCTTTCTCGCTCACAAACAGAGTTTCCAGCGCTGTGAAGTCACTATCATTTTAGATGACACCCAACAGTGGTTTGTCTTTCAGGCACTGGCTCGCTATAGCGACACTCATGAGTTTCTCGGATTTCGGGGAACCGCCCTGAATATTACTGAGCTGAAATCCGGACAGTTGGCCTTAAAACAGCTCAATCAAGCGCTGGAGTATAAGGTTCAGCAACGCACTGACGAGCTGGCACAAAATATGACACAACTCAAGCAGGCTCAAACCCAACTGATTCAGTCAGAAAAGTTCACGGCACTCGGGGGGCTCGTTGCCGGTGTGGCACATGAAGTCAACACACCACTGGGAATTGCAGTTACGGCAACATCGGTTGCTGAAGATGTCAGAAAAACACTGGAAGAAGCCTTTCACAATCAGACACTGACAACCCATCAGTTTACGGAGCTAACCCAGCGATTAAATTTAAGTGTCGAACTGTTGAAAAGCAATCTATCCCGGGCATCGGGATTAATACAAAGCTTTAAACAGACGACGGTTGATCAAATGTCAGAGTGCCAGAGTCAATTCAATATCTATCAGGTTCTGACAGCCTTAATTGCCAGCCTGGCTCCCGAGACCAAAAAAGTGCCGGTCGAACCAGAATTGGAGGGTGATAAAGATCTGATGATGGATAGTTTTCCGGGCGGTTTGACTCAGGTGATGTCCAACCTCATCATCAATAGCACGCGCCATGCATTCGGACAGGGCAATACGCAAGCCGTACCACAAATTAAGATTCGTTTTTATGCACAGGGAGAGTCGGTTGTGTTTGAATATTTTGACAATGGTATCGGCGTTCCTACGGATTTACATCAAAAAATCTTTGAACCATTTTATACCACTCAGAGAGGACATGGTGGCTCGGGGCTTGGCCTGAGTTTAGTGTATAACCTGGTCACCCAACAACTTCAGGGGAGTTTACAGTTTTCATCAACTCCCGGGCAAGGTATGCACTATCAGTTCAAGCTTCCCAAGCAATTAGAGATTCAAACAGAAGAAACGGTATGATGACGCCTTCGTGTCAGCTTGGGTGTCAATCAGGCAAACCATTGCGAATCGCGATAAACTCATCCCAATGCGCCATAAACAAATCAACAAGCTTTGGATCAAATTGTTTCCCGCGCTGGGCTAATATTTCCTGTTTTATCGCGTCGTCTGTCCAGCTTTCTTTGTAACAACGTTTGGCTCCCAAGGCATCGAAAACATCCGCCAGCGCAGTGATTCTGCCACAAATCGGAATATCTTCTCCGGCCAAACCATGAGGATAACCGGTACCATCCCACCGTTCATGATGATACTCAGCGATGTTTTTCGCCATCACCATCAACGGACGCGATGATTTACTCAAAATCTCGACACCATACTCCACATGTTTTTGCATGATGTTCCATTCATCTTCATCCAGTTTACCGCTCTTATGCAAAATACGGTCAGGCACGGCGACTTTACCGACATCATGTAACGGTGCTGCATGTTTGATCATTTTGATCTGTGCTTCTGTCAAGCCATACAACTGTGCCAACCGTTCACTATACAATGAAACCCGCTGAACATGGGCGCCCGTCTCCTTGCTGCGAGCTTCGACGGCATTCGAGAGGTTATATACCAACTCCACTGAGGTTTCCTGCAAATCGACAAACAAGTTGATGTTGTCGAATGTCATACAGATATTCTGCATGTATATTTCCAGCAACTGTTTATCAAGATTCGATAATTCACCGTTCAGATTGACATAAAGGAGATTAGTGACATCCCGTTCATCACGGGTATGGAAGACATAAGCGTCCCCGTAATTTTGAGAGGCATGTTTTTCCAATACTTCCCGACACCGCTGAGCAACCAAATCCGGCAACACACTAAAGCTGCACTCTTTGTAAAAAGCAACATATTTACCCGTTGCGGCCAAAGTGAGAGCCCGCTCTCCGTCTTCGCGGTCATGGGGATAGACGATGCAGTAAAATGCAGAGGCTTCAAGCCCGAGAAGTGAGGTCAGTTGTTTCAACACCGTCGTCGCATACGTCTTCAATGTTCTGGTATTCTGGACTTTGGCAGAGGCCTCAATGACTCGGCTCAACCCCTCCTTTTGGTCTTCAATGAGACATAAGTCCCGATATGCCCTCAACATCGAGTAGAGTAAAGTCCGCAGTTTCTGGGTAGTGAGGTCGGTTTTTTCTTTGTAGTCATCAATCTCATAATCTTGAATGACTTTCTCTTCCGGTGCCTGACCAGCCTGCCCGGTTCGTAAGACTAACCGAATAATACGGTTGTTACAGGTATCCCGGATGAACCGTACCAAATCCAGCCCGGCATGTTCCGTTTCCATCACAACATCGATCAGTGCCAATGCAATATCATCTTCTTGTTTAAAGATTTCTTGAGCTTCACTACCAGAGTAAGCAGAGATCAATTTCAAAGGGCGTTTCTGAAAAACAAAATTACTGAGCGCCAGTTTGGTAATCTGGTGCATTTGTGCGTCATCATCAACCAGTAATACTTTCCAAGGCTCCAAGCCTTGATTTGCCGATGAACCATTATCTTTATTGTCCTTATTTTCTGAAGAACCTGAACGCATATCTGCAAATAATTCCATAAGCACCTCTTTTTCACCGACCTAATATAGTTTTAGCACACTCCCCATAACTCTTAATGGTTTTATTTGACTTATCGGTGCAACATCAAAAAATCATCTATTTTTTATATACGTTGTTTTTAATAATCAATGTGTTATGACTTGAGGAGTCATCATCATTTTGGTCAATAAGGTTATATCCAAGTTGGATGAATTTGAACTCGATGCTGTACTTGGAGAGTCGGCGAAATAATATTGGAGTCGTGCGGTGCGAAAGGGTGTCAGAGGAAGGCACACTGAACCGAAAACATTCAGTCATCAGGTACCAACCCATGCCATATGAGGCATTAATGATAGAGCGAGAGTGAGTGGATCAATTGAGCAACAGACGGGGTCGTTAATGCCTCGATCGCCTTGCCTTGCTGAAGTCCTTGGCGGATATGTGTGCTGCGGATCGGTACTTTCTCCGGACAGGCCATAACATTAAATTGTTTGAGGATATCTTTGGCCCGAAAAAAACGGGCAAACTGCAATAAATTATCCGGCCCCATTACAAACGTTAGTTCATCCTGAGGATAAATATCCTGCAATGCGGTTAAAACAGCATAAGTCGTAATGTGCTTACCGGGGACAAATAACTGCTCTTCAATTTCAGAACGTTGAATTTTATCAGCGCCTAAATCGGATATCAGTGCATCAACTAAGCGGCACCGTTGTTCATAAGGGAGCATTTTCTTCCCCCATGCATGGGCGAGACTTGGAACGAGTAAAATTTGGTCAAAATGACTCAATGAGTCAATCACACTTTTGTGACCCAAGCTTGGTGGGTTAAAAGCGCTGCCAAATACAGCGATTTTCAACATATCCTTCCTTTCTGGCAATTATCCGGTTTTCTAATTCGATGAAATAGGTATGATACTAAAAAGTTGTTATATACCCAAGTGACCTCAAGATGCGGGGTTCCACGTATCTCCCGATCACGGTGACTTGAGCGTCATATTATCAGTTCATTCTTGTACGAAAAGGAATCTCAAAATGGAACAGCTTATTCGCGAGGAAATGCGTGTCCAACCCACCATCAATCCTGAGTATGAAATCCAGCGTCGGATTGATTTTATTAAACGCAAACTGACTGAATCCGGCTGCAAATCACTGGTGCTCGGTATCAGTGGCGGGATTGACTCGGCAACTTGCGGGCGTCTGGCGCAGTTGGCAGTCAATCAGCTCAATGAAGCGCATCAGAGCGCCCCCTATCAATTTATTGCGGTCAGGCTGCCTTATGGGGAGCAGAAAGATGAAGACGAAGCACAACTGTCGATCGCCTTTATCGAGCCGAGCCATGCTGTTTCTGTGAATATTAAAGCGGGCGTTGACGGACTGCACGCTGCATCTCATCAAGCACTGGCAGGAACCGGATTACTCCCGGAAGATCATGCACAACTGGATTTCGTCAAAGGCAATGTCAAAGCTCGAGCCCGGATGATTGCTCAATACGAAATTGCCGGTTATGTGCGCGGTCTGGTGCTCGGTACCGACCATTCAGCAGAAAATATTACCGGTTTTTACACCAAGTTTGGTGATGGTGCATGTGACCTCGCCCCCTTGTTCGGACTGAATAAACGTCAGGTTCGTCAGGTTGCTGCAACACTGGGTGCACCGGATGTGCTGGTCAATAAAGTACCGACGGCTGATCTGGAAGAGCTGGCACCGCAAAAAGCGGACGAAGCAGCACTGAACCTGACCTACGATCAGATTGATGATTTTCTGGAAGGAAAACCGGTTCCTCAGAGTGTCACCGATCGATTAGTGGCAATTTATCAGGCGACTCAACATAAACGTCAGCCGATTCCGACAATTTACGACTAACCTTCCCCCATTTTCAGTTGTGGAAGATCAATGACCGTGTGATTTTCCACAACCTATTAACATTTGCATCTAATAAAACACACCTTATGTTTGCATTGGGGTCACGTTTTTATTCCATAATGTGAGTTCTCTCCGAATCACGTAACACTTCTGAAAAAACGATGAGTGAACATGATTATCGTCAATATTTTTTTTACCGTATCGATGATGATGAAGTAACGAATTGTTATAGGAGTTTACAATATGTTGTATATGGAGTTTTTGTTCCTATTATTGATGCTGTACATCGGCTCCCGATACGGTGGTATCGGCTTGGGCGTGGTGTCCGGGATTGGTTTGGTGATCGAAGTATTTATCTTCAAAATGCCGCCGACCTCACCGCCCATTACGGTAATGCTCATCATTTTGGCCGTCGTCACCTGTGCATCCATTCTTGAAGCCGCTGGCGGATTGAAATACATGCTACAGATAGCCGAACGACTGTTACGGAAAAATCCCAAACGCGTTACCCTGATCGCACCATTTGTCACTTATACCATGACCTTTATGCTGGGTACCGGCCATGCGGTATACTCCATTATGCCTATCATCGGTGATGTTGCCCTGAAAAATGGTATCCGGCCAGAACGTCCGATGGCTGCCGCGTCTGTGGCTTCACAGGTGGCGATTACAGCATCTCCGATTTCAGCGGCAGTGGTTTATTATCTGGCTCAGTTAGTCAATGTTCAGGCTAATATCACACTCCTTTCAATTCTGATGGTTACAGTGCCAGCCACACTTTGCGGTACACTCGCAATGTCGTTGTACAGCCTCAGACGCGGGAAAGAACTGCAAGATGATCCCGATTATCAGGCTCGTCTGAAAGATCCGGTCTGGCGAGAAGAGATCCGTAATACAACCGCGACCACGCTGAACGAAACCCTCCCGGCAAAAGCAAGAAACTCCGTCTTACTCTTCATTGGCTCGATTCTCTGTATTGTCTTGATTGCAATGGTACCGGAAATCAGAACCATCAGCGAAGGGTCAAAACCCATCAGTATGGCAGTTGTCATCCAGATGATGATGCTCTGCTTCGGCGGGATTATCCTGCTGGTCACCCGAACCAATCCGAAAAATGTCCCTGACGGGGTGGTCTTTAAGTCTGGTATGGTTGCAGCGATAGCGATCTTTGGGATTGCCTGGATGTCAGATACTTATTTCAAATATGCAATGCCACAATTCAAATCCGGAATTGTTGAAATGGTACAGTTATATCCTTGGACATTTGCGCTGGCCTTATTCGTCGTTTCTGTTGTGGTCAATTCTCAAGCAGCAACCGCTCGTATGATGCTACCTGTCGGGCTGGCTCTGGGTCTCAGCCCTGCACTATTGATCGGCCTGATGCCTGCCGTTTATGGCTACTTCTTTATCCCGAACTATCCATCGGATATCGCCACCGTCAACTTTGATGTTTCCGGCACGACGAAAATAGGGAAATGGTATTTCAACCATTCGTTTATGGCAGTTGGTCTGATTGCCGTTGTCACAGGCTGTATTGTCGGCTACCTGCTGGCTCAGGTGGTCATTGGCTAAAGTTAGACATCCTAGGGGCTGTTGATCTTTCGTGATGTTTTTTGCAGCAATTTGTCGGGCATTTAGTCAAGGCAGGTCATGTGAAGTGTAGCGCTCTACATGAACCATGACCTAACGCTGGATAAATGATCGTCCATCACAAAATAAGCCCCTGAAATTCAGGGGTTTATTCATCATTCAGCTTGGCAGCGCACGATGAGTCACGAATAACATCATATGACTCACTCATGCCACTCAACACCATCTCTTATCCGATTACTTCTCATCCAGCACAACACGTGCATTGCGCGCCTGAACGGGACGATTATTGTGACCCATAACAGAAGTCAGGGCATTTTCCTGCTGGGTTGAGAGCGTTTTCGGCTGTTTCATCACGAACCAACGCACGCCTTCACTACACGGAGGTGTGGTGAGCGAACCGTTGAAGCGATAATATTTCCGGGTTGTCGGCAGTAAATCTTTCACCGGGAAAGAAACCGGCACGGCATCGCCTTTCTCCGGCAATACCTGTGTCAGTTGCGCTAATTCATGATCGGCAGCCCCGAGATCAAACATCACGGCAACCACAGCCAAATTGCCTTCACTGTCCTGATTAACAAAGTGAGCTTCCAATGGATATCGATGGCTCTTAATCAAATTTTCGGAAGGGGTATGAAAATGAAATTGCTTGAGTTCAAAGTGTTTGCCGTCAACTGTCAGCGTGTTGTTGCCTGTCACGGTTGCCTGAAGGGTGTGCCCATTATTGGACAGAGTCGTCACTTGTCCCTGATAGTCAATCGCCAAAGGCTTCAGAACAGATGTGACGGTGTCGGTCAGATTAATCGGACTCTGGTTTCTTCCGGTCTCACAGACCTTGGAAACATGACCCCAGTGTTCCGGGCCTTTTTCACCGCTATATCCCCATTCTGAAGCCTGTGCCATGGCAGAAAATAAAGCGCCCACTGATATTGCCAATATAATTTTTTTCATTGCCTCTCCATGTTGTCATACAGATACGATTACTATACAACGGGTATGGCTATTTTCTTGTTTTTGTTCATGATTCAAGACAAAGCTGAAAATACCGCGTCGGTTTTCGAGTCTATCTCACTGCACTTCGGTACTCAATCACGACTTGATTGCCATCCACATAAACCGAATCAATATCACCATCGATAATCACTCGATTCACCAGTTTGACTTGTTGTTGGCCTTCTCGCTGCTGTTGGATCAGGCTAGGCATAAAAAGATAGGGATCGACATGGAGATATCGACAGAAAGATTGGACAAATTGCTGCGTCAGCGGCTCACGGCCCCGCAAAATATTAGACAGTTGAATTTGAGTCAGCCCCAACTGCTTGGCCACTTCCATTTGTGTCAGATGCATCCTCGCTTTTTGCGACATCCAGACATGGTAAAGCGCCTCAAGGTCGTCTGATGTATATGTCATGAAGGGATCTCCTCTAAGAGCGTTGTCAACCATCAATAATGATCAACAACGACAGATACGATAAATCCCGATAACATGACAGATGTGTATAAACAATATGTCAACCACTCGTCATGATTGATGCAGACACTACTCTTGAGACGACGGAGCCGTCAGTAAACTATCAAATGTTTTATGACCGTGTAGCCCTTCAAAATCTGACTCTTCGGCAATGAATTCCCGGAGTGAAGGACTAAGATCGACAGCAAGCTGTAGATCAATAATCGCTTGTTCTTCTGCACCCAGACGCGCGTAGGCACAAGCACGTTGATAGAGCGCCGGGCCATTGGTTTCATCGAGTTCAAGCACCCGGTTACATAAACTCATAGCCCAATGATATTCTTTCATTTCCATCACTGCGTCAGCTTTGTAAGTCAACGCCTCTAAATCTCCCGGACGAATTTTCAGAATCTCATCATAAACTTGTACTCGCTGTTCTGGTGTTTGCACACTCTGCGCTCTGAGCCACAAATTGTGAATCTCATTGATAATCTCAATCTCACGATTATTATCAGTGATAATCCGCGTTTTACGCTTTAAATCACGCTCTAAGGCGAGAAATTTTTTCTCATAATCTTGCGCGATTTTATTTAAGCGCCTGTCGGCCAGCTCACTCGTCTTGGTCTTCACCTCTTTTAATGAATGCCAACCAAATAAAGCGATCAATGATGCTGCAGCAGCAATGATGTAAAAGAAATAAGTAACCGTGACATTGGCATAATTCATGGATTTATCGGCGACGCTCAACTCCCGATCTGTCATCTGGATAGTCAGGCGACGTTCCAGATCCTGCTGATCTTGTCGCAGCGATTTCAGCTCATCAAGGATATAGCGCTCAATAAGCGGGCGATCCAAGATATCAGTTTGCGAGTATTTCTGTTCCGGCTCTGCAACGGCAGTTCTCAGAAAAAGCGATAGTATCATTCCAACCATCAGTATAATTTTTAACACGGCAGACCCCTTTATTTTTAACACCACTGATCCTTCACACTGCAAGTGTCACTCCCATTGTCTAATGAAATACAGCACGAAACAATCCGCAACAGGCAAAAAAACAATTATTTTGTGCACAAATAAATTCCCAAAAACCTGAAAAACAACAACAAAAATATAATTCATAAAAATCAGCAACTTAAAACAACAAAAAAACATATAAAAACAGAACTGCTTGATTTATATCCAATTAATGCTTAGAGTTCATTATATAGAGTCGTTAATTTTACAACAATGTAGGTCATGATGACATGGAAGCTATCTTAGAAGTAAAGCAGCTTTACAAAATATTCGGAGAGTCAGTTGACACTGCTTTCCCCTTAATGGAAAAAGGGCTGAATAAAGACCAGATTTTTGAAAAGACGGGCCTTACTGTCGGAGTCAAAAATGTGTCTCTTTCAATTCAGGAAGGTGAAATTTTCGTCATTATGGGACTGTCCGGTTCCGGAAAATCAACACTAGTCCGTTTACTAAATCGGTTAATCGAACCAACGCAAGGCAGTGTGCTGCTTAAAGGCCGGGATATTGCACGTATCTCCGCCCAGGATCTCCGTGACGTTCGGCGTAAACAAATTTCAATGGTTTTCCAGAACTTTGCACTGATGCCGCACATGAGCGTGATCGACAATACTGCATTTGGCTTAGAACTGGCAGGGGTTGATAAAACAACCCGCTATCAGCGCGCCAAAGATGCGCTGTCACGCGTCGGACTAGAAGCTTACGGTGATTCTTTTCCGGACGAACTTTCCGGCGGGATGAAACAAAGGGTTGGCCTCGCCCGGGCATTAACCAATGATCCGGATATCCTGTTAATGGATGAAGCATTTTCGGCACTCGACCCGCTGATTCGCACCGAAATGCAAGATGAGCTCATTCGCTTGCAGAACGATGATAAACGCACCGTTGTGTTTATTTCCCATGATCTCGATGAAGCCATGCGTATCGGAGATCGGATTGCCATTATGCAAGATGGTGAGGTCGTCCAGGTCGGAACCCCGGACGATATTCTGCATAATCCGGCCAATGATTATGTGAGTTCCTTCTTCCGCGGTGTGAATGTCGCAAACATTCTCACGGCAAAAGATATTGCCCGCAGAAAAATCGCCACCGTCCTGAAGAAACATGACAACGATGGTCCGGCAGCAGCGCTACAACTGTTACTCGACAATGACAGGGAGTTTGGCATCGTGGTTGATCGCGGCTATACCTATACGGGAGTTGTCTCCATCGAGTCGTTGAAAGAGGCTCAGAAACAAAAACGCTCGCTCAACAGTGCACTCCTGCAAGAAACGCTTCATGTTCATGCCGATACCCCCATCAGCGAATTGATCGGTCAGGTTGCGACCATTCCTTATGCGCTACCCGTCGTCGACGACAATAACCGCTATCTGGGTGTTATCAGTAAATCCCGATTACTTCAGACTTTAGACAGGGAATAATTATGGCAATGGAATCCACACAAAACGCTGATCCTTGGGCGACAAGCACAACAACAAATAGTGACTGGTTAAATACCAGCACACCACCCCCTGAGACATTTCACTGGTTACACCCGTTTAAAGACGCACTGGTGCCATTTGATCAGTGGGTAGAAACGGCGCTTAACTGGTTAGTTGAACACGGGCGGCCGATATTTCAGGCGATTCGAATTCCGATTGATCTGATCCTCACTTCATTTCAGACCGCACTCGTCGCAACCCCCGCACCAATCATGTTAGTGGTGCTGTTTCTGCTGGCTTGGCAAATGGCGGGATTGCGCATGGGGATCATTTCCTTGGTTTCATTGATTGTGATCGGGCTGATCGGGGCTTGGAATGGTGCAATGGTTACATTGGCTCTGGTTATGACCTCGGTCTTTTTCTGCTTATTGATGGGGCTCCCGCTTGGCATTTGGCTGGCCCGGAATCAGACGGCTGCGAAAGTCATTCGCCCGGTACTTGACGCCATGCAGACGACCCCGGCATTTGTCTATCTCGTTCCGATTGTGATGTTGTTCGGGATCGGTAATGTTCCCGGTGTCGTCGTCACCATTATTTTTGCCCTGCCGCCTATCGTTCGGTTGACGATTCTTGGCATCCAACAGGTTCCTGAAGAGCTGGTCGAAGCAGGCCATGCTTTCGGTGCAAGCCCGAAACAGATGCTGTATCGCATTCAACTTCCTTTGGCAATGCCATCGATCATGGCTGGCGTAAACCAAACACTGATGCTATCACTTTCTATGGTGGTCATCGCTTCAATGATTGCCGTTGGCGGACTGGGGCAAACCGTATTACGCGGCATTGGCCGACTGGATATGGGGATGGCAGCCGTCGGGGGGCTTGGGATTGTGATTCTTGCGATTCTGTTGGATCGAATTACACAGACTATCGGGATTGCAACCCGGGATAACAAAAGTCGCTGGTATCACTCCGGCCCTGCCGGTTTCATTTGGAGAATGGTAGCGAAATAACGATGGTTGAGACATAACGACGATTGCAACAAACAACGCGATGAAACATGAGGGAATAGCGCCAATCCGTCACAGACTTAACCATTGGTCTCGTTTCTGATTGGCTGATCATAGAACCGGCTCTTCATATGAAGGGGATTCCAGCGGTTCTTTTCCTTGAGGCCCGAGAGACTCAAATTCGGAATATTGAGGTCATTCGGGCACTGATAAGCTCATCTATATAAGGAAATCAAATATGAAATATACACGGAGAATGTTGATAACCACCGGTCTGGTAGTATCAGCGTGTCAGGCCTCACTGGCGCTCGCCGAAAATTTACCCGGAGAAGGTATTACCGTTCAGCCCGTTCAATCAACGGTTGCAGAGGAAACCTTTCAAACCCTGATCGTGAACAAAGCAATGGAAGCTTTAGGCTACACCGTTTTACCGACCAAAGAAGTCGATTACAACGTTGGCTATACTTCAATTGCCAAAGGTGATGCAACTTATCTTGCTGTTGGTTGGTTCCCGCTACACGCCAACAAATATGAGAAAGCAGGTGGTGATAACGCGTTTTATGTCTCCGGAGACTATATATCAGGCGCGGTACAAGGCTACCTCATTGATAAAAAAACAGCCCAAAAATATGGAATCACCAATATTGAACAGCTCAAAGATCCGAAACTGGCTAAGTTATTCGATACCAATGATGACGGGAAAGCGGATCTCACCGGCTGTAACCCTGGTTGGGGATGTGAAAGTGTCATCGAGCATCAGTTTGATGCCTACGGTTTACGTCAAACTGTGACACATAATCAGGGTAAGTATTCAGCTCTGATTGCTGACACAATCGCCCGCTACCACAAAGGTCAGCCGATTTTGTATTACACATGGACACCTTATTGGGTCAGTGGCGTGTTGGTTCCGGGGAAAGATGTGGTCTGGCTTCAGGTACCGTTTTCGGCACTGCCCGGTAATCGGAAAGATATTGATACCAGCCTTCCCAACGGCAAAAATTATGGTTTTGAAATGAACTCGATGAAAATTGTTGCCAATAAGAAGTTTGCACAGGACAACCCGGCGGCAGCCAAACTCTTCTCACTCATGAAGCTCAACATCAACGATGTCAGTGCGGAAAACATGATGATGAGTCAGGGAAAAAATAGCCCCGCTGATATTGAAGCCCATGCCAATGGTTGGATCAAAGCCCACCAGAAATTATTCAACTCTTGGATAGATCAGGCAAAAGCGGCTGCGAAATAGTTGCTCTCGCGGTGATTGCACAATTTATCGTCTGATCTGGCGATAACTTTCGACCCTCGGCAAGCCATGACCATTACTTGTCGAGGGTTTTCAAATCAATTCACTCAGAATATTTTCACTTCTCTTTGATTTTTGTTCCTGCTGTTTTTATTCTTGAGTATCATAGTCACCCAAGCAACCGTAATATAAGGGATTGGGTGTATCTTCAAGACCACACATGCAGGAATCGCTCTGCCGAAATGGACATCTCATAGCAATATGCTCCGATGCAGATCTTTTTAATGCAATATGGTGTTCAGAGTGCATTCCCGGAGTGAAAAAATTGAGCGACCAAAAAGATTTATCCCTATTGATTGAATCACTGACACAAGCAGATGATATTGACCAGTCAAAACAACTGACCTCATACCTGAATCAGGGTATGGACTCAGATACAGTCGCTCGTTTACTTGAGGCATTAAAAGTCGAACAACGGGTCAGGCTCTGGCGTGCTTTACCACTTGAATTTCATATTCCTGTTTTGACTGAGATGCGCTCAGAAGCGCGGATTTCAGTCATTCAGAGTTTGACTCCGACGGAGTTGAAATTAATCCTCACCAAGCTGGATAACCTGTCACTGCTGGAGTGGGAAGACTCCCTGCCTGACGAAATCATCAGTGAAGCACTGCGATTAATCAGCCGGGATGAATTAGAGCTTTATGATCAAGCCAACCAGTATGACGATAACCAGCTGGGTCACTGGGCAGACCAAAAAGTATTCACTTTACCATTTAATATCCGGGTCAGCCGCGCCAGAGTATTGCTGGATAAATATCAGGATGGTCCGACACCTTATATTTATTTGATCAATAAGGATAAAAAATTCCGGGGCTTGATCAGTTCCGCTGATTTACTGACGGCTGAACCTTCTGCGCCGCTCAGTTCACTGAATAAACCCAACCTCACCCAGCTCAAAGCAACCGCACCGCTTTCAGAAGCCGTCAGTGCGCTTGAGCACTCGGAGTATCCGACACTACCGGTACTGGGTGATTACGGCATCCTGATTGGTGCGGTTGACTGGCAGTTTACTCTCAGTGTGCAGCGAGAAATTTACGAAGCCCGTTTGATGGCCGGGACAGGTATTCACGAAGGCGATGACTTATTCGCACCGGTTTTCAAAGGCGCACAAAAGCGGGGAGTTTGGCTTGGTATTAATCTGATGACCGCTATTCTGGCGTCGATTACGATTGGAGTATTTGAAAATGTCATCGCTCAAGTCGTTGCACTGGCGGTTTTAATGCCAATTGTTGCCTCTATGGGCGGCATTGCCGGGAGTCAAACTCTGACTTTGATGGTGCGGGCGATGGCTTTAAACCAGATCTCGTCGGGTAACCGGTGGACGTTTCTGAAAAATGAGCTGGGGATAGGTGCATTGAACGGCCTGTTTTGGGCATTGATTATCGGTGCGATTACAGGCCTGTGGTATCAATCACCGGGATTGGGTCTCACCATCGCTTTCGCCATTGTCGTCAATATTGCAACGGCTGGACTGTTTGGTGTGTTGATCCCAATACTGCTGGATAAATTCAAGCTGGATCCTGCACTGGCAGGCTCTGTTATCCTGACAACCGTCACCGATGTGGTCGGCTTTTTTGCTTTTTTGGGAACCGCTGGTGCCATTTTACTCTAAGGGACGTGCGCTCAGAGACACCCGACCGACGAGACAGTTTATGCTGAGTGGCGCTAAACTCGCTGCTACACAGAATGACTATCTGGTGGGTTGCGCTCGAAAGACTGATGCAATGCGTGTTTGACCATCAGCTGCCGCTCGATACCTTCCTGCTTCAGCTCATCCAGCATCAGATTCACCATATTCAGTAACGGCGGTTGTCCGGGAGGCAGCAGATAGCTGAATTGGTTTTGCCCCGATGACGTCAGTTCTCGAATTGCAATCAATGAGGATTCACTCGTCTGATAAAACTGAGCCAATGGCGTTTCGGTTAACATCACATCAATCTGCCCCGCATACACTGCCAGTGGCATATTCAAATAGTTTTCAAAAGGCACAATGGTTGCCGCTGGGAAATACTGCTCTGCCAACGTTGGATAAACTTGACCAACAGCAACACCAATTTTCACCCCGGGGCGATTAATCTTATCCAGATGATCGAAACGAAACTGATTGTCTGCCGTTGTCATCAACACATGATGAAAGGGCAGATAACCTTGTGTTGGTGCAACATCGTACTGGTCAGAAACGGATCGGGGAATGCCACCCATCGCGATATCAAACTTGCCTGAATACAGCCCGGAGGCCAATGACTGCCTTTCAGTCAACACAAACTCAGCCTTTACCCCTAACTTTTCAGCCAGATAAGCAGCAACATCAATGTCATAGCCGGAAAATATGTTGCCGTCAAAATAGGATAGCAAGTGATAATCTCCCGGTGTGCCAACCCGTAAACGCCCCCGTTTCCGGATATACTTTAATTGATCAGTCTGAGCCATGAAACGCAGACAACCGGCAATCAATATCATCAATTCAACCACTTATTTGTTTGATGGACTCAACTGACCTGAACTCATTGTCAGGACTTTTTATAGCACCGTATTTCTCATCACATTCTGCTGCGGCATGAGGTAAGCTTGCTGAAAATATCTCCGCACAGCCAGCATCGCTTGCGTAAAGCTCTTACCACGTTTCCAGGCTAAGCCAACACTCATCGGATCAATGACATCATCCAGAGAACGCGTTTCAATCCGCCGTCCTTCTAAAGACCAGGGACGGTAAACGAGATCAGACAGAATCGCCACGCCCAACCCATTTGCAACCATACTTCGAACCGATTCAACTGAGCTGGTGCGGAGAATCACATTGGGTTGCAAGGACTTGCGATTCCAGTAACGCATCGCACTCATATCGGCTTCATCCACAGTCAGCATGATAAACGGTTCTTTTTCTATATCTTCCAAAGCCAACGTTTTCTTCTGGCTCAATGCATGGTGACTGGATATCCAAAGCCGGCGTTCAGAGCTGAATAATTTTTCAGAAACGATCTCTGACGCTATTAAGTTATCCGTCAATACAATCGCCATGTCAATTGAACCATCTAATAATTTGTCTTCAATCTCGATACGTTCGTACTCATACAAATCAATTGAGATATTGGGATACCACTGCCTCAATCGCTGTAAGTGGTAAGGCAACAGATACCCCAGAGCTGTATACGTCGCTGCCAGACGAATTGATCCGATTGCTTCTTCATCCGTATGTGGAATGTTCAGCGCTTCATCGACACTTCTCAGTACCTGATAAGCATTATTCAAAAAATGACGCCCCTGCTCCGTCAGCGTCACCCCATGCGTACTGCGTACAAACAGACTTACCCCAAGTAATGATTCCAAATCACGGATTGCGGTTGTCACCGCTGATTGTGAGATATTTAACTGAATGGCAGCCTGAGAAACCTGTCCAAGTTCAGCGGCCGCCACAAAATATTTCAATTGTCGAATCGTCATTGACATGTGTTTATCTCTCAAGGCATCTGATTTTTAGATACTACAGTATCTAAAAATAAATCTTTTTTACAGTACGCAAAAAACTATATATTGAATGCGTTGCATAAAGATATAAAGATAAATCATGGTGGAAGAACACAATGGTATCCGTTGATGTAAACTCTGATATCGGAGAAGGATTTGGACACTGGTATGTGGGTGATAATGCAGACGCTCAAATTATACCACTCATCAGTTCTGCCAATATTGCAACTGGGTTCCATGCGGGTGATCCATCGACCATGTATACAACCGTAGCTCTTGCCAGAAAACATGGTGTTTCAGTCGGCGCCCACCCCGGATATCGAGATCTGCTCGGTTTTGGCCGTCGTCATATTCATACTGCAGCGCATGAACTCATTCACGATATCATTTATCAGATTGGTGCTTTACGAGAGATAGCATCCGCTCACGCAGTCACTTTACAGCATGTCAAACCACACGGTGCGCTATACATGCATCTGGCAAACGACCACGAAGCGGCTAACTTGTTCATTCATCAGATCCACCGTCTTGCACCAGAACTTATTTTATATGTTATGCATGGCTCGCTGCTTCATCAGCTTGCATTAGACCAAGGCCACCCTGTCATCTGTGAATTTTATGCCGATCGGGAATACGATCAGAGTGGTTCAATTGTCTTTACCCGGAAAACCGGAGCGTTGAACCTGAGTCAGATTGCCCAAAAAATCCTCAAAGCGTGTCGCGAAAATAAAGTAACGACCATTGATAATCAGGAGATTTCTGTACAATTCGACTCAATCTGTATTCATAGCGATTCTCCGGGGGCGTTGGCAGTTGTCCAAACCGTCAGACAAACGCTGGAGCAGGCCGGTATTTCGATTCAGGCGCCAGACTGTATGAATACCAAACTATATAAACAATAGTTAAAATGCATATCACTAAGATTGAGGTAAAGCATGACAAGGACACATCAAATCATCTCTCCGTTACCCGGAATTTTTTATCGGCGTCCGGCGCCTGACGTAGCGGAATTTGTCGCTGAAGGAAGTGAAGTTCACTGTGGTGAGGTGATTGGATTGATTGAAGTCATGAAACAATTTTCGGAAGTCACTGCCGATGTCGATGGCATCCTGAAATCGTTTCATATTGAAAACGAAGATTTTATTGAGCCCGGCCAAGTGATTGCCAGTATTGAAACCCCAAAATAACTATGATGTAACACCGTCGGGAGTAGTCATACCGACAGAGGAAGGAGAATTAGGACATGTCTGAACAATCAATCCGGTACTCTTTCGGGGGCGATGAACATCTGTTTGCAGAGATCTCCGAGTCCATGTCTCTGCCGGCGTTTTTCCGTGGGCTGGAGATGACCAATCGTTTAACAGCGATGAATTTATCAGGAATTTTAGATATTTGTCTTGCCAACGCATCGTTTCAAATTCGCTTTAATCCTGATCTAATCTCACCACAAGCGTTACTGGATAAAGTCAAATCACTTGAAAGTGCTCGTAGCACAACCCATAGTCTCAACACTCGGATCATTGAAATTCCGGTTTATTACAATGACCCTTGGACACACGAAACGCTGATGCGTTTTCGGGACAGACATCAGTCGCCAGAACAGACTGATTTAGAATACGCCGCCAGTTTAAACGGGTACGGCAACATTGAAGATTTCATTCGTGCACATAGCCACTCCCCCTGGTTTGTCTCGATGGTTGGATTTGTTGCCGGCCTCCCCTTTATGTTTCAGATGGTCGAGCAGGAGCAACAGCTTGAAGTACCTAAATATCTGACGCCCAGAACAGACACCCCCAAACAGACCGTAGGTCACGGCGGATGCTTTGGTTGCATCTATTCCGTCAAAGGTGCCGGCGGCTATCAGATGTTTGGCATGACTCCCGTTCCGATCTACGACCCTCAGCAATCGATGCCCCACATGAAAGATTCGATTGTCTTTTTCCGTGCAGGTGACATTGTGAAATTTCGGCCGATTGATCAGTTGGAATACCAACAAATTACGCAGGCGGTCGAATCAGGGACTTATGTGCTCCATACCCGGCCGTTCAGATTTGATTTACAGGAATACCTTGCGGCTCCGGAAGACTACAAAAGTCGCATTTTGGAGGCACTTTATGACAATTAAAGTAATTAAGCCCGGCCTCAATACAACTGTACAAGATGGTGGACGTGAGGGCTATTATCATCTGGGGATTCCCCCCTCAGGGGCACTGGATCAGTTCTCAATGAAAGCGGCCAATCTGTTGGTTGGCAATCAAGCCACAACAGCCGTTCTCGAATGTACCCTTTTAGGGCCGGAGCTGGAATTTCTCAGTCCCACACTGATCGCAGTTTGTGGGGCAGAAATGCCACCAATGCTCGATAAAGAAGTCATGCCGATGAATACAACACTCAAGGTACAGGCGGGACAAAAACTCAGTTTTGGCTATCCCCTGAAAGGGGCTCGGATTTATCTGGCTGTTGCCGGAGGTTTTAGTCTGGAGCCAACTCTAGGCAGTCGTTCAACCTATGTGCTGGGCGGGTTGGGTGGTATGAAAGGACGAACATTACAAAAAGATGACCTGCTGACGATCGGTTCCCCCACCGTGAAAGTCAGCAAAGGTCGCACGATTCCCAAACGTTTTTTACGCCCGATTCATAAGGAAACAACGATTCGGGTTGTTGAGGGGTTATATGCTCATCGGCTGACGCCGGTAAGTCTACAACGTTTTTACCGAGACGAATGGCTGGTCGGTAGCGAAGCTGATCGCATTGGATATCGCTTTAAAGGGGGAAATGCACTTGAATTCATCCCCAGAGTTCAGCCCTTTGGTGCCGGTTCAGACCCGTCAAACATTGTTGATGCCTGCTATCCTATCGGTTCTATTCAGGTTCCGGCAGGTAAAGAACCGATCGTACTCCTTCGGGATGCGGTTTCTGGTGGCGGTTATGCCACCATCGGTACAGTCATCAGTTCAGACCTGGATTTGATCGGCCAGATGCAGCCTAATTACAAAGCTCAGTTTGAATCGATCACAGTTGAAGCAGCACTACAAATCAGACAAGAAACCAATCTGCGATTGCAACAACTCGATGAACATCTGATGTTGTGATATTGGGAGTTTCGTCAAAATCACATGAAATAAAAAAGGCCATGCTCGCTGAATAACAAGTCATGGTCTTTTTTGTGCCGACTGATGTATCGGAAATGTACCGTCTCTATCCTGACACTGCGTTTCAGCAGCCCGCCAAGCGCTTCAATCTTAACGATTGATACGAAAGTAAAGCGTTAACAACACACCAGTGCATAACATGACCAATCCTACTTCGATAACCATCCTGCTTTCTCCATTCGACGACCCAATTACAGCATCATTTGCAGTAATGAATACAGATGAATATAGATTTATTATAATTGTAATAATATGAATCAATCTAAAATGATTATTTATTTTTATAGAACTCAGTGACACTGTTGTCAAAATGAATGAGTCACTTCCACAGTGCAAATTGCGACTGTCTCATTAGTGAGACTAATTACACCCACATTCGTCCTAAAATAGTGGTTATCAATAGCACGATGATACACATCATCGTGAGTAAATAAGTAAGCAAGTAGCGTTATAGCGACGACGGCCGTTGAAAACCGGCCCGGACCTGAGCCACTTTTTCCCGAATCACACAGCCTTTTTCGTGATCATTAATCAGCCCCATCGCCTGCAAAAACGCATATATTGTTGTTGGCCCGACAAATTTCCATCCCATCTTTTTCAGTTGCTTCGACAAAGCCACTGATTCAGGTGAAGTCGAAACCGATTGTGGTTCTGGCAATGTAGCGGGATCCGGTTCATAACGCCAAAAAAAGGCCGCCAGAGACCCTTCCTGAGCGACCAGTTCCTGCGCACGTTGCGCATTATTAATCACCGCCTCTATCTTGCCACGATGCCGGATGATGCCTTCATCCTGAAGTAAACGCTCAACATCCTGCGCTGTAAACTGAGCCATTTGGTTATAATCAAAATTCAGAAAGGCTCGACGAAAATTCTCCCGTTTTGCCAAAATCGTTCGCCAACTCAAGCCAGATTGAAAACTCTCCAAGCATATTTTTTCAAACAAAGTTCGATCATCGTCAACCGGAAATCCCCATTCATGATCATGGTAGTCAAGAAAATCAGTGGTCGCTTTACACCATTGACATCGCTTCTGCCCATCAGGACCAATATATTCATTACTCATATCTTTCTCTCACATACATCAGTAAAAACAATAAAAATGAAAAAATATATTCGTCAGCGACATAATCTTTCATCTTCAGACCAATTAGATATATTATGTAGAATTCAAGCAAATCTATGCAAAATCTAAATAGACTTCTTAGAAATAAATAAGTTACAATCTATTAACAATTTAGATGGTGAGCACCATCGCAGACTCAAAATGATTTTGTCTTTTTTTAACATAAGATATCGAAAAAAATATCAGGAAGTATCTCAAGTCACCTGCTTCTTTACTTTATTTCTGATTTTTCTCCCCCATGAGGGATATGCCAATCCTGATGACCGTTTTTCCCTTTCTGGATTTGGGCGGATAACCGCAGGTTATTTGACGACCTCTCAGGCAACGTATATGGGACATTCAGACCACGTTTCTCTGAAGCCTGAAACATTACTCGGTTTACAAACTTCATATCATTTCAACTCGTCCTTAAGTGCAACGGTTCAAGGTATTGCCCGGACACAACGTTCATCAGACGAGCCGCTGATAAACTGGGCATACTTATCTTACCAGCCGGGAGACAATCTCCTGTTGAAAATTGGCCGGTTACAAACGCCTTTTTTCGTATTGAGTGATGTGCTTGACGTTGGCTATACCTATCCTTGGATCTCCGCACCTCAGCAAGTTTATAAAAGCTGGCTATTCCCCACTTATCACGGTATCGATTTGGCATGGGGTCATGCAAACGACAATATTGATGCTTCTCTCGAAACTTATCTGGGGCGTTACTCCGGCACACATGACACTAATTTCGGGATAACGGAGTATGATGTCAAAATCTTTGGTGGTGTGATTGCATCTATTGATATTGATGACCTGACACTCCGGATTTCTCATCACCGTGGACAAGTAAATCTGAATAAAGCAGAACTGAATCAACTGCAAACAGCGCTAGAAAACGCCGGTTATACAAAAACCGCAGGAGCGCTGGCTCAGCTGCACTGGATCGATCTTGAAGAGGCAGCCATTAGCTATGAAACCATCGATTATTTTCTTCGGGCTGAGTGGACCATGATTAATCCCCGGCAGGCTTATTTTATTAAAGATGTTCAAAATTATTATGTTTCTGCTGGCTACAACATTCAGCCACTGACGTTTTATGTCACATTTGCGCAAAGTCATGTCAGATATCAAACGTATTCTGATGAAGTACTGAGCTCAGATAGTAAACTCAATCAAGTGGTCAGCGCGCTGAAATCCAGAAGTCAGGATAATTTAACCACATGGACTTTGGGGACTCGTTGGGATGTTCACCCTCAAATCGCACTAAAAGCAGAAGTCACTTTCTTAGAAGGTAAACCGGGAGAAAACGCCTTTTTCGATTCGATCCGGGATGATTTCGACAGAAATGCAGACCTTTATAGAGTCAGTCTAGAGTGGGTATTCTGATGAAGAGGGCAACGCAGCAACATTGCTTCTGTCACATATTTAGTATTTGGCTGGTTCTGAATTTACTGATTTTATGTCCGCTCGGCTACGCCAAACCACAACCGGGCATTCTTGTCATCGCCAATGCAGCAACACACCTGTCGGCTTTAACGCACCATGAAATTCGGCAAATATACATGGGCGGAACACTCAGCCGTAAATATCAGGCAGTTACTTTAAAGGTTGGCAATCCCACCCGAATACTGTTCAATACTAAAGTGATTGGTCTAACCGAAAGCCGGATTCAATCCTACTGGGCACAATTACTGTTCACTGGGCGAAGTCATCCCCCCATCGAACTCTCGTCAGTACAAGAATTGCTGAACTATATCGCAAAAACAAATAACGCAATCGGCTATGTACCGGCACAACAGGCACTCCCGCACAATATTATTGTGGTTTATCAAAAATAACGGCTGGCTAGAATATAACTAAAAACAGGATTGACTTGATGTTATCAGGGATTCATAAAAAACCGGGTATCCGAGGAAAATTTCTCGTCATCAGTACACTGTCGATTGCACTGTGTGCACTATCAGTTTTTATGGTTTCCCTCAAAGAATACGAAGCCATCTATATCCACTCGGTTAAAAACAACCTCGAAGCTTTAATTGATAATGTAGCCGATGATCTGCTCTTTACTTTTTCAGAAGATCAAGACAGTTTTGTCCTGAAAAATAAACTCCTCTCTTTCGAAAGATATGATCATATTCTCTATGCTGATGTGTATGATGCCAATTGGAACCTGCTTGAACGCTACTCCAAAACATCAGCCAAGCCGGTTCATATTATTGATAACCCTCAGTACCAATCGCTCATTGCCAAAAAAACACCATTCCCTGTCACACACATCGATGATTTTCTGGTGAGTATGGACACTATTGGCAATCCGGATTTCCCGGTTGGCTATCTGGAAGTCATCCACGACTTCAAACAGCCGATTGCCAACAGTCGTCATGATCTGCTCATTAAGGCAATACCTCTGGTCTTGCTGATTCTGGTCATTTCTCTCATTATTTCTTGGTATATGTTCCAGCGCATCGTCACCCCTTTGATTAGCCTCTCTGTGTTTACCCAGCGGGTCAAACACTCCAGAAATTATACGCTTCGGCACCCTGCTGAAGGCGTCAGCGAGGTGTTACACCTGAGTCAAGATATCAACGCAATGCTGGAGACCATCAATCAGGAGCATCAACTGAATCAGGAACAGAATAAGAAATTACGCCGACAACAAGTTTCAATGTTTCATCTTGCCAATTACGACCATCTGACCAATTTGCCAAATCGTCGATATGTGATGGAAACGTTGAAGCAATACCTGTTCAGTGCGCAGCAACATCACACCGATATGGCGATTTTTTTCCTCAATGTAGATCGTTTTAAAGATATTAACGATTTGATGGGACATACGATTGGCGATGAACTGTTACGCCATTTGAGCCAACTGATTGCGAAAAATCTCCGGCCAAATGACACACTCGCCCGACTCGGTGGTGATGACTTTCTGGCGGTGTTGCCCGATCTGCCGGACGCTGGTATCGCCAAACAGGTCGCACAAACGATTATTGACGAACTGAAAATACCGATGACCATCGGCCAGTGGGAAATCCAGACCAGTGTCAGTATTGGAATTGCCATGGCCAAAGCGTCCGACTTCGACATCGATACACTGATTTCCAATGCTGATATTGCCATGTCTCATAGTAAAACCGTTGGCAAAGGCTCATATCGTCTGTTTCAACCTCAAATGTTGCGCCAGAAACGGCGCACATTGCAGATCATCAATCGCATATCGACGGCAATTGACAATGATGAGTTCTTTTTGGTTTATCAGCCCAAAGTATCCCGTCAGGGTGAAGTGATTGGATTTGAGGCCCTCATTCGCTGGAACAGCCCGGAGCTGGGAATGATTTCGCCTTCTGAATTTATTCCGATTGCAGAAAATGGGGGGAAAATCGGTGAAATCACTAGCTGGATACTCTGTCAGGCGATCCGCGATCTGGATGAAATTCAGTCAACCTGTCCCCATCCGCTGGTCGTTTCGGTCAATATTTCATCGAAAGATTTAATGACCCCCCAGCTCGAAAATGTGCTGCATCAGACTTTAGCAGCTCATCATCAAGATATTACCCGGCTTCAGTTCGAGATTACCGAATCCAGCTATCTGGAAAAATTTGATTTGGCGAATCAATTCTTCTCTCGCATTCGAGCGCTGGGCAGCTCAATTGCACTCGATGACTTCGGAACCGGCTATTCATCACTGAGCTATCTGAATCGAATTGATATTGATACATTAAAAATCGACCGTCAGTTCGTCGTAAACTCATTTAACAGCGATAAAGATGCCTCGGTTCTCAATGCCATTCTGACGCTTGCCCAGCAGCTTGGGCTACACAGTTGTTGTGAAGGGGTGGAAACAGAAAAACACGCCCGTTACCTGATAGGAAAAGGTTGCGATAGTCTGCAAGGTTACTACTTCTCAGCCCCTGTACCACTGGAAAATTTAGCGCAAGCCGTCCAGTCATCGATACAAAACTATTATCAGTTATTCGCCTTACCCGAGTCACACAATCACGATTGATCATCCACAGGCCATAACCATGCTGCCCCCCGGACACCACTCGAATCACCGTGGACAGCCTGTCGTATCGGAGTCTGGCACTCCCGGCCAAAAATATACTCAGGCAGCAAACGCGGGATATTGTGATAGAGCCGCTGAATATTACTCACACCACCGGCAAACACCACCACATCGGGATCAAGTATGTTGATGTATGCAGCCAGAGATTTTGCCAGCCGACGTTCATAATCACTCAAAACCTGTTGGGCAAGCGCATCTCCCTGTGTTGCCAGTACATCGATCTGACTGCCGGTTAATGCCACACCACTGCGACTCTGATAATCATCACACAACCCAGTGCCGGAAACATACTGTTCGATACAGCCCTCTCTGCCACAGTAACAAGGTCGCCCGGCCACCAAACGACGTTCTGCTTCGTCAGGCCAGGGGAGAGCATTATGTCCCCACTCTCCCCCAATCCCATTGCCGCCGATATGCGGCTTCCCGTCAATGGTGATTCCGGAACCACACCCCGTGCCCAAAATTAACGCCAAGACAATCCGCTGACCGGCACCAGCCCCGTCCACCGCTTCAGACACGGTCATACAGTTGGCATCATTGGCTATTCTGACTTCTCGCAGTAACCGCTGCCCCAGATCATCCTGCAACGGCTGATCATTCAACCAAACTGAGTTCGCATTTTTCACCCGGCCGGTATACGGCGAAATGGTTCCCGGAATCCCCACCCCGACGGTGCCGGTCATACCGATCTCTGCCTCCGCGGTATGAACCAGATCGACAATGGTCTGCAACGTCTGCTCATAGGATCCCCGTGGCGTAGAGACGCGTTGACGAAATAATGTTTCGCCATTATCCGCTAATGCGATCACTTCTATCTTGGTGCCGCCTAAATCAATACCAATCCGCATAATGTTTCCTCTGCTCTTTCAAAGTGACGTCTCTTTATATCGTTCTTAAGTCAATCTTAAGGCTTGCTCATTACGATACCTCAATATTTCAACCACATGTCAGATTCTTTACGACCTGATTCATATGAGGATGTTATGAAAGCAAGTCATCAAGGGCTCAAACGAGTCTGCTTTGCCACTGTTTATTCGGTGCAAGGTCTTCGTGCAGTCTGGCTGCATGAAGCCGCCTTTCGTCAGGAGGTGATGGTTTCGATACCACTGATCATACTCACCTTCTGGCTCAACGTTACGTCAAGCGAGCAGATGCTCATGATTACATCGTTGATCCTGATTTTAATCGCTGAGCTGTTTAATTCTGCCGTCGAAGCCGTTGTTGACCGAATCGGTGACGAGTTCCACGAATTAAGCGGCAGAGCCAAAGACATTGGCTCTGCCGCTGTCTTGATCACCATTTTACTGACTGCCTTTATCTGGACGTGGATTTTAGTATGAAAATCAATCGCTCAATAACGTTTTATCCGTTCTCTTATACCATCATGACGCTGATCCTTTCAGCTTACTTTGCCGTGTTCCTCAATCTGCCAATTTACGCGGATTTGAAGACCATTTTCAGCAAAATGGAAACAGTGGATCCCGGCTTTATCATCTCGATCCCGATATTTTTCTTCTGCGCCTTAAATATACTCTTTACCCTATTTACCTGGCCGAAAATCACCAAGATCTTCTTTTCTATTTTGATCGTCTCCTCAAGCATCGTCTGTTATGCGAGTTACAATTACGGGGTTATCTTCGATATCGATATGATCCGTAATATCGTCGAAACCAACACCGGTGAAGCTACCTCATACCTGAGTCTGAACTCGATCTTGTGGGTCATCATTCTGGGGATCATCCCAACTATATCGCTGTGGTTATCGCCGATCCGTCCGGAACGCAGTGTCTTGCGCTTACTGGGTAAAAAGCTCCTGACCATCACGATGTCCCTCTTGGGGATCGTCATCATTGCGATGTTCTATTATCAGGACTACGCTTCCGTCGGCAGAAACAACAGCTATTTGCGTAAACTGATCATTCCGACCTATTACGTCCACAGTCTCGACCGCTTTATTCGCGAAAATTATCTGACCGCACCGATGGATTATAAACAGATCGGTCTGGACGCATATCAGCCCACGCCAACTGCCAGTAACGGTAAACCAACCCTGTTTGTGTTTGTCTTAGGTGAAACCGCCAGAAGTCAGAACTACCAGCTCAACGGTTACCCGCGGGAAACCAACCCATATACCAGTCAGTCCGATGTGATTTCCTTTCAACATGTTTCATCATGCGGTACAGCAACAGCGGTGTCTGTCCCTTGTATGTTTTCACGGCTGAATAAATCTGACTACAACGAAAGAGTGGCACTGCATCAGGACAATGTGCTGGATATTCTCAACCGCGCCGGTGTTGATGTGCTCTGGCGAGAAAATGACGGTGCGGATAAGCATGTGCCTGCCCGCCTCCGGGAAGAAAATCTTTCCCGAAGCAGCAGCAATCCATTGTGTAATGGCACCAGTTGTCTCGACATCAAACTGCTGGAAGATTTTCAGGAAAAAGTGGCCGCGATGAAAGGGAATCGCATCATCGTCCTACATTTGATCGGCAGTCACGGCCCCACTTATTATCAGCGCTATCCCAAAGAGTTTGCAGCATTCCAGCCTGACTGCCCGAGAGCGGATATTGAAAACTGTACTCAAGAGCAGTTAATCAATACGTATGATAATACCATCCGCTATACCGATTACGTTGTCAGCCAAACCATTGACCGGCTAAAATCACTGGAAGACCGCTACAATACCGCCTTGATCTATATGTCTGATCACGGTGAATCGTTAGGGGAAGACGGGGTGTATCTCCACGGGCTGCCGTATAGTATCGCCCCGAAATATCAGACCCATGTGCCCCTGTTGCTCTGGATGTCGCCGGGATTTCAACAAACCAAATCCATCAATGAAGCTTGTCTGAAAACAGAAGCCCGGCAAGCCCGAATCTCTCACGACTACCTCTTTGATACATTGTTGGGCGCATTGGATGTCACGACTCAAGCCTATCGTCCCCAACAGGACGTCTTTGCCAAGTGCCGTTCATCCAATCCGGCAATCGCACAGCTCTCGAACCAATCATCCAAACACCCATAAGCCACAGATAAAACAAGAGCAGCGAATGCTGCTCTTGTTTGTTTACTTGTAATATATCGGCTTAAAAGCGTTATTGCAGATGAATCTGATGTTCGGCTATCAGCATACTCAATTGCTCATCCGCTCGCTGCTGAGCGGCCTCAAACGCTTCATCCGGGATAATCTCCGTCACCAGTTCGTAGTAACATTTCAGTTTTGGTTCTGTACCGGAAGGACGCACAATCACTCTGGCTCCCCCATCTAATTGATACACCAACACATCACTGACCGGTAAATCGATCACTTCAGTCCGCCCGTCAGCCAAATGGCGTTGCGAGGTTTTATAGTCTTCCGTCACGATCACCTGACGTCCGGCAATTGTCTGTGGCGGCTCCGCCCGCAGTGCATCCCCAACCGGGGGAGTCTCCGGTGACAGAGCGATACTTTTCTGGGCAGTGACATACAAGCCATGCTGACGATAAATCGCTTCTAACCGATCCCAGACGGTTTGCCCGTCACGCTTAAGCGCGGTACACATTTGCACAAACGCAAGCAGTGTTGATAAACCATCTTTATCCCACACTTGTGTGCCGATGGTATAACCCAGTGCTTCCTCATAGGCAAATAAGAACGACAGATCATCACGCTGTTGCTGCATGGCAACATTGGTCAGCCATTTGAATCCCGTCAGCGTTTTGAAATAAGTCGCACGATAGTGCCGGGCGATTTTCTCCAACAGACTGGAAGACACAATAGTATTGCCGACCAAAGCTTGTTGCATGTGGCTTCGGCTTAATAAGTAATCCCCAAGCAGGCTACCGACCTGATCACCGGTCAGCATCCGAAACTCACCGGAAGGATGACGAGCCGCAACTGCGAAGCGATCTGCATCCGGGTCGTTGGCACAAGCCAGATCCGCCCCCACTTGTTCCGCCAGTGCAATCACAAGATCCATCGCCCCCGGCTCTTCAGGATTAGGGAACTTAACGGTCGGGAAACGTCCGTCCGGTTCACGCTGCTGTGCAACACTATGGACATGTGAGAATCCGGCTTCCCGCAGTAACGCTTCAGCATAAGGCGCACCGACACCATGCATCGCGGTGTAGGCAATGGTAATATCATCCCCACCGCTTTGCTGCGCACTTGATTGTAATAACGGATGCTGATGTACCGACTGCCGGTAGGCTGAGTAATAATCGTCGCTCAGCCACACGAGACGATGCTCGGCTTCAGCCTCTGTCAGAGACATCGTCTCCAGTGGCTGTTGAGCAGCCTGTTCAATCGCCTGTGCGATCCCTTGATCATGCGGGGGAATAATTTGCGCACCGTTTTCCCAGTACACTTTAAATCCGTTATATTCCGGCGGATTATGACTGGCTGTCACCACCACGCCGGCAGCGGTATTTAGTTGACGAATCCCATAAGCAACCACCGGTGTCGGGGCAACCTGATCGGTGAGATATACCTTAATCCCCAATGCAGCGAGCACTGATGCGGTATCATAGGCAAAATCTCTCGAATCCAACCGGCCGTCATAACCAATGATCACACCGCGTTCTTTAGCCTGATCGACTTGCTGAATCAGATAATGACCTAATCCGGTTGCTGTTTCCTGAATGACCAGACGATTCATCCGATTAGGGCCACAGCCAACTTTGCCACGCAGACCTGCGGTTCCAAAAGCTAAGCGACCATTAAACCGATCTTGCAGTTCTTCCTGATTACCTGCGTCAATCAACGCTTGTAACTCATCTTTCGTTGTCTGATCCGGATCTCTGGCCAGCCAACGGGAAAATTGTTCATTCATCGGAGATACCTTTCCACTATTTTGTGTTACCCACAGTGTATGATAGATCACAGATTATTTGTGAGTACGCAATCGATAAATAATAGAAATCCTTGATCTTATTTCAGTCATAATGAGAGATTGAATAAAATTTATACCTTTCAAGACAACGCTTCAAACACAAGTGTACACTATTTTTTACAAACAACATTTAATGTAAAGATAGCTTTAATATTGCATTCCAATTAAAAAAATGATTGCAACATAATATTGAACCCGATACCTTACGTAGGTTAAGACATCTGAGGGCAGCGTTGCCTTGACAAACGTCCCCTTGACAGATGTGCCGTGATAAGAGAGGAAGAAGAACCGAATGTTTCAGACTGATGATGTAAAAATAAAACGAATTAAAGAACTACTCCCGCCGGTAGCGATTCTTGAAAAATTTCCGGCAACTGACGTTGCTTCTTCAACCACATTTAATGCCCGTAAAGCCATTCATAATATTCTGAATGACAAAGATGACCGTCTCCTCGTGATCATCGGGCCATGTTCTATCCATGATCCGGAAGCGGCAATCGAATATGGCAAGCGGCTGAAAACCATGCGTGACGAGTTAGGTGACAATCTGGAAATCGTCATGCGTGTCTATTTTGAAAAGCCGCGCACAACGGTAGGCTGGAAAGGTCTCATCAATGACCCGTACATGAATGATACCTACAAGATCAATGAAGGCCTGAAAATTGGTCGTAAACTGTTACTCGAGCTGACCAATTTGGGGATGCCGACCGCCAGTGAGTTTCTGGACATGATCACACCACAATATGTTGCCGATTTGATCAGCTGGGGCGCAATCGGGGCGAGAACCACTGAATCACAGGTTCACCGTGAACTGGCTTCCGGTTTATCGTGCCCGGTCGGGTTTAAAAATGGCACCGATGGCAATATCAAAATCGCAGCGGATGCAATTCGCTCGGCTCGGGCATCTCACCACTTCCTCTCTGTGACTAAATTTGGTCATTCCGCGATTGTTGAAACCGCAGGAAACCCGGATTGCCACATCATTTTACGTGGTGGTAAAGAGCCAAATTACAGTGCCAAGCATGTTCAGGAGGTCAAAGATAAACTGACCGCAACCGATCTGCCGCAAAAAGTGATGATTGATTTCAGCCATGCGAACAGCAGTAAGCAGTATCAGCGTCAGATGGTCGTGGCTGAAGATGTTTCAGCACAGCTTGCCAGTGGTGAAGATCACATCTTCGGGGTGATGATCGAATCGCATCTGGTCGAAGGACGTCAGGATCTAATCGATGGGCAAGCTCTCACTTACGGCCAGTCGATTACGGATGCATGTATCGGCTGGCAGGATACCGAGCAAGTGTTACGTCAACTCTCTGCTGCAGTGGAAGCACGCCGCAAAGCAAAAACGTCTGCTTGTGCTTAGCTTAATGTCGTAAATCGTTTCAAACGGTTTGCTTGATAAAAAGAAAACCCCCGCTTAACAACTAAGCTAAGCGGGGTTTTTTTATGTTCACAGGAAGTCATCACCCTTGGGACGATACTTTTTGTTCAATCTGTCGTATTGTTCTCTGATAGATCAACCAAGCACACAGACCGGCAAGTATATTACCAACCATCGCCCCGACATAAATGCCTTTCAGTTCTGCTATCTGAGCACCCAGCCACAGACACGGCAGGAAAAACACAAACAGCCGCAACGCTGACACAACTAACGCTGTGTATGATTTTGCCAATGCATTTTGAATCGACACCATTAACATGCAGATGCCCAGCGGGCCAAGGCTGATGGGAACAAAAATCAGATGCCACCGGAGTAATCGCTGTATCATCTCAGCATCGGCCATCCATACCACAATCGAGCTGGCCAGAAAAAATACCGATACGGCGAGTACCGTCTGAAAAATCAGTACGAATTTTACGGCAATCCTGACCAGATGGCGGATCTCGGTAATTTTTCTCTCCCCCAACATTCTGGCAACCATGGGCGGCATTGCCATCGTGAGGGCTAAAACAGCCACCAGCGAGAAAAATTCAAATCGTGAACCGACCGCCCACGCAGCCACCGGCTCATTGCCGAAAGAAGCCAGAATATGGGTCGCCATCATTGAAGAAATCGGCGGAAGTAACTGACTCACGGTTGCCGGCCCCATAACTTGCGAAATCGACTTCACACTGTCCCGAATATCGAGCCCTTCCCAGTGAAATGACATCCAGTGACGGGAAAGCACTTTCACCGCGACCACGATAATTCCGAGGCCAAATGCGCAGATCGTTGCCAGTGCAGCCCCGTTAATTCCCAGATCGAATGAGAAAATAAAAATCGGATCGAGAATTAAGTTCACCACACTGGTTACCATCATCATCGTTCCGGGGAGAATCGTATTCCCGTTTGCCCGGCAAATACTATACAAAAAATACAAGACCGCTCCGGTCCAGGCACTGATCAGCCAGACAATCCAATATTGATCGATAATGGGAAACACATCAGATGTTGCCCCCAAAAGCGCCAGAATCGGATGACGCAATAAATAGATAAGCAGTGTTAATACCGCCACACTGATACTACCGATGCTGAGGATAAGGCCGCCCAACTGTTTCGCATCCTGTTGTTTACCGGCCCCCAAGACACGCGCAATCACCGATGTCGTGGCAATACCCAGCCCGACCTGCAAGCCAATGATGACCATCTGCATCGGTAATGTGAATCCTTGGGCAGCCAGCGGCAAAACACCCAACTGCGCAATAAAAATACTGTCAACTAACTGGAACCCCATCAGAGAAAGCACACCAAAGACCATTGGCCAAGTCATGGTCAGAAGCTGACGGCCCAGTGATTGCGGAACATCTACCGTTGTCTGCATAAAAATAAAAACTCTTCTCTCGTCAGATAAAATCAAACATCATCGACCCGTGTCACCCGAACATTAGTACCGAATAAGCACCGTATCCGGCCTCGCCGAATCACGCTTATTTTTGTCTGTCAGGTTAAAGGAACTCTAGATTTGCTTAGGATAGCTAAGCGGCATGCCCCGCGCCGCAATCAATACCCGTTCAGATTGAACAAAATTCAACCACGAAAGGTCAACAGCCCCTAGTCTACTGACTCCGTGATAATTATCAAAGCACTCTTTCCTACACTGGCTTCCTGAACACCATCATTTCAGGTTTCGGTGACATTTCATCAGAAACTGCTGCTTATTTGTTCAATCAGATACGAATCAGCGCTAAGTCACTAAAAATGCAAACAATTACATCTACACTGAGTAAAAAAGGAAAGGCGTGAGGGAATCATGGCAATCGAACGACTACAAACACATCAGCTTTATCATGTAGCCAAGCTGGAAAAGCTGTCCAGTAAGTCCACTAAAGATTTACCCCCTATCGATGAGATCGTCGGGCAAGAACGGGCACAAAAAGCGGTTGAATTCGCCATGTCGATTAAAGAGAAAGGGTACAATATTTACGCCATCGGCAGAAACGGACTAGGAAAACGGACGATGGTACTACGCTATCTTAACCGTCACCAACATGAGCCGGATGCCCTGTTCGACTGGTGCTACGTCGCCAATTTTACCGAAAGTCGTACCCCGAAAGTCTTAAAATTACCACGCGGGCTCGGTAATCAGTTACGGCATGATATTGAAAAGCTACTCGAAAAACTGGTGGGCGCGATTCCACTGGCATTCGATAACGAGCTGTATATCGGCCGGGCGGAACAGCTCAAAAATCAGCTCGCCACCAAGCAGCAAACCGAGTTAGAGCAAATTACCAAAGACGCAAAGGAAAAAGGCATCAGTCTGACAATCACCCCGCAAGGCGATTATCAGTTCATTGCCATGAATGGCGATGAGATGCACACCGAATCGACCTTTGAGGCATTAACCAAAGAAGAGCAAACTTACTTCAGTGAGGCCATTGACGAACTGGAAGTCAAACTGCGGAATATGGTTCGCCAACTCTCAGAATGGGAAGAAAGCTACAACGAAAAAATCAAAAAGCTTAATGATGAAGTCACTGGCGAAGTGCTTAATCACTTTATCAAAAAACTCAAAAAGGATTATTCCGGTTATCCAGAAATCAAAACCCATCTTGAAGATCTGCGCAAAGACATTATCGATAATGTCGATATCTTTCTTGAGGAAAGTAGCGAGCAAGGTGAAATAGCGGCAGCCGCGCTGGATAAAAAATTACCCCGCCGCTACAAAGTCAATGTGTTGGTGAGTCATCCGAAAGATTGCTTCCCGATTGTGGTTGAAGAGAACCCGAATTATCACTCGCTGTTCGGTTATATCGAAAACGCTACCTATAAAGGCACTGTATTTACCGACTTTTCACTGATTCGCTCGGGCAGTTTACACCGTGCCAATGGCGGAGTTCTGCTCATGGACGCGATTAAGGTATTGGAACGTCCCTACGTCTGGGACGGTCTCAAACGCGCCTTGCGTTCACGGCAGATCAGCATGACCTCGCTGGAGAGAGAGGTCACATTAAGCGGTGCGATTTCGTTGGATCCCGAACCCATTCCACTGAATGTGAAAATCATTCTGTTCGGCGATTATCGGACATACCAACTGATGACACATTATGATCCGGAGTTCGGAGAGCTCTTCCGGGTCACTGCTGACTTTGAAGATGAAATGCCCCGCAACGCAGATTCCGAACTGCAATATGCACGGTTTATCTCCAGTTTTGTGCACGACAACAACCTCCTGCATTGTGATCGCAAAGCGATTGGTCGCATCATTGAACACAGTTCCCGCATTGCCGGGGATCAAAATAAACTGTCATTACACTCAGCGCATATCGCGAATCTGCTGCGCGAATCGAACTATGTTGCCAAACAGGCCAACGCGAATATGATTCGTCAGGGTCATGTGGACGCAGCACTGCACAACCAAGAACTGCGGGTCAATCGTATCCAGCATAATGTGATGGAAGGGTTTCTCAACGGCACCACACTGATGCAGACCGAAGGAAATGCAGTCGGTCAGGTGAACGCACTGTCAGTGCTCAGCACCACCGATCATATGTTTGGCGTGCCGAATCGCATCACGGCAACCACTTGTTATGGGGAAGGCGATATTATCGATATTGAACGAAGCGTTGATCTCGGTGGCAGTATTCACTCAAAAGGTGTGATGATCCTGACTGCATACCTGCACTCTGTACTCGGGAAAAATGCCAAACTCCCCCTCACGACAACCCTCACATTTGAACAATCCTATGGTGGTGTCGATGGTGACAGTGCCAGTATGGCGGAGTTTTGCGCCATTCTTTCTGCGTTTTCAAAACAGCCAAACCGACAGGATATCGCCATAACCGGCTCAATGAATCAGTTCGGGGAATCGCAACCGATTGGTGGTGTTAATGAGAAAATTGAGGGATTCTTCGATGTCTGTACCATCAAAGGCCGTCACCCGGAACAAGGCGTGATTATCCCTCGCTCCAATGTGCACAACCTGATGTTACGCCATGATATTGTCAATGCGATCGAGAAACAGGAGTTCCATATCTGGGCGATTGACCATGTCACCGAAGCAATCGAAATCTTTACCGGTAAACCCGCCGGTACTGCGACTGAAGACGGCAGTTATCCGATCAATTCGATCTTTGGGATTGCACAGGCAAAACTGAACGCAATGCGTAAATAAAAATGCGTAAATAAAACAGCATAGGGAGTTATTTTTATGCTCAGGGAAATCACAAGAGCAGAGTTTGAATCGTTTTGGCCGACCTTTTCTGCGGTAATTCAGGCGCAGGAAACTTACGCATTCGACCCGAATATGACGCAAGAAGATGCGTTCGTTCTCTGGTGTGAAACACCACTGCAAGCCTATGCTTTTATTGAAAACGAGATAGTGTTGGGCACTTATTATATCAAGCCAAATGCACTAGGGCCGAGTCGCCATATTTGTAATTGTGGGTACATGGTCTCAAGTGCAGCCAGAGGGAAGGGAATTGCCCGTCAAATGTGTGAACATTCACAGCAAAAGGCGCTTGAATTGGGTTTTGACGCGATGCAGTTTAATAACGTTGTCTCTACCAATGACGTTGCTGTCAGACTATGGCAAAAACTCGGTTTTACGATCATCGGTACCATTCCTAAAGCTTATCAGCACGCTCGGCTTGGATTGGTTGATAGCTACATTATGTACAAATGGTTACGGAAATAATCACTCGTTCAAACAGGCAGTTAGGTGTCGTTAATACTCGTATGTATCATATCAATATGGCAAACTCTCGGGTCACCTCCCGTACGATGAATGAAGGTAACGATGAATATACAAACATACTCACCAGAATGGGCCAGAGAGATTGCTGACTTATTTTATCAGTCTGTACATGCAATTGATCCTGCGATTTATACACCTGAGCAAAAAGCAGCCTGGGCACCGGCTCCGGTTAATTATGCGCTTTGGTCCGAGCGACTCAGTATCAAGAAACCATTTGTAGCAATCATCGACAATCATGTGGCCGGCTTTATTGAACTCGATAGTGACGGCCATATTGATTGCACCTATACGCATCCAAATTTTCAGGGAATCGGCGTCGCTTCGTCGCTTTATGAACATTTACTCTCACAAGCAAAAGAAGCCGGTATGACACGCTTATACGTTGAGGCATCACTCATTGCTAAACCGTTCTTTGAACGTCGTGGTTTTACTGTGGTCAAGCAGAATGAAGTGCAGCGTAATGGCGAGTCTCTTATCAATTTTTCAATGGAAATGTATCTCAACCATGATCATCAAGGCGCTTGAAAGTGAGAGTGCTCACACATCGTTGTCGTTCAATCACTGGTATTTTAAAGTAATGTAAGTGACGAAATGCATACTTAAATGGTGATTAGAATATGAATGAATTTGAGAAAATGAACTCAGGCCTGGAATTTGATGCAACCAGTCCCGAATTTGCAAAATTAAGAAATGAAGCATTTGATTTACTGAAAGAAATTAATTCGCGCCAGTTTGAAGCGGGAAAACCTTACGTTGCTAAGCTGCTCAAGCATGTAGGAGAGAATACGGTGGTCTGCCCGCCATTTCTTTGTGAATATGGAAAAAGCATCTCTATCGGTAGCAATACCTACATCAATATGGGCGCAACAATGCTGGATAATGCACCGATCAAAATCGGCAACCATGTGTTAATCGGCCCCAATGCACAATTTTATACCCCGACCCACTCATTAGATCATCAACAGCGTAAAAATTGGGAATTTCAGTGTTTACCGATCATCGTCGAAGATGATGTCTGGATCGGAGGAAATGTCGTGATTTGCCAAGGTGTTACGATCGGTGCACGCTCGGTTGTCGCAGCAGGCGCAGTAGTGACCAAAGATGTTGCACCGGACACTTTAGTGGGGGGCGTACCGGCTCAATTTATCAAAGCGCTGGATAACAACAACTAGTCCGATTGCCCTAATCTGCAAACCTTCTGCTTCTATCTTTCTCTCCGAAAATAGCGATTGACCTCAACTTAACTTGAGGTCTTATGCTGGCCTCAAACAAAAAACGACATCAATCGTGTTCCATAGGGTGGCTATTATCAACGTCAGTTAACACATTCCACACACATATATTGAGGTAATCATGAGCAACGATATTGGTTTTACACATATCGCACTATCAGCGAAGGACATAGACAAAAGCATCCATTTTTACACAACTTATGCAAATATGTCTGTGATGCATGAACGAGTCGATGAAGACATCGATAAGCGAGTCGTCTGGTTATCCGATAAAACCCGACCATTTGTACTGGTGCTGGTGCAGAACAGCGACCCGACGCCTGTGCTTGGTCCGTTTGCCCACCTTGGCGTGGGTTGTCGTGATAAAGATGAAGTGGATCAGCTGTGTCATCAAGCAAGAAAAGAAGGTATTTTAGCCAAAGAGGCTACGGATTCCGGCTATCCTGTCGGGTATTGGGCGTTTATTCGTGATCCGGACGGCCACACGCTTGAGATCTCTTATGGGCAAGAGATTGGTTTGACAGTTGAACAACATCAAGCTTAGCAAAAAATTCAGCCGACTCTCACCACGTCGGCTGATGATCACCATAAAGGTCATAAGTGACTTACAATTAGATAAGGGCATATCACATGAAAACAATTGGTTTATTGGGAGGAATGAGCTGGGAATCGACACTCAGCTATTACAAGGCAATCAACGAATCCGTACAAAATAAATTAGGCGGCCTGCATTCAGCCAAAATCAGTTTATACAGTGTCGATTTTAACGAAATAGAACAGTTACAACACCAAGGCAAGTGGGATGAGACGGCTAAAATACTATCTGACTCGGCTAAATCCGTTGAATCAGGCGGTGCTGATTTCTTGTTGATTTGTACCAACACAATGCACAAAGTTGCCCCGCAAATTGAATCATCAATCTCTATTCCAATACTCCATATTGCTGATGCCACCGCAGAGCAATTACGCATCGACGGTATTCAAAAAGTCGGACTGATCGGCACTCGATTCACAATGGAACAAGATTTCTACAAAAACCGTTTAACTGAAAAATTCGGGATTGAAGTGATTGTGCCAAATTCAGAGCAACAAACCATCATTCATGACATCATTTATCAAGAGCTGTGTTTGGGTGTGATACGTGATGATTCTCGGGCACAATATTTAGACATCATCCACAGTTTATCTGCACAAGGGGCTGAAGCGGTTATTCTCGGATGTACCGAAATCGCATTACTCGTAAAACAAGAACATACGGATGTGACCCTATACGACACCACGGCTATACATGCCGAAGCCGCAGTTTTGCTTGCTTTAAAAAATAGTTGATCATTAACGGGGGAAAATATGAATTCTATCGATCTATATACCGCTTCTTTCTGGGGTATTTTGGTTATGCTGCTCACATGGCTTATCCAAGGGTTAGTCGCTTCAACCTCAAAGGCGTCCCAAAAAGGCGCAGTCCCCGGGAAAATTGATCAATCACTGAGCCATGACTCTTTTGTGTTCAGATCTCACCGAACTTTTATGAACTCGCTGGAAAATCTGCCCATCATGTTGGGAACATCATTTTTAGCGGTTCTCATGGGAGCAAATGTATTTTGGACCGGGGTGTTTATCTGGGTTTTTGCCGGGGCAAGAATTGTACATATGGTGCTCTATTATGCTATTGCCACAGAAACCAGCCCTAGCCCGCGTTCCTATTTCTTTTTACTTGGTCTACTGTCCAATATCTGTTTACTGGTTTTATGTGGGCTCACACTTGTCTGACGCCCTGCTAGGGCTCAAATACTATTAGAGTTCGGATAAGCCGGCAGATAAAAAATGAACCTTGAGGCAATCGTGACTCAAGGTTCATTTTCGAGGTGAGGAACATTCTCCTCACCTTAACTGACACAGCATTACTCAGACACGAATGTCATCACTGCCCAAGGATCCGCATAAGCAGTAAACCGGTTGTTACTTACCGCATATTTACCGCCATAGCTAACATTTTTAGACGCTGAAGTCACATATTTTGTCATGGAACCAACAGTGCCATTTTGTAACGTAAAGTCTAGCTTCTTATGTGAGTTCGTTCTGTTGACGACTGCAACCACAAGCTTGCCAGAACGATTCTTATAAGCCGTCACATAGACATTACTTTCAGGGACTTCTGTTGCAGCAATACGTACATCTCCCGGACGGATGAATTTAGAAAACTGTGACATGATATAACCACGTTTACTGATGTTACCGTCTTCAGTCAAAAAGCCGTAACTCCGACGGAGATACCACCAGATATACGCACTATAGTTAGAAACCATACTTTGATGCAGTTCTAAACCGACATTCATTGCCTTGTCCCAAATATTGGCATTATCAGTGTCGGTATAGTGCTCGGTCATCCACAATTTTTTGCCTTTCTGGAGTGCCAGTGGATAATTTCTTGGTGTAACGCCATATAAATGACCACCAATAATATCAACATGGCTACTCGCAACAGAGTCTTTTAAGATTGGATCAGAAAGTGCAGGATTAAAGCCTAATGATTCTGGTGCTAAAATTTTCAGAGAGGAATCCAGTCGCCAGCCTTGATCATTTAAATAATTGACAAAGTCTGCACCCGACCAGTCACAAGACTCATAATTAGGATGCCAATCCGGCTCATTTTGTATTGATAGTGCATAGATAGGCGTATTTTTACCAGCCATATAATTGGTAAAATCCATTAAGTGATTGGTATATCCCCAATAATGTTCTTTTTTAAGTTTGCCCCCATTATTTACGTCGTTATTGGTCTTCATATAAGCTGGTGGTGACCAAGGTGTTGCCAATAGTTTTGCACCATAAGAATAAGCAATTTGAGCCGTTGGTACTTGTCTGTACCATTGATTTGGATCCGGATCGATTCGCATACGCATAATGGATAAACCCATTTGCCCATCACCATTACCAAATGCTTTGGTGGCTTGTGCTGAGGTTAGATCATTGACCCAACCGGGCGCATTCATCGCACCAAACCCATCAATCTCTTGATATTCAGCATTGAAATTAATGTATACGGCACCAGCAACAGCATTTAAACTCATTGAACTGAGTAATAAAGCCGTTGAAATCCCTAGTAATTTTTTCATCTCCATATTTACCCAACCTTGTTTGTTAGTGTTAAATATTGTACGGCAGATATAGCTGCCTAATTCATTTACTCAACCACACAAAAGATGCCTGACTTAGTAAAATTTAACGAAAACAACTGAAAATTCATCCCAACATCTCTATATTAGGTGGCTGAATCAACTATGCCACCCAACGTAATATATGTAACCTATAAAAATCCAAATATATGACTACTGCCAAGTAATTACACTGTGTTAAATATATTTAATTCAATAAATGACATGTTTATTGTGACGTGCACCATACTGATTTCAAAAATATTAAAATCATTCATTAAAACAATCACACAAAAATTATAAACTATTGAAAAATATATCAAATAATATATTTTAACGAAAAAACATAACACCAAAATTAATTATAAAAACAATTTAAAAAGTTATATTATAAAATTAAAAACTACATTTCCATTTGATTTGTGGCTATTTTTTATTTTCAGTTTCTCGCTAAAGTGCAAGTATTGAAAGAGACACAATTCAGGCTCTGCATATTGTTTGAGAATAGGTTCAGGGAAAGAAAAAGAGAGCATCAATCCGGCTGGGAATGCTCTCTTGGATGTTTTATCCTTTCCGCTATTTACCGTTGATTGACCGGCAGCAATGGTGGGATTTCTGGTAATTGCATCGCGTTATCGATCTCTTCCGGTGTCATTTTAAACGCATCCGGAAAATGCTCGCGGCTCGTTCGTCTGAGCGGCTCTGTAGAACGCCAAGTATAAAGACATCGTTGGCATTGATGTACCGTCCATACATCCGCAACCGGTGATTGAGCAAGCAATGCAATCTCTTCATGAGCACAACGTGGACAAATCATTGTTTACCTTCCTTAGCTTCGTGAAGCATACGCGTTAATTTGGTAACCCATGCTTTCGTTTCAGGCAGATCTTTGACAGGCATACCGTAGTTTCCCCGATTATCCGGTGCGACCGGCGTTGTTGCATCGATAATCAATTTATCCGTAATTCCAGACGGAGATGAGCCGGGATCCAGTTCAAGTACCGACATATTATTCAGTTGTACTAAGTCACCTGCCGGGTTCACTTTTGATGACATCGCCCACATCACTTGTTTTAAATCGAAAGGATCGACATCTTCATCAACCATAATGACCATTTTGACATAACCGAGACCATGAGGCGTGGTCATGGCACGCATCCCGACCGATCTGGCAAATCCCCCGAAACGTTTCTTCGTTGAGATAATCACCAATAAACCGTGTGTGTACATGGCATTCACCGCCTGCACCTCGGGAAACTCCGCTTTGAGTTGTTGATACAAAGGAACACAAGTCGCAGGCCCAATCAGATAGTCAACTTCGGTCCACGGCATACCAAGATATAAGGATTCAAAAATTGGATTGCTCCGGTAAGAGACCTTATCAATTCTGACGACTGTCATTCTCCGCCCACCGGAATAATGGCCGGTAAACTCACCGAATGGCCCTTCGATCTCACGCACACCACACTCAATCACCCCTTCAAGCACGACTTCAGATCCCCAAGGCACATCAAATCCTGTCAACGGGGCCTTCACAATCGGATAAGGTGCTTCTCTGAGTGCGCCCGCCATATCGTATTCGGACTGATCATACTTAAGTGGTGTTGCCCCCATCAAAGTGATGATGGGATCATTCCCCAGCACAATTGCCACCGGTAGGTCTTCTCCCCGCTCCTCAGCTTTATGCAGATGAATCGCAATGTCATGCATCGGTATCGGCTGCAGGCCTAACTTTCTCTTGCCTTTAACTTCCAGCCGATAAATCCCGACATTCTGCTTGTCGAAATCTTCCGGATCGGTCGGATCCCGGGAGACGGTACACGCTTTATCGAGATAGAATCCACCGTCCCCATCGTTAAGCCGGAAAAGCGGCAAAATATCAAACAAATTGATCGCTTCGCCATCAACCGTGTTTTCCGCCCAAGGCGGATTGTCCCGGTATTCCGGCGCGACCGGGAAGTTTTCCCAACGACGAATAAATTCGTCGATCTGTTCTTTCACCGGCGTATTCGGTGGTAACCCCATCGATATCGCGTGATTTGGCCACGAGCCAACCGTATTCATCGCAACTTTGGCATTGGTAAATCCTTCGATATTATCGAACCAAAGCGCCGGAGCACCGTCGCCAATCCTTCCGGTCGCATTTGCAGCAGCAGCAATATCAGGTTCCGCTTTAACCTGTTCAGTGATTCTCAGTAGTTGGCCTTGCGCTTCTAGTGCCTTTAAATAGCTTCTTAAATCATCAAAAATCATTCACGATTTCCTCATCATGTTTTGTTCTGTGAGAAAGACCTTGCCAGCGTTTCGCAAACGGGGCATCCAGACCAAACTGATCCAAAACCCTTGTCACAATATGCTGTTTAATATCCTCGACAGACTCAGGCCGGTTGTACCAAGCCAGCATAGGAGGCACCATAGCGACACCAATTCTGGCAAGCGCGAGCATATTCTCTAAGTGAATCGGATTGAGTGGCATTTCCCGGGGAACAAGCACCAAGCGACGCTGTTCTTTTAAAATGACATCCGCGGCGCGGCCAATCAGGCCATCGGCATATCCGGATCGGATACCGGCCAAGGTCTTCATACTGCAGGGAATAATGATCATCCCATCGGTTTTGAATGAGCCGGATGAAATTGCAGCGGCTTGATCCGCTGAGTGATACGTGACATCCGCCAACAGGCTTACCTCTCTGGCAGTCATCGACGTTTCAAGTTCAATGGTCGTTTTTGCCCAACGCGACATCACAAAATGTGTTTCTACATCCGGAATTTTCTGTAAAGCCTGCAACAGCGTGACCGCCAACGGTGCTCCGGTCGCACCTGTCATTCCAACAATTAGCCTCATACACCCTCAAAATTATCATTGAAAACATTGTTCGTACACGAACAATTTGATTAAACTAAATCTTATATGCACAAAAAGCAATCTTAAAATTTTTAAATCCGTGATCCCGCCGTTCCCTTGAGATAACTTGGGTATATAATTAACAATATGCGTAATACGTAATGAATGGATATTTTGAATGACACAACGCGCCCCTCTTTTCATCACAATCAAGGATAACCAGAACAGATGACTCAGAGATTAGATTCAGCTGTATTTCACTTGATGCGAAAGCTGTTTCAAGAACATACGTCATATTGGCAAGATGCATTACCCCACGTGACAAAACCACAGTTTTCTGTTTTACATGCGATTGCCCAATCACCGGGGATTGAGCAAGTTGATCTTGTGGAAGCAGCCATTACCACCAAAGCAACGCTGGCAGAACTACTGGGCAGAATGGAAAAACGGGGACTGATTCAGCGACAGCATGGCACCCAAGATAAAAGACGCCGTTTTGTCTATTTAACAGCAGAAGGAGAAAAGCTTTACCATGCTTCAATGGAAGTCGTTCAATCGCTCGATATGAAATTTCTCAGTCGGATCTCAGAAACGGATCACCAACAATTATTGCGTATTCTGAATACATTATCCGGCAACCGCTGATTGCTCTCAAAACGTCAAAAGCACTAACAATTTGTCAGTGCTTTACATTTTCGTTTCTGGTGCGAAGTATCAACCGCCGGCAACCCACTGGCGCTTGGTTTTGATGCTGGAAATCAGCATATAGAAACAGGTACTGAGTGAAATCACAAACAGATAACCCAATAATCCCTGATTGCCTTGCATAAACCAGTCTGCCATGATTGGCCCTAATACCGAACCAACACTGTAGCTAAACAACATCACCTGAGTGGCAGACACAATGTAGTTAGCGTCTAACTTGTCACATCCCAGATTGATTGCAATCGGATAGAGTGCAAACGTTGCAACACCGAGCAAAAATAACCCCAGCACCAGCGTCCCCGTGCCTGTGAAAAGAACAGGCAAAACAGATGCACCTGCGCCCACCAGACAAAACATTGCCATCAGGAGTTTACGCCCCAAGAATTTGGACAACCAAGGAATCATCGGCTGAACCGCCATCGCCCCGAGAATTACTAATGCGAGCAAACTACCAAGATGCATGGTCGGAATACCACGATTGGCAAGCTCAACCGGCATCAAACCATAAATTGCACCCAACATCAGGCCAGAAACCAGACACCCGATCAGAGCGGCATGGCTCAGCTTGGTCATCTGTTTCCAAGATAAGCTTGTCGCTTGCTGTGCCGGAGGTTGATCCGTTTCGCCATAAATGAGTACCACTGAAGCGAGCACCAATAGCACAATAATCATTGTGAATGGTATCACACCAGAAACGCCCAACCCGATCCCCAGCTGACCAACTGCAGTCCCACCGTATAAGGCGACCATATAAATACCTAAGCGCTTCGCCCGTTGGGATGCATCACCATGTAATAACCAAGACTCAACCACCACAAAAACACCGGCAACCGCAACCCCGGCGACAAAGCGAGCAGTAAGCCAGACCGATGTGTAAGGCAATGATGGGAGCACCACAATAGAGAGTAGCAAGATCACTAAACACCAGATAAAGGCAAGTCGGTGGCCGAAACGATTCACGAATGGTTCCATCATCATCGCCCCCAGCAACAGACCGGCATAAAAAACGCTGGCAAGCCAGCTGGCAAGCGATTCATCGAGCTCATAATGAGTCAGAATGAGTGGGAGCAAACTCATAAGATAGCCGGACGCAATAGCATATAGCGCCAAAGCGATCACGGGTACCGCAATGCGCTGAGTCGCAACAGGGGAAGTATTCAACTGAATAGCCTCGAAATCAGATGGAACAACAGAAACAGAAGATTTTCGCGGCGAATATCGCGCTAACTCATGCAAAGATAAAATGAAAAATTGTAGTCTTAACGATTAATAATTTTTATCAAACCAACACACAGAATTTTTCATTACTAAGAAAGGAAAAGGCAGTTAAAAACACTGACATCATTGTTTTTATTTGGCATCTACTAGCATAAAATCGATACTGGTAAAAATTATATTTTATATAATCTGACCGAACAATCTCCTGTTAAATCAGGCTTGCAGATGCTCGATTAGTTGATTGACCAGCGTATCGACCATGCCAGAAATCTGCGTCAAATGTTCCGGCCTGGCCTGATCGATATGAATGCCACAGCTGACCGAAACAACACAATTGAGAGCAGAAGCAATCAGCTGAGCCATACGATGCGCAAGCAGATCTTCTTTATGCCCTAACACACACATCACCGATGTCGATGCACTCACCTTCGATGCATCCTGCAGGCTCGTCCGCGGCTGCGCTAATGCTACAGCACCAATATGTGCAGCATCGCCACCATGAATGGTCACCAGTAAGTCACGGCCAACGATCACTGCGACTAACTCAATCACAATCCCGGCAGATTCCCGCTCTAACCGCACAATATGACCCGACGGATATGATGTCATTGATGTCTCCTTCTGTTCGTCGCTGTATTTTCAGTGATAGCTGTCGCTGTCAGCGTCTTTGTGGCGCGCTCGCATCGTAGTCACTATCGAACAGTGTGTAAAGTCTCATCATGCGTATCTGCCAGAAAGAAGCGGTTATCGGAATGGCTCAAAAATAAACCATTATTCAGAGGGGAGTGTTTGTTTTTGTTGTGAAAATGTTACCCTGACAATCAAGATACTCCTGAAGCAATTCAAATTGCTTCAGTCAGCTCAATCAATGCACGGTGGAGGCATAGTGATTAATAAAACCAAGACCAAACTGGATATCAATATCGGTGGCGAACATCTGGTTATCCAGCAACGTTATGAAGCATTGAGTGCTTTTAATGATCTTCTGATTGCGATCTGGTTTCTGATCGGCAGCTTCTTTTTCTTAAACGATTCGTTGGTTGAGAGCGGAACTTGGCTATTTATCGCCGGCAGTGCTCAACTCCTGATCAAACCATTTATCAAACTGACCAGTCTGGTTCATCTGTATCGAATTCAAAATCGCTGCAATGATTAACCCGCAACGATAAAATGACATCGGCTCCCGCGTATTGACGTGGGAGCCGACGATTCAGGATCAACAATCAAAAAAAGATAAGCGGTATTATTTATCTTGATGCTTATCATTACCGGCATCTGGCGTGTCTCCGACCACACCCTGACTCATTTCAGGCGCCTCACCCATCATTTCTTGATCAGTCTTCGGTGTTGTTTGATCGATCGAGCCTTGGCCATTATCCATTGTCTGAACGCCGTCCAGAGTTGCCGGATCAACTGGTACTTGACCTGCATCCATTGTTGCAGAATCACCTTGCTCACTGCTGGTAGTCGTTTTTTCAGTGGCTGCGTTATCATCGTTACATGCCGTTAGGCCAAAAGCAATTGCGGTAGTCAGTAGCATCATGGCAATCGGGTTTGATAGTTTAGACATACTTCTCTCCTGTTTTTCGAACGGCTGTGCGTTCACACATTAAATCAACTGGAAGCCAGTGTAGTGGATTACCCAGAGAAGATTTCAAATTTCAGGTCAAGAGTTCGTACTAATTGTGTAAGAAATCAAACCTTTTCCTGACCTGAAAAACAAACTGTGCAGCAAACAACAGATCGAGAGATTTAAAAACAGCTATATTGATGATTCATGAATCTCCTTATAAAAAATCAAACAGGTCACGCCATGCAATGTCAGTCTTCCTCAAGCCAGCTTTCAGAAATATCAGCACCATACCAATCTCTTGTCACCCGTTTATCCGCCCGCCTTGCTCCCGAATGTATTATCACTCAACCGGAGCAACGATTGGCTTACGGCACCGATGCCAGTTTTTACCGCTTAATCCCACAAGTCGTTTTGCGGTTGAAAAGTATCGATGAGGTGGTACTGACCCTTCACATCTGTCATGAACTCGGTATAGCTCTGACATTTCGAGCCGCTGGAACCAGCCTCTCCGGTCAAGCCGTTTCAGACTCGGTACTGGTTACCCTGACCGATGACTGGCGCAACTATCAGATTTCAGAACAGGGCCATAAAATCAGACTGCAACCCGGTGTGATCGGTGCCGACGCCAATCGCTATCTGGCACCCTATCAACGCAAAATCGGGCCGGATCCTGCGTCAATCAATGCATGTAAAATCGGAGGAATCGCAGCCAACAATGCCAGCGGCATGTGCTGTGGTACCGCACAGAACTCGTATCAGACCGTCGCAGATATCCACATTATTTTAGCGAACGGAAGTACACTCAATACAGCCGACCCGAAGAGTGTTGAGACATTCAAACAGCAAAACCCCGCGCTGATCAGCGGGATTCAGACACTCTGTCAACAAACACAGGCAAACCGCCAGCTGACTGATTTGATTCGGCATAAATACCGCCTGAAAAATACCACTGGCTATGCACTCAATGCCCTGATTGACTATAGCGACCCGATTGACGTGATTAAACATTTGATGATTGGCTCTGAAGGCACATTAGGTTTCATTGCCGAGATCACTTACCACACAGTCGCAGAACATCCGTTCAAAGCTTCAGCGCTGCTGGTCTTTTCTGACATAGACCAAGCCAGTCAGGCTGTCACAACCCTCAAACAGACTCCGGTCGCTGCCGTGGAAATGATGGATGGGCGCTCACTCCGGGCGATTGCCGATAAACCGGGTATGCCGGGTTTTATTGCGACACTGGATGAACACGCAACAGCGTTGCTGATTGAGTCTCATGCTCACAATGATTTGCAACTCACAACGCAATGTGAGCAGATCATGCAGCAACTGGCGACTTATTCAATTCTGGAGTCCGTCCCATTTACCACGGATCAGCAAACGGTGACCACACTCTGGGGAATCCGTAAAGGCCTGTTCCCAGCGGTCGGTGCAGTGCGTGAAACCGGAACAACGGTCATTATTGAAGATGTAGCCTTTCCGATTGAACATCTGGCAGGCGGTGTGCGTGACTTGCAAACGCTGTTTCACAAACATCACTACCATGAGGCGATTATTTTCGGTCATGCGCTGGAGGGCAATTTACATTTTGTCTTTACACAGGGCTTTGAAGCGCCGGAAGAGATAGCTCGATATAGTGCATTTATGGATGATGTCGCCCAACTGGTTGCGGTCAAGTATGGCGGCTCCCTGAAAGCAGAACACGGAACCGGGAGAAATATGGCTCCTTATGTTGAACTGGAGTGGGGTGAAGCCGGCTATGCACTGATGCAGCAAATTAAAACGCTGTTTGATCCGGACGGCAGGCTCAACCCCGGGGTGATTCTCAACTCTGACCCGCAAGCACATGTTCAGCATCTCAAACCGATGCCACCAGCCAATCCACTGGTTGATCACTGTATTGAATGTGGCTTTTGTGAGGCGGTATGCCCCTCCCGCACACTGACCCTCTCTCCTCGCCAAAGGATTGTGCTGTACCGGGAATTACAACATCGTCGTACCCTGAAGAAAGACAGCCCTGATGTTCGAGCGTTAGAACAGGTCTTTGAATATCAAGGCATCGATACCTGTGCCGCAACCGGCTTGTGTGCAACGCGCTGCCCGGTCGGGATCAATACCGGCGATTTAGTCAAACAACTGAGAACTGACAAATATCAGCGCTATGATGCAATTGCCCGCTGGACGACAAACCATTTCGCCACCACAACGCAACTTGCCAGAACCGGACTCAAACTCAATGCATCGGCAACACGCCTGCTCGGAGCAAAGCGGATGCAGCACTGGAATCAGCGCTTACGTCACCATATACAAATACCACAGTGGTTACCCGAGATCCCGGCTCCAAACCGTGATGTGCTGACAAAACACAACGGGTATTCCGCTGTCAAAAAAGTTGTCTACTTTCCTTCCTGCGCGAGCCGGGCGATGGGGGTTACGCCACAGGGCACAGATCAGCGATCGCTCACTGAAGTCACCCGTCGGTTACTCAATAAAGCAGGATTTGAAGTTATTCTCCCGGAGCATTTAAACGAACAGTGTTGTGGAATGCCTTATGACAGTAAAGGGATGACACCACACGCACAACACAAAGCACATCAGTTAGAGCAGGTTTTACTCGACGCCTCTGAACAAGGCCGCTATCCGATTTTGATAGACACCAGCCCATGTGTTCAGCGGCTGAAAACTGAATTGAATTCAACCATACAACTTTATGAACCGGCAGAATTTGTCAGTCGCTACCTGTTAGAATCGCTGACCATAACCCCGGCAGAAGAAACCATTCTGCTGCACATTACCTGTAGTGCCCGAAAAATGGGCTTAGAAGATGTGATGTTAAAACTGGCGCGAGCCTGTGCCCGTGAAGTTATCGTCCCCGAGCATATTCAGTGTTGCGGCTGGGCCGGTGATAAAGGTTTCACCACACCGGAGTTGAATCAGGCAGCATTACAACCGTTGAAAAATCAGATCCCGCCGGATTGTAAACGCGGCTTCAGCCATAGTCTGACCTGTGAGATCGGTCTTTCGCACCACAGCGGGATTCCTTATCAATCCATTCTATATCTGGTGGATGAAGTGTCCGGAAAGCGTAGCACTAAAGAAAAGTAAAACAGGGCTCTGAACCTACATATTAACAAGATTCTGGATTCAGAGCTCTCTCATATAACTATCTAACAGAAAACTCACAATTTTACCCCCAAGACAAACAACCGTTCGAAAACAGAAACAAATCAAATAATATACCCACATCAACAACCCAATAAAAATCAATCAAAAACCCAACTAAAATCAAAATTATCACTAAAAAAACCCAAAAAACCAACAAAAATCAAATTTTAAAAAATAAAAAAACCACTCCCAAAAAAACAATTGTTCACTTAAAGAAAACATATAAACTTTATTTCGAACAAACCAAAGAATGGATGATAGGAAATGCTTCAAACACTTTTACCTGAAATAAAACCGAAGACACTATTAAGCCGTTTCTTTGACGTGGCACAAACATATCCAAACCGAATTGCTCTTCAAGATGATAAAAAAAGAGTCTCTTATGGAGAATTACAAAGCTGGATCGATAACATTGCTTCAGTGTTATCAGAATATCAGGTAAAGGAAGGAGATTTTGTTGCCGTTGCAGTCACTCCTAGTATGGAGTTATTAGCAGCTTTACTCGCTGTTCAATATACTGGGGCAGCGTACGTCCCTATTGATACTAAGGCTCCTAAAGATCGGAACCTACTTATCTTAAACGACGCAAATCCCGTTTTGATTCTTGGAGATACAACTACACCAAACTATGAAGGATTCAGCCAGCATAACGTTCATCATCTCATAAAAGAAAAGTCAGCACTTCCTACAGCTCCTATGGTAAATCGCGCCAGTGAAGAAGGAGTTGCTTATGTTATCTATACATCCGGTACAACAGGTAAACCCAAAGGCGTTCCTATCACTCATAAGAATTTACAAGCTCTTTTCACTGCAACCGAACAATTTTTCACTTTCAACGAACAAGATATTGGCTTGCTTTACCATTCCTTTGCTTTTGATTTTTCGGTTTGGGAGATATGGTCGATGCTGGGCTATGGCGGAAAGCTGATTATTCCTTCAGAAGAAACCCGAGTTATGCCAGAAAAATTGGCAAAACTAATTGCACATGAAAAAATAACAATTTTAAATCAAACGCCCACAGCATTCTCAGTTAATGCAAGCAGCCTTTGCAATTATTATTCTGAAAGCTTGGCATTACGTTTCATTGTTTTTGGTGGTGAGCGGCTTAATTTTCAGGCTCTAGAAAAATGGAACCGACATTTTGGATTACAATCACCACAACTCGTTAATATGTATGGAATTACGGAAACCACGGTTCATGCCAGCTTACATGTGGTTAATCAAAATGATTTAGAAAATATCGAGTCAAACATTGGTAAATTATTACCTCATTTTGATTACATTATCCGCCCCTTCGGTGATGAGGAGCCTGATGAACATAGTGGAGAACTTTTACTCTCAGGACCTCAGATAACTCATGGTTACTTGAATATCAGTCATGAAGAGTGTAGTAAGTTTATATGGCTGGATAAAGATGGTATTTCCCGTTGTTATTATTGTTCTGGTGATATTGTACGTCATAATAAGAATAATGAATTGATTTTCTTAGGGCGACGAGATCATCAGACAAAAATCAACGGATACCGAATAGAAATTGGTGAAATAGAATCCGTACTATCCAAACAAAGTAATATCCATGAAATATGTGTTGTTAATGCACAGTCTCCTATTTTTGGCCATCACCTGATTTGTTTTTATACCACTATAGAATCAGCTGATGTAGCAACCAAACAATTAAAAGCTCACGCCAAGGCAGCATTACCGGTCTACATGCGCCCAGTTCGTTATCGAAAAATCGGGATTATTCCTAAAACTGTCAACGGAAAAGTTGATAAAAAAGCAATGCTCAACATGATGGAGTAGTTTATGAAAAATATGAATACGGCTTCAATTCAGGGTAACCAAAATAAAAGTTCCGCCTTAGAACACTATATTTCTTGGCTTTCAGAAATATTGGAACAATCTGTTTCACCTGATGATAACTTTCTCGATATTGGTGGGCATTCCATGATTGCTATATCGCTCAATGAGCGGATAAAAAAGAATTTGATTTAGTGTTATCTATGAAAAACCTATACAACACTTCGCTGAAAAATACCTTTTCTTCAGCCCAATAATATTAAAGGATAAATAAATGGATAGTGTGTTAAATCTCACGGAAGAACAACTAGAAAGTTTTCGTAAAAATGGTTATATCGGGCCATTAACAATTTATTCCCCAGAAGAAATGACAGAGCTTTGGAATAATATTCGTCGTCAGCTACCTGATCGTTCCCATGCTGCATATCCATCAGATTCTTACGGAGCAGCAACAAATATCTCTAATTACGATCGTCATTTAGATATAGATTTGCTTAGCAAACATGTCACAAATCCTCGCATTGTTGCCCCAGTATCAAGCATTTTAGGTGAAGATGTACTGTGCTGGCGAACCGAATTTTTCCCGAAATATCCTGGTGATGAAGGAACCGATTGGCATCAAGCAGATACATTTGCAAATGCGAGCGGTAAACCTCAAATTCTCTGGCCTGGGGAAACAGAAGATAGCTTCGGCAAAGGAACACTAACCGTTTGGACAGCGTTTACTGATGCAACAATAGAAAATGGATGTCTGGAGATCATGCCAGGTACTCATAACCAGCTAAATTATGATGAGTCTAAATCGATGGGCTATCAGGAAGATATTATCAACGGCATAGAAAAGTCTGGAAAAAACAGAGGTTTTTTTGGCTATGACTACAGAGAATTACAAATTGATCCAAATTGGAGCCCAGACGAAAATCAAGCCGTTCCCCTAGAAATGAAAGCAGGGCAGTGTGTTATTTTCTGGTCAACTCTCATGCATGCATCCTATCCGAATACCTCTACAAAAAATTACAGAATGGGGTTTGCTACACGCTACGCGCCAAGTGAAGTCGAAATATATCCCAATACAGATGTCGTCCATGAGTATGGCGGCACTATTCCGCTCGATAATTTTGGATGCGTTATTGTCTCAGGCAAGAACCAAAATGATCGAAATCGTGTTGTAACACATAATTTGTTGGGATCCCCTTTTCAAAAACTAGCAACATCAGAGTAATTGGAGTATTCATGAAGCAGATACAATCTTATTTAGATGATACATATCTCTTCCACTCATCCAGCGAAATCATAGCGAATGGCAGTGATGATAATGGCCAATGGATTATGTTGAGAGATAATATATTCCACCCTCAGGGAGGGGGACAGCCTGCAGATATCGGATGGGTGAATGAAATACCGGTCAAAGTTCGTCGTCATCTATCCGGACATATTCTTCTTTATCCAGAATCCCTAATCCAGCCCGATGTAAATAAGGAAGTTCATTCCAAATTAAGTATCAAAGATCGACTCAATCATGCTGCTTTACATACTGCTGGCCATTTATTGAACTGGGAAATGCGACAATATGGCTGGATAGCTGTTGCTGGACATCATTTTCCTGGACAATCTCGCGTTGAGTTCACTGCAATGGGAAGCTCTGCGATAACAACCGATCAATTGCCACTAGAGGATATAACGTTAAAGATACAGTCTAGTATGGAAAAAGGTGGAGAAGTGAAGACGTGGTTCGATGGTGATACTCGTTTTTGCTTGATCGAAAATACAGAAAACATGCCATGTGCGGGAACACATGTTGATAATCTCAATAAGATTACCAATTTTCAGATAAAATCGGTTAAATACAAAAAAAATACCTTACGTATTAGTTATGATGCTGCTCATCTCGAACTAGGGGAATAAATAATGTCTCATGAGGTTTTACGTCAACCACGCTCTCAACTCTGGCTATTAGACTTGGGAATCATAGGTATCGCTCTATCATGGGGTGCAAGTTACTCGTTGATGCAATTAATTATTCAGGCTGGCGTTGCTGTACCTCTATTTCTAATGCTTCGTTTTGCATTAGCGGTTCCCTTTATGTTTATTGGCACTCGTATTCGTTTTAGCAGTTTCACACGAGGAGAGGTTATTAATGGTATTATTTTTGGTGTTTTACTATATACCATCCTGACATTTGAAACTTTGGGTGTAAAATATACGACAGCTGCTAATGCTGGATTTTTAATTGCTCTTTCAGTCATTCTTGTTCCTTTTTTTGAACGAATCTTAGGAAAACGACGGCAAAGTGGTTTTATCTGGTTTTCCTGTTTTATTTCCCTAATCGGAGGAGGTTTAATCAGTCTATCAGGTAGTGAAAGGTTAGGATTCAATCTTGGTGACACATTTATTTTACTGGCAGCCTTTATTCGTGGTTTCCAAATTTACCTATTTGGTCAAAAAACTTCTGGAAAGTCTTGGTCTCTAGTCAATATAACATTAATCGAGTTAGTGACAGTTGCCATATTAGGGCTCATCTATATGCTTTTCCAATCTTGGGAATCATTAATGTTTATTCCTAAAATACCACTTAAAATATGGGGTGACCTGCCCCCAAGAATTAATCCAAAATTTCATTAGTAATGCTTATTAAATCACCATTGTTCGTTACTGTTCTTGTGGTTGCTGCAAACTCAGATGGAGTCAGATAATCCAGTGCTGAGTGAGGACGATTTTCATTGTAATCCATACGCCAGCTACTGATGAGTTCACGAGCATGACTCAGATCCCGAAACCAATGTTCGTTTAAACATTCATCGCGGAACTTTCCGTTAAA
>NZ_FULE01000039.1 GCF_900163965.1 Vibrio ruber DSM 16370
TTTTCTTGCTTGAGCTGCCTTACCCACTTATCCATTGTCGATTTACCAACACCCATGGCTTTTGCAGCTTCAACAACGGTGTAGTTTTGATCGAGAACAAGTTGCGCTGCTTCGAGTTTGAATTCCGCACTGAAAGTGCGTCTGGTACGCTTGGTCATAGTTTCACCTGTCATGCTATGAGGTGTATTTTAACACCTCTAATCAGGTGGCCAAATTCACCGTACCACTACACATCGTTCTAATAGGTGCTTACAATGTGGTCACAAACCATCATCTATCTTCAGGAGAAACCACGCGGATTTCACCTGATTACAGACGAAGTTGTCGAACAACTCCCTCAGATTCACTCTGTTTCCGTCGGGCTGCTCCATTTGTTTATTCAGCATACATCGGCCAGTTTAAGTATTAATGAAAACGCGGATCCGACGGTTCGGCATGATATGGAAGCTCACTTTAACCGCAGCATTCCGGAAAGAGCGCCATACTATCGACACACTTATGAAGGTGATGACGATATGCCCGCTCATATTAAATCATCCACACTGGGGGCAAGCCTGACGATCCCGATTACTCAAGGAGAACTGGCAATGGGAACCTGGCAGGGAATCTATCTGGGAGAGCATAGAAATCATGGCGGGCAACGAAAGATCGTGGCAACCATTTCTGGAGAATAGCCACATTTCTACGCTAAAAAATGAACTTGATGAGTGAAATAATCACTCATCATCAAAATCAAAGGCAGGCCCGGCATAGTTATCAAAACGGGAATATTGGCCTTGGAAGGTTAAGCGTACCGAACCGATCGGACCATTCCGCTGCTTACCGAGAATAATTTCAGCGGTGCCTTTCATGGCACTATCCGGATGATAGACTTCATCACGGTAGATAAACATAATTAAGTCCGCATCCTGCTCGATAGAGCCTGATTCCCGCAGATCCGAGTTGACCGGCCGTTTGTCCGCCCGTTGCTCCAGAGAACGGTTTAACTGGGAAAGCGCGACCACCGGTACATTTAACTCTTTCGCCAGCGCTTTCAGAGAGCGCGATATTTCTGCAATTTCCAGTGTCCGGTTATCGGACATTGCCGGAACCCGCATCAATTGCAGGTAGTCCACCATGATGAGTGATAACCCACCGTGCTCCCGGGCAACCCGGCGCGCCCGAGAACGAAGTTCCGTGGGAGTCAGACCTGAACTGTCATCGATAAACATATTCTTCTTTTCCATAAGAATCCCCATGGTAGAAGAAATTCTGGCCCAATCCTCATCATCCAGATTACCGGTTCGGATTTTAGTCTGATCGACACGAGATAAAGATGCCAACATCCGCATCATGATCTGCTCGGAAGGCATCTCCAGAGAAAATATCAGTACCGGTTTATCTTGCTCCATCGCAGCATTTTCACATAAGTTCATCGCGAAGGTTGTTTTCCCCATCGATGGACGCGCAGCGACAATGATTAAATCTGAAGGCTGTAATCCTGCAGTTTTCTTATTTAAATCAGTAAAGCCGGTATTAACCCCGGTGACACCATCCTGAGGACTTTTGTACAAAATTTCGATTCTCTCCAACGTTTTCTCCAGAATCGAATCGACATTTTGTGGTCCTTCATTTTCATTGGTTCGGGACTCAGCAATTGCAAAGACTTTACTTTCAGCAAAGTCCAACAGGTCTTCTGAGCTGCGTCCTTGCGGATCATAACCGGCATCAGCGATCTCATTGGCGACACCAATCAGATTACGCACTAAAGCTCGTTCAGCAACAATATCTGCGTATGCATTGATATTCGCAGCACTTGGCGTGTTTTTAGCAAGATCGGTCAGATAGGCAAATCCACCGACATCATCCAGTTGTTCTCGTTGTTCAAGATATTCGGAGAGTGTAATCAGATCGAGAGGTTTCCCACCTTCCAGAATCGATTTAATCCCATCGAAAATCAAACGGTGTGGACGGCTGAAGAAGTCACTGGTCACAACACGTTCGGCCACAGTATCCCACCGCTCATTATCCAGCAATAACCCCCCCAGAACAGATTGCTCTGCTTCTAGTGAATGGGGAGGCATTTTGATACCTTCAACTTGCGCATCAGTTTGCTTACGATTTCTGTTTTCAAACTTGGAATCAACCATGACTTTTCTCAATACCACGACAAAGTGTGCCCATTATAACGAGAATATCGGATTTGTAATTATCTCATGCAGAATTAACCCAGAACTGACTATTGACTGGACAATTCACTCTAGTATTGTCTCTAGCTTAATGGTCATTCTTTAGAGGTTTCGTGTGTTTAGGTATTGGCTGATGACCTTCAGTCTTTGTTTTATCAGTGCTGTTCATGCAGAAGAAGAGTCAACAGAGCAAGAAATGCCTGCGCCACTACAAGGTCAGGTCGAGCTCGGCTACCAAAGACATACTGGTAATACGAATACAGAATCGCTCAATGTCAATATATTGGCTGAGTACACGTCAGGAAGACACCGGACGACAGGCAAATGGGAATTTTACCGACTGGATAAATATGGCGGTGAATACAAGAGAAAATCGACCTACACCCTACAGTCCGACTACAAAGTCAGTCCGAAAGGCTATATATATAGTAGCTTTAACGGGATTGATTCCAAATATAGCGCTTATTTTAAGGACTATACCTTCTCGGCAGGTTATGGTTATCAGTTGACACATACCGATGCACTGACCATCGAGCTTGAATTGGGTCCGGGGTATCGCTATCAGAAACCCAACCTAGATGAACTCGACGACGATGACCTGATCTTTCCTGAAACGGTGAGAGAACCCATTGCCCGGGGCAATGCCAGAATTGATTGGAGTCTGACAAAAACAGTGACGCTTGGCAGTGATATCACCGTTGTCTCCGGGGACAGTAACACACTGATGACAACCAATATCAACCTGACCAATGATATCACTCAAAATCTTGCTTTAAAGCTGGATTACTCGCGCTCCTATCACTCACGCGTTCCTGATAGCCTCAAAAAAGCAGACAGTGCGACATCAATTAATGTTGTTTACCATTTCTGAATGCTAAACAGCGTTACCGTTTCTCATAATTGCCAGACCGGCACTACCGTTAAAAACGTGGGTTAGAGATAAAAAAAACACCAGCATAAGCTGGTGTTTTTTATACTGGACTGGCCGAAAAATTATTCAGCAACAACCTGTAGTTTAACTTCTGCAAACACTTCAGAGTGAAGTTGAATGCTGATGTCATACTCACCAACGTTGCGTAGAGCACCTTCAGGAAGACGAACTTCACTTTTGCTCACTTGAACGCCAGCAGCAGTCACTGCATCAGCAATATCGCGAGTACCGATAGAACCGAAGAGTTTACCTTCTTCACCAGCTTTTGATGCAATTACAACCGCTTCCAAAGCGTTTACTTTGTCGGCGCGTGATTGTGCAGCTGCCAGTTGCTCAGCAACTTGAGCTTCTAATTCGGCACGACGGTGCTCAAACATCTCAACGTTTGCTTTAGTTGCCATAACTGCTTTACCTTGAGGGATAAGAAAGTTACGGGCATAACCAGATTTCACGTTGACTGTATCACCAAGACCACCTAGGTTACCGATTTTATCAAGTAGAATAACTTGCATTGTTTAATCCTCTTTCTTAATAAACGGTGCCGATTACTGATGTTTGTCAGTGTATGGCAGTAGAGCTAGGTAGCGAGCACGCTTAATAGCACGAGCTAGCTGACGCTGATATTTAGCGCTGGTACCAGTGATACGGCTTGGTACGATTTTACCAGCTTCAGTAATATAGTTTTTAAGAGTTGCTACATCTTTGTAATCAATCTCTTGGACGCCTTCTGCAGTAAAACGACAGAATTTACGACGACGGAAGAAACGAGCCATGGGCTATCTCCTGATCTAAATTTGAGTAATCTCTTGAGCATGAAGTACCAATTTACCGACACCATTTCGGTCGGTCTGATAAGTCACAAAGCCACTTACCTTGATACTGCTGCCCTGTACTAAATTGTGAGTGAAAGACTGTGACCGCTGACCACTGACCACGACAGGCATTCGACAATAAACCTGTCTGGATAAATCCGCTTCAACAGCAACCGAACGATGTTCTAACCAAAAGCGACAATGTTCGATACCTGACGGACTCTGGCTTCGAATGGGATGCTTGACAATCGTACCGCTAAGTTCCATTCGATTGGTCATAAAATCAATTACTCAGCAATGTCTGCACTGTTTTCTTCTGACTTCACTTCATCACGCTTAGAACGCTCTTCACGAGCTTTCAGCATGATTGATGGTTCAGTCACAGCAGACTTAGTACGCATAATCATGTTACGCAGAACTGCATCGTTAAAACGGAAAGCAGTTTCCAGTTCATCAACAACTGACTGCTCAGCTTCTACGTTCATCAGAACATAGTGAGCTTTGTGCAGTTTGTTAATTGGGTATGCAAGTTGACGACGTCCCCAATCTTCCAGACGGTGAATTGTACCGCCAGCTTCAGTGATAGAACCAGTGTAACGCTCGATCATGCCAGCAACTTGCTCGCTTTGATCTGGGTGCACCATGAATACGATTTCGTAATGACGCATGTTTGCTCCTTACGGATTATTCAGCTTCCACGTTTGGCCCGGTCGTCCAGAGGAAGCAAGGAACGGTAAAGTAAGTGACCAGGAATTTAAGAGGTCGAATAGTACAGAAAGGAAGCAGTATTAGCAAGAGAAATATAACGATGAAGCACCATAAAATAAAGGACGGGCATCTTGCTCGTCCTCTGTATCTATCACACTAATCTTCATCAACAAATTGCGCCTGAAGATAATTCTCTAATCCCGTCATTTCAATCAAACCGAGCTGGGTTTCGAGCCAGTCTACATGTTCTTCTTCATCTTCTAAGATGTCTAGAAACAGATCTCTGGAAACATAATCACGAATATCTTCAGCATAAGCAATGGCCTCTTTCAAATCAGGGATAGCTGCCATCTCTAATTTCAGGTCACATTCGAGCATTTCTTTGGTATCTTCGCCAATCAGCAGCTTTCCCAAATCCTGTAAATTGGGGAGCCCTTCTAAAAAGAGTATCCTTTCAATCAAATGGTCAGCATGTTTCATCTCATCAATTGATTCATGATATTCTTTGTCCGCCAGCTGTTTGAGCCCCCAATCTTTATACATGCGTGCATGTAAGAAATATTGGTTGATTGCAATCAGCTCATTGGCCAGAATTTTGTTCAAGTGTTGAATAATTATTGGATCGCCTTTCATGACAAAACCTCCTCGTTGGCTCTATTAACTTTAGAACCCGACAGAGAAGTGTCAAATTTAAATCTGTAAAAACAGATAATTAGTTTCAACCCACTTGCTTATATTGAGATGCAACCGTTTCGTTCAAGATCTCCTTTGCCTGACGGACACACTTTCCGCATTGAGTCCCTAATGCAGTACAGCGCCGAATTCCTTTCATATCGCTGATTCCATCTTCAAGCACGAGCTGACGCAGCTTTTTATCAGAAACAGAATGACAGAGACAAACAATCATAATGGCACACACTACATAACAACACACAATACAAATATAAACGATAATCGTTATTATTTCTATAATTAACTTTTATTTTGCATACATCATCTGTAATACCATGGCGGCTCACCTCAATCGTGGTTTCAGCGCTGTAATAAAAAAGGGAAGCCGATGGCTTCCCTTTCTCTAACTTGTGTTAGCTCAAATCATTATGCAATGATTTTTGCGACAACACCAGCGCCAACTGTACGGCCACCTTCACGGATCGCAAAACGAAGACCTTCGTCCATCGCGATTGGGGCAATCAGTTCAACTGTCATCTGAATGTTATCACCTGGCATCACCATCTCTACGCCTGCTGGCAACTCGATGCTACCTGTCACGTCCGTTGTACGGAAGTAGAACTGTGGACGGTAACCTTTGAAGAATGGCGTATGACGACCACCTTCATCTTTTGACAACACGTAAACTTCTGATTCGAACTTAGTGTGTGGCGTGATTGAACCTGGTTTTGCCAGTACCTGACCACGTTCTACTTCGTCACGCTTAGTACCACGAAGTAACACACCAACGTTCTCACCTGCACGACCTTCGTCAAGCAGCTTACGGAACATCTCTACACCTGTACAAGTTGTCTTCGTTGTGTCTTTCACACCAATGATTTCAACTTCGTCACCAACTCGGATGATTCCTTGCTCTACACGACCTGTTACAACTGTTCCACGGCCTTGGATTGAGAATACATCTTCGATTGGCAGCAGGAATGCTTGGTCAATCACACGCTCTGGCTCTGGGATGTAGCTGTCAAGAGCTTCTGCCAACTCAACAATCTTCTTCTCCCACTGCTCTTCACCGTTCAGTGCACCCAGCGCTGAACCTTGGATGACTGGTAGGTCATCTCCTGGGAAATCGTATTCTGACAGCAGTTCACGAACTTCCATTTCTACCAGCTCAAGCAGCTCTTCATCATCTACCATGTCACATTTGTTCATGAAGACGATGATGTAAGGAATACCAACCTGACGGCCTAAGAGAATGTGCTCACGAGTTTGTGGCATTGGACCATCTGTCGCAGCAACAACTAGGATACCACCGTCCATCTGTGCTGCACCGGTGATCATGTTTTTAACATAGTCCGCGTGTCCAGGACAGTCTACGTGTGCGTAGTGACGTGTCGGTGTATCGTACTCTACGTGTGAAGTAGAAATTGTAATACCGCGCTCACGCTCTTCTGGGGCGTTATCGATTGACGCAAAGTCACGTGCTGCTCCGCCGTATACTTTAGAAAGCACTGTACAGATTGCTGCTGTTAGTGTTGTTTTACCGTGGTCAACGTGGCCGATAGTACCAACGTTTACGTGCGGTTTCGTACGTTCAAATTTTTCTTTAGACACGATCGTGTTCCTTCCTAGTTATGATTCACTCTAAGTAACGTACACTTAAAGTGCGCCAGAAATTGCTATTTTATGCGTCAACGTACGTCAACGCAATAGATTCGTTATTAACCACTATTTGCGACAAATAAAGGTTAACCACGCTCAGCGACAATTGCATCAGCAATGTTTTTCGGCACTTCTGCGTATTCAGAGAATTCCATCGAATACGAAGCGCGGCCTTGAGTCGCAGAACGCAGGTCTGTTGCGTAACCAAACATCTCAGAAAGTGGTACTTTGGCATGAATAATTTTCAGTCCCGCAGGGCCATCATCCATACCTTCAATGAGACCACGACGACGGTTCAAATCACCGACCACATCACCCATCCAATCTTCCGGAGTGGTTACTTCAACTTTCATCAGCGGTTCAAGAATAACGGGGTTTGCTTGCAGCGCACCTTTCTTGAATGCCATTGAGCCAGCGATCTTAAACGCCATCTCACTTGAATCGACATCGTGGAATGAACCATCAAAGAGTGTTGCCTTGATATCCAATACCGGATAACCAGCAAGCACACCGTTGTTCATTTGCTCCTCGATACCTTTTGCGACTGGGTTAATGAATTCCTTCGGAATTGCCCCACCCACAATTTCGTCAACAAAGACAAAACCTTCACCCGGTTCTGAGGGCTCAATTTTCAGCCATACATGACCATATTGACCACGTCCACCAGACTGACGAACAAACTTGCCTTCGACTTCCGTTCGACCACGAATGGTTTCACGATAAGCAACCTGAGGTTTGCCCACGTTGCAATCCACGCTAAACTCACGCTTCATCCGGTCAACAATGATATCCAAGTGAAGTTCACCCATACCAGATATCAGAGTCTGACCCGTTTCAGCATCAGTTTCAACGCGGAATGATGGATCTTCAGCCGCCAGTTTTCCTAGCGCAATCCCCATCTTTTCCTGATCCGCTTTAGAGCGTGGCTCTACAGCGATTTGAATCACAGGTTGAGGGAACTCCATTCGTTCCAGAATAACCTTATGATTCTGATCACAAAGCGTGTCACCAGTGGTGACGTCTTTCAAGCCAATCGCGGCAGCAATATCACCGGCACGAACTTCTTTGACTTCTTCACGTTTGTTTGAATGCATCTGAACGATACGTCCAACCCGTTCACGCTTTTGTTTGACCGAGTTATAAACTGCATCACCAGAATTTAATACGCCGGAATAAACCCGAACGAAGGTCAAAGTACCCACAAATGGATCCGTTGCGATCTTAAATGCAAGTGCTGAAAACGGTTCAGTATCATCGGCATGACGCTCAATCTCATTTTCATGATCATCAACACCTTTAATTGATGGAACATCAATAGGTGATGGTAAAAATTCGATGACGGCATCCAGAACAGCCTGAACCCCTTTGTTTTTAAATGCACTACCGCAAGTCGCCAGAACAATTTCATTATTCAGAGTCCGAGTCCGCAAACCAAGTTTAATCTCGTCTTCGCTTAACTCGCCCTCTTCAAGGTATTTGTCCATCAATTCTTCATTGGCTTCAGCAGCGGATTCCACCATATGGCTACGCCATTCTTCAGCCAGCTCGAGCATATCCGCCGGGATATCCTCATAAGTGAAAGTCATGCCCTGATCTTCATCATTCCAGTTAATGGCTTTCATCTTGAATAGGTCAATAACACCTTTAAATTCATCTTCTGCACCGATATTTAACTGAATCGGTACAGGTGTTGCGCCTAGTCGATCTTTAATTTGATTTACCACACGCAAGAAATCTGCACCAGCACGGTCCATCTTGTTCACGAAAACTAATCTCGGAACATGATATTTATCCGCCTGACGCCATACTGTTTCAGACTGAGGTTCAACACCAGAGGCACCACAAAAAACGACCACAGCACCATCAAGTACACGAAGAGAACGCTCAACTTCAATCGTAAAGTCAACGTGTCCGGGAGTATCGATAATATTGATGCGATGATCGGGGAATTGCGCCTGCATACCACGCCAGAATGTGGTCGTTGCTGCAGAAGTAATGGTGATACCGCGTTCCTGCTCTTGCTCCATCCAGTCCATGGTTGCTGCACCATCGTGAACTTCGCCGATTTTATGAGACAGGCCGGTGTAGAACAGTATACGCTCAGTAGTGGTTGTCTTTCCTGCGTCTACATGAGCACATATACCGATGTTACGGTAGCGCTCGATAGGAGTTTTACGAGCCACGGTTGTATCCTCTTAACTAAGGTGGACCTTAGAAAATAGAAAAAGTACTGCGGGAACCCCGCAGTACAGAAGGTATTACCAACGGTAATGAGCAAACGCTTTGTTTGCTTCAGCCATACGGTGAACGTCTTCACGTTTCTTAACCGCAGAGCCTTTGTTTTCTGCAGCATCCAGCATTTCAGCAGCCAGACGAGCAGCCATAGATTTCTCACCACGCTTACGCGCAGCTTCAACTAACCAACGCATAGCAAGTGCGTTACGGCGAACCGGACGAACTTCTACAGGAACTTGGTAAGTTGATCCACCGACACGACGAGACTTAACCTCAACCGCTGGGCGAACATTTTCAAGAGCTTCTTCAAATACAGCTAAGTGATCTTTACCAGATTTCTCAGCCATAGAATCTAGTGCAGTATAAACAATCTTTTCTGCAACTGATTTTTTTCCGTCAACCATTAGGATGTTGACGAATTTTGCCAGCAGTTCAGACTTGAACTTCGGATCTGGAAGGATCTTACGCTGACCAATTACGCGACGACGTGGCATGGATATTCTCCGTTGTCTTCTTCAGGTTATCCAAAACTTTTCAGTTTCTTCAAAATTAATATTTAAATTAGTGTTTGGCCTTACTTAACGCTTATTTCAACAGAGAAACATTAAGATTTAGGACGTTTCACACCGTACTTAGAACGACCTTGTTTACGGTCGTTAACGCCTGCACAGTCAAGCGCACCACGAACAGTGTGGTAACGAACACCCGGAAGGTCTTTAACACGACCACCACGGATCAAAACAACACTGTGCTCTTGTAGGTTGTGACCTTCACCACCGATATATGAAGTAACTTCAAAACCGTTGGTTAAACGCACACGACATACTTTACGAAGTGCTGAGTTAGGTTTTTTTGGTGTAGTAGTGTAAACACGAGTACATACACCACGTTTTTGTGGGCACGCTTCCAGTGCTGGCACGTTGCTTTTTGCAACTTGCTTCACACGAGGTTTGCGAACCAACTGGTTAATAGTTGCCATTAACTAGCTCCTGATTTACTTAAAGTAAGCTTTGTGAAAAATCTATACCCTATACAAATAGGGACGCAAAATTCTATGCACCGCGGGTAGATGTGTCAAGAAATATACAGTTTTTTTTTAGGATGGCAGGAAAACTTATTCCCAAGTCATTGCACTGTGGTGTTGTTCGGTCAATTCAACAAACCCCAGATAATTTGTCATGACCGTCGAGGGAGCGATTCGGTGGCAAATACCGCGCGCTTTTGCATCAGCTTCCAAAACAAACACGTTTTTTCCTTTCAGCCATTCGAATGCATAGTGCAAAGGGTTTGCCGCATAAACCGCGTCTTCGATCAGTAAGATGCTATCTTGCTCAGAATAGAAAGGATGAACTTGTTTTAATGCAGCGTCTGTTTTAATCACATGTAGCATAAGGTTTCTCAAAAACTCAAAACTTTATCTGCCTGATGCAGAATCTCTATCATGGTGTCATCGTGCACAATGGTCACAGGAATGATCAAATCATCTTCCGTCACGCCCCGTTGCCCTAATGCAGTCTCAGAGACAAAGACCTGATCAATATCATACAGATCGAGGAGTTTAAGCATCGGTGCATAATTCTTGCTGAGAATATCGTCTGTTTCCTGTCCCTGTAGAAGTTGTAAAACACCATCGCCCATGAAAACAACAGCAATGTTTTCACAATAAGCAGAGGCAGCCAACAGCGCATCAACCCCTTCTCTTCCGGAGCTGCGACCATGAGGCGCATGACGAAAAACATAAATCAAACGATTCAAAACTGGATAATCCTATCTTGGGTCAACATTGCCTCGGCTAAACTCCCCAGACCGGTCTGCACAAATCCATCTGCCAGATTATCTTTAAAGACACAATGTTGAGTCGCTTCTTTTTCACTCAAAATTCCGCGTCTCAAAGACGCAGCGACACAAGTTTCAAGGCTGACACCATGTTCTTGCGCCAAATTTTGCCACGCTTTGGCCAGATCGAATTCATCATTGGCAGGAACAGACAACGAGGTGCCGTTAGTCACACCATCCTGATAGAAAAATACGCTGACAAGCGTGTGTCCTTTCTGGATCAAAGCGCGAGCGAACTGATAAGCACTCCGGGCTGACTGAGTCCCGTAGAGTGGCCCATTCACAACCAACGTGTAAGTCAGAGTACTCACTTATCATCATCCTCAGTTTTACGCTGACGAATATAGAGATATACCGTATGTTTCGATATATTCAGACGATCAGCGACGCGGTTGATCGCATCTTTAATATCGAAGATGCCTTTATCGAATAACGCCATCACTATCTGCCGGTTTTTAGTATTATTCGACACGGATTTATCCGCATTGATTTCTTCAATCGTTCGCTCGACAGTCTGATCCACCAGCTCTTCCACATCACTGGCAAAATTGACGGATGATGCTGCGTCCTGTGCATCTTGATTGGGCATAAATGACTGCAATATCTGAGAAAATGGTGCATCAAGATTGACATTAATACATAGCAACCCAATCACACGATTATCACCGTTACGGATCGCAATCGTGATGGATTTCATTAATACACCACCTTTTGCCCGGGTAAAATAAGAACGGGAAAAATTCCGTTCAGACCCTTCAATATCTTTCAGCATTTTCAATGCTAAATCCGTAATCGGTGAACCAACCTGACGGCCGGTGTTTTCACCATTGGCGATTTTGATGGCAGAAGTATTCAGATCTTCCAGTGAATGCAAGACGATTTCACAAAACGGGCCGATCAGGCTTGCCAGACCATCCACAATTGCCTCATAAGAACGGAGAATGATTTTATCATGCTCTGTAAACGGTTTTACATGCACAGATTCAATTTCCAGTAACATGTCAGCATTGAGTGTCTCTGTCGTCGCCACGTTGTTCCAGCCTTCGAAAATATCAACAAATGAATGTAAGTTTATCAGAAAATTTTAAAGTATCGCTAAGCTATCGTAGCAACAACTGATTTAAAACAAATTTATGTCACCAAACTCAAAAAAAAGGCCTGATAAATCAGGCCTTTTTGATTGGAAATAAATCGCTTAAACAGTAATGTCACTGCAACCGCTTATTATTTACTATCTTTCTTTGCAGCATCCGCTTTTTCGACTTTCAACAATTCAACTTCAAATACCAGTGTTGAATCGGCAGGAATCGACGGTGTATCTCTGTCGCCATAAGCCAGTTCAGGTGGAATGACAAACTTGTACTTCGCGCCAACTTTCATCAGCTGGACACCTTCGGTCCATCCTGGGATGACTCGATCCAGTGGGAATGTTGCCGGCTCACCACGATCATAAGAGCTATCGAACTGAGTACCATCGATCAACGTTCCTTTATAGTGAACTTGCACGGTATCGGTTGCTTTTGGTGACTCACCCGTTCCTTTCGTCATCACTTGATACAGCAGACCTGACTTGGTTTTCTTCACGCCGTCTTGTTTCTCAAACTCTGCACGGAAATCATCACCGGCTTTCTTGTTCGCTTCTGCTTTCTCTTTGGCTTTTGTTGTTGCCAGTGTATTGAGTCGCTTATCAAAATCTTCCAATGCTTTACGAGCATCTTCATCTGTCATCGCTGAATTATTCGCAAATGCATTTTGAATCCCTTGCAACACAATATCTTTGTCCAGATCAATGCCATATTCTTTTGGCTTTTCAAGGCTTGTGCTTAGGTAATTCGCGAAAGAGACACCAATCGCATAAGCTGCTTTTTCATCATCTGACTTAAACTGAACCGCTGCTGGTTTGGCAGCATCCTGAGTCGCAGCTTTAGTTTCTTGTTTTCCTTCATCCTGACAGCCTGCTGCAAGCATGACAGCGGCAGCAAGAAACGACACTTTTAACAATGATTTCATTCAATTCTCCAAATACGTGGGCAAACCTTTTGTAATTACTCATAATTTCTTGACTAAAATTGATGAGCAACACATTGTTATACAAATATAACGTGATGTGATTCGAATGTCTTTAACTCTCAATGGAAATTCAGACTGATGCGAATATTTTCCCTTTATCTATTCATGTTAATTGTCAGTGTGACGTTAAATGGGTGCTTTTTCTTCACATCTCCCATCCAGAAGTGGGAGATCACCCCAGAAGGAGCGACAGCTTTCGGCCTGAGTCGGGACGGAAGATTTGCCCTGAGCTATTCACAACAAAATCAGCTTCAGCTCTGGGATCTTTCAGAAAACAAGCGACTCGCACTACTTGGCCCCCTCGATCAACAAAATAGCACTGTGACCAAAATCAAAATTTCAGATAATGATCGCTATGCCGTAACAGCCGGGCAGAATAATTTCGCCGTCTGGGACTTAGCTTGGACACAGTCTAAAGGGCTCTGGTCTATTTCAGACGGACTCATCAGAGATATTGATCTCTCAAAAGATGGCGAACAAGTTCTCATGGGTCTATCCAATGGTAAAGCCATTTACGTGGACTTAGTCAGCGGAAGGCGTATGGAGTTCCTCGCCCATAATGAAAAAGTTAACTCTGTTGCATTATCGCCCAATGGTCGCTTTGCTCTCACTGGTGGCAACGACTATCAAGCTTATTTGTGGGACACGAAATCAGGTCAGATACTAAGAAAATTTGAGCATGAACAACGCGTCGTGCGTGTCGCATTGCAGAGAGACGGAGATTTTGCATTTACATCCGATGGCGGAAACGAGGCCCGAGTCTGGGATTTACATACTGGCGAGGAAGTCTCTCACCTCCACAGTTTTGCCAGACAACTGATTTTTTCTGCTGTGCGATTTTCTGATGATGGGTCACAACTCATTACTGGCACGCCATCTGGTTATGTCGCTGTCTGGGATACGCAAAGCGGCGAACAACTTGATAAATTTTCAACAGAGCCGCCAAAAGTAGATCCACCGCCCCGCTCTGTCGTGTATGATGTTGCCTTTAATCAACAACATCATGTCATATCAGCAAACTCTGCTGGTATTGCAGAAGCTTGGGAATTGGATGAGTAATAAAATGGCCCCAGAAGAAGCAGAACGACTAGAAGCTCGAATCAATGATTTGGAGTGCCAGTTGGCATTTCAGGAAGATACCATCGAAGCACTCAATCAAGCACTCAGTCAACAACAGCAGACCATTTCCCGGATGCAAGACCAAATGAAGTTCATGGCCGGGAAGCTTAAAAATGTTAGCGAATCACCGCTTGCCGACTCATCTCAAGAAACACCGCCGCCGCATTATTGATATGCCCCAGATGAATCGGAATCACATCTATATGAGATAAAAATAGACAATTACAATACCGGCCACAACCAGACAACCACCGATTCGCCGCAGTAGAGAATTAGGTTGCTGGCTTAACTGGGAGAGCATTCGGCGCCAGCCATTGGGTGTCAGAAGCGGACCGATTCCTTCGGCAATCAGTAATAAACCGACGGCCAACCATATTGAATGAGACATAAGATTTGATTCCAAAAATAAAGGCTCCGAAAGGAGCCTTTATACTATGCTTGCTACAGATATACTATGCTTGACACTTATTTCGTGTTTTTACCTTTTGAGTTTTTCATATAACGGAAAAACTCACTGTCCGGATCAAGCACCAGAATATCACTTTTCTGGTTGAAAGATTCTTCATAAGCCTTTAAAGAACGCAGGAAGGTAAAGAATTCCGGATCTTGGCTGTATGAATCCGCATAGATTTTAGCTGCTTTCGCATCTGCTTCACCACGCGTTACACGAGCCGTTTTATCAGCCTCAGCCAGAATCGTTGCCACCTCAAGCTCAGCCTGAGCCTTGATGATTTCCGCTTTCTCACGACCTTGTGAACGGTGTTTACGAGCGACAGACTCACGTTCCGCTCTCATCCGTTTGTAAATCGATTCGCTAATCTCATCAGGCAAGTTGATCTTTTTCATCCGAAAATCAACAACGTAGACACCTAAATCTTTCATCGCGCTTTCACGTGTGCTCAGCAATACTTCTTCCATAATCTGGTCACGCTGACCATCGATTTTCAAAGCTTCTTTTGCCGCTTCCGTTGTCACGACTTCTGAATTTTCGCTGTCAGGTAAGACATTATTATCATCCAACGGGCCGGATACGATCTGTTTAATCTCTCGAGAACCGATCTCCGAACGTAATACGTCCGTTACCTTTCTCTCCAACAGTGCTTCAGCCGTTAAAGAACTCCCGCCTCCCGTAGCCAGATAATAAGTACCGAAATTCTGAATCCGCCACTTCACATAAGAATCGATGATGACGTCTTTTTTCTCTGCGGTAACAAAGCGGTCAGAACGTCCATCCATGGTCTGGATTCGAGCTTCAAGCACTTTGACCCGGTCAAATAAAGGCATTTTAAAATGCAGACCTGGATCATAGATACGGGCAATTTCACCATCTTTTAAGACACGTCCAAAACGAACGACGATGCCGCGCTCTCCTTCATGAATGACGAATACCGACATAAGGAAAACAATCAGAAGCAGCACCAATACAGGGATTATTAACTTACGCATTCTTAGTATCTCCCTTGTCGTGATCCAGAGCGTGGCTGTGCATCATCTTGATTACTACTTTTCTGCGACTCAAGTTCGATATGGTCATAAAGTGGCGATGACTTCAAATCTCTCTTGGTTTGCGTTTCTCCCTTCCCCGACAATTTATCAATTGGCAGATAGAGCAAATTACCACTCGACTTAGAATCAATCAGAACTTTCGATGAATGAGAATAGACAGCCTGCATGGTATCGATGTACAAACGGTTTCTTGTTACTTCCGGAGCCGCCTTATATTCCGGCAGTAATTTGGCAAACTGAGCAACCTGACCAGAAGCTTCATTCAGCACTCGTTCGCTATAACCTTGCGCTTCTTTCTTCAAACGCTCAGCACGACCGGTTGCCTTAGGAAGCACCTCATTTTTATAGGCTTCTGCTTCACGAATGAAACGCTCTTCATCTTCTCGGGCTGCAATTGCGTCATCAAACGCATCTTTAACTTGCTCCGGAGGACGAGCAGACTGAAAGTTCACATCGACAATCGTTAAACCCATATCATACTTCTTAATGATGTCATTCAATGTGTTTTGAGTCGTTTCGCGGATCTGCTGACGGCCACTGGTTAAAATGCTATCCATCAACGAGTCACCAATAACGGCACGCAGTGCTGAGTCAGTGGCTTGACGTAAACTATCGTCAGCACTCGTGACTTGATAGAGATATTTATATGGATCCGCTACCCGGTACTGGATATCCATTCCGACGGTAACCACATTCTCATCTTTTGTCAGCATCAGACCCGTTGCCCGTAATGAACGGATCGCCTGAACATTGACGGGTTCTACTTCATCAATAAAGCGTGCTCGCCAGTTCAAACCGGGATTGACGATATGGTCAAACTTACCCAGTCTCAGTAAAACACCCCGCTCGGCTTCACCGATAGTATAAAATCCGGAGAAAAACCAAATTGCAACGGCGATGACAGCAATGATTCCAAATCCAATGGAACCACCGCCGGGAAAAGAGGATCCTTTATTACCGCCTCCTTTCTTACCAAACTTACCGCTAATTTTCTGGCTCAGTTTATTGAACACTTCATCCAGATCCGGTGGCCCTTGATCACGGCCGCCACGGTCACCGTGGTCCTTATTACCCCACGGATCTTTATCACGGTCATTATTACCGTTGTTATTACCAGGCTCATTCCACGCCATTAGTAATCTCCATCATTTGATATGACGTTACACTCTAGCAGTCCTTTAAGTAACTATAAAGTCAGATAAAACTGCGTGTTCTCTTTTTTCTAGTCTAGACCAATCCGCTTGTTGCATACGAATAGAAATTAATAAATTTCCTTGTTGATCATATGATTCCTGCAAAATCGATCGATTCTTGAAGAAAAAACTGCGCATACGCCCCTGGTGTTCAGGTGGGATACACAGTTGATACTGAACGATTTTTCCGGATAACCGCTCTGTCAGCGCTTGAAAAAGCAGCTCAATACCAAGACCTTCCATTGCTGAAACCCAAACGATTCGAGGGATGCCTTCATCATCTCGTTCAATTCTGGGTTGCTGACTTTCCATATTGTCGATCTTGTTCATCACCAGCAGAACCGGAACTTCATCTGCTTCAATTTCAGCAAGCACATCATCGACGGCTCTTATATTGTCACGAAAACGCTCATCACTTGCATCTACAACATGTAACAAAATGTCAGCTTCCTGAGTTTCTTGTAATGTTGCTTTAAAGGCAGCCACTAAATCATGGGGCAAGTGACGGATAAATCCCACCGTATCGGCTAAAATTGCATTCCCCACATCTTCGAGTTGAATTCTTCTCAACGTGGGATCTAATGTTGCAAATAACTGATCAGCTGCGTAAACACCAGCTTCGGTAATACGGTTAAACAGTGTTGATTTACCGGCATTGGTATATCCGACGAGCGATATCGTCGGTACTTCGGCACGGTTTCGGGCGCGACGCCCTTGTTCTCGCTGCTTGGCAACTTTTTCTAAGCGACGTAGTATCGCTTTAATCCGCTCACGCAATAAACGTCGGTCTGTTTCTAGCTGTGTTTCCCCGGGGCCCCGAAGACCAATCCCACCTTTCTGACGTTCAAGGTGTGTCCAGCCACGAACCAGTCGTGTTGACAGATGACGAAGCTGAGCAAGTTCAACTTGTAGCTTCCCTTCATGGGTTCGTGCTCGCTGAGCAAAGATATCCAGGATCAATCCAGTACGATCAATCACTCGACATTGACACAACTGTTCAAGGTTGCGCTCTTGGGCGGGAGAAAGGGCATGGTTGAAAATCACAACTTCAGCTTCAGTTTGCATTACAGCTTGTGCAATTTCCTGAGCTTTACCCTCACCGACATAATATTTGGGGTGTGGAGCCTGACGACTACCTGTTATCACTTGCAGTGTCGTGACTCCAGCGGAACTAACCAGCATTTCACATTCGCTGAGATCTTCCCACTCCCCTTCTTGCGTAAAGTTGATATGAACAAGTACGGCTCGCTCACCGGCTTCATAACGGTCAAACAAGCTATCAACTCCTTATAAGATATTGTATATGATTAATCGTCTGACTTATCTGATGCACGCTCGTTAGCAGGACGATCACCATGATGGCTGACCGCACGAGCCGGAACAACCGTTGAAATTGCGTGCTTATAGACCATTTGGTTGACTGTGTTTTTCAACAGAATGACAAACTGATCAAACGATTCGATCTGCCCCTGCAGTTTAATACCATTAACCAAATAAATGGATACAGGAATACGCTCGCGACGTAATGCATTTAAGAATGGGTCTTGTAGAGATTGCCCCTTAGCCATTTTATTTTCCTTATTTTCTATTTGTATTAATTATTTAGCTAGTGGTACACCAAGCTTTGTGCAGCCTTTGCATCCGAGCTAAACGAATAAAGTAACATCCTGAGACACCCAAGTTATGGCGCTTCTGAACCAAAATTTCAAGTGACATGTCCATAAAGGATGTACGACACAAAAACGATCACATTATACACAGCGTACTCGATAAGAAGCTATCGAATTCGATATAATTTCATACGCTTGTTCAATATTCTCGCTATCCAGCCAAGTCAGATCATTCCAGCTACGGAGCCATGTGATCTGACGTTTGGCTAATTGACGAGTGGCACATATACCACGATAAATTGCTTCATCAAGCGAACAACTTCCGTCTAAATACTCCCACATCTGCCGGTAACCGACACAACGAATAGAAGGTAAATCAGCATGGAGCTCCTGACGAGCATATAACGCTTTGACCTCATCTTCAAATCCGGCTTCGATCATCTTGTTAAAGCGAATTTCGATTCGCCGATGAAGCTCGGAGCGCTCCTGAGGTGCAATCGCGAACTGTACCACATCAAATGGTAGCACTTCTCCCTTCGTTCGCGTCAATTCCGTCAAAGTTTTTCCAGAAATTCGATAAACTTCCAATGCTCTGGATAACCTTTGCGGATCATTGGGATGGATCCGCGCAGCCGACTCAGGATCAATCTCAGCCAACTGTTGATGCAATGCCGACCACCCTGAATCGTCAGCTTCTCGTTCAATCTGCTGTCGAATCTCAGCATTGGCTGCCGGTAAAGGAGATAACCCTTCAAGTAATGCTTTAAAGTACAGCATCGTGCCACCGACCAAGAGCGGGATCTTACCGTTTTGCACGATTTCATGCATATGCTGAAGCGCATCCCGACGAAAGTCCGCAGCTGAATAGGCGGATTCCGGCTCTAAAATATCGATTAACCGATGGGGCGCCAATGCCAGCTCTGCTGCCGTAGGCTTGGCCGTCCCGATATCCATGCCCCGGTAAATCAACGCGGAATCAACGCTAATGATTTCAATCGGAAAATTCTGGCATAAACGGATTGCTAAATCAGTTTTTCCTGACGCGGTAGGCCCCATCAAAAACAGGGCCAGAGGTCGTTGTTGGCTCATGAGTAAAATGCTGTAATTGTTGCCGAAAAATCCACGGGGCGAACAAACGCCCTATCATCTAAAGGCAATTGCTCGGAATATAGCTGCTCAACTTCAGCAATGAGTTGAATCGCTTGTGACAAAGTGTAGTCACTTTGTGCGGTATTCGCATAGTCAGCGAGCCACTCAGTCACACTAGCTAACGCTGCGGATTGATCGTTCTGGTTTAAACAAGAGGTGTAAGATAACAGATCTGGAATTAATTTCTGCAAATTCTGCTGGCGCAGCGGTTGCGGGACACTCATCACCATTAAGGTATCTGCTGAACGCTTTTTCAACTCAATCCCAAGTCGCAAAAAAACATCCTGATATTGTGTCGCACAGGATAACTGTTGCTGTGACAACTTCAACGATAAGGGAACTAACAGCGGCTGCCCTTTACGGGGTTGTGATATAGCGTCAAGCTGTTTTTCCAACTTCAGGCGATTGGCTTTTTCAAGTGCGACCATACAACAGGATGTCCCGGAGCTCATTAACAGAAACTTCCCTTGAATCACCGCTACCGCTTTCCCCAGCACCATGACTTCATCAGCCACCATGTCATCATCGTACACTTGCAGGCTATCTTGCTGAACCGCGACAGAGGATTGCGCATCCGAGGTCTCATGAGAGACGTTCATTAATTGCTGATAGAGCTTCGCCTCTTGTCGTGAGGTCGATTTGGCCTGACTCCGATTCCCTGCACTGCCAAAACCGGCAGAAGAAGCCGCAGAGCCGGATTGTTGCCAAGACCGAGAAGGCACACTTTCCCGCACTTCATCTTTGGTAGCGTCTGAACGTTCCTTCTCCCTCCCCGGATAAGATGGTGTTTTATCAATCGCATCTAATAGTTGAGGTGAAATTTTAGCCGATACGGTCCCATCATCCGTCGTTTGATGGTGAAACGCAGACTGAGTAACCTCTGGCTCATCAATGTGTTGCCCCTCAACAAGTGCACTGCTGATAGCCTGATAGATAAAATCATGAACTAAACGAGCCTGATGGAAACGCACTTCATGTTTGGCCGGATGGACATTGACATCAACCTGTCTCGGATCTAACTCAATATACAGCACATAAGCTGCATACTGTTCTGGACTCAGACTTTTTTCATAACTTTGCCGGATGGCATGATTGATCAGTTTATCTTTCATCATCCGGCCGTTGACATAACAATATTGCAAGTCACTTTGTTGTCTCGCACCTTCAGGCGTTGAGATCCATCCATGCAATATCAGCCCTTGATGTTCCAGTTCAACTTTCAACATATGCCGGACAAACGGCTGACCACAGACGGCAGCAATACGTTTTTCTTTTTGCAGTTCAGTCTGAGCAGCCCGATACTGACGCACCATTTTGCCATTATGTTTCAGAAAAATAGTCACATCAAAACGGCTCAATGCAATCCGCTTGAGCACTTCCTCAATATGGGTAAATTCCGTTTTTTCTGTCCGTAAAAATTTTCTTCTGGCCGGTGTGTTAAAAAACAGATCCAAGACTTCAACCGTTGTACCAACCGGATGAGCGGCAGGCTGAAGCTGTACCGCCATATCCCGGCCTTCACTATAAGCCAGCCACGCCTCATCCTGCATTGCCGGACGCGATGTTAACGAAAGACGGGAAACCGAACTGATACTTGCCAGCGCTTCTCCCCGGAACCCCAGACTGATAATGGCTTCCAGATCATCGAGAGAATGAATTTTTGAGGTTGCGTGACGACTGAGCGCCAGCGTGAGTTGATCTTTTTCGATGCCGTGTCCGTTATCTCTGACACGGATCAGTTTTGCGCCCCCTTTTTCAATATCGACATCAATTCGGGTAGCACCTGAATCCAGACTATTTTCAACCAACTCTTTTACGACTGAGGCAGGTCTTTCAACAACTTCTCCGGCCGCAATCTGGTTTGCCAGCCGAGCAGGTAAAATCTTTATCGTCATAGGATTATCTATTGGGAATAATGAGTATCTGTTTAATCTTTAACTGATCAGAATGGAGCTGGTTTGCCTGACGGATACTGTTGATACTCACACCATAGTCTTTTGCAATCTTACTTAAATACTCACCCCGTTTGACTTGGTGTTTGCGTAACGGCCTATCTTTCAGGCTCACCGTAATTTTCAGCTTCTGACCAACATGCAACACGGATGAGCGAAGCCGGTTCTCTTTACGTATGGCAGCAACACTCACTTTATATTTATTGGCTATTGCTCCCAAGTATTCGCCTGATTTAACCGTATGCGTAATCACTTCGGTTTCAACCGGATTTTTGATTTCAGGCACCACAATCGGGTTCGTATGGCTGCTTGGTATCACGAGAACCTGTCCGACTCTCAACGTTGATGAGTTCAAATGATTCTCACGACTTAATGTTGCCGTGGTGACCCCGTACCGCTGGGCGATGACTGACAAAGACTCCCCCGCTTGAACCACATGTTTTCTGGCTTTTTTACGGCTGGCAAACAATGTTCCCTCCGGTGGTCTGTCCTCAAAGTAGTTCACAACGGCTTTTGCCATAGCTTCCGAGAGCTTATTCTGATGACTACTCTGAAATAACAGCCGCTCTTCTGTCGGGTTGGAAATAAAACCCGTTTCAATCAGAACAGACGGAATATCCGGAGATTTAAGAACTGCGAGGCTCGCATTGACCGGTGTTTTCTTATGTAGCCGAGCCACCTTTCCTAATTCTTTCAAGATGTCTCTGGCAACGGTGTAACCTTCTTTCTGCGAATGACTAAATTGTAAGTCCAATAAGGTTTGACTAATATTTTTATCGTTATTTCTTTTCGCCAAAACCTGTCCGGCACCACCAAGCAACTCAGATTGCCGTTCATGATCTTCGACCCACTTGGCAATTTCTGTATTGGCACGACGGGTATTCAGGACAAAAACAGAAGCGCCTCTGGGTTGTGGTGATGTAAACGCATCCGCATGAATGGAAATCAACAAGTGTGCTTTATTTTTTCTGGCTATCTCGGAACGCCGGTTTAAATTAACAAAATAATCCCCTTTACGGGTCAAGACTGCTTTCATTCCGGGGACAGCATTCAATTGAGCGGCCAACTTTTTCGCCACACTTAACGTCACATTTTTTTCGTATTTCCCCCCGGGTCCGATAGAACCGGGATCTTCTCCACCATGTCCGGCGTCAATCGCCACTACAATATCTGCATTCCCTTGATATTGAGACGCATCTCTCGCGACCTGAGCAGCAGAAGAGGAGGAGGACGCTCCGGAATCAGAACTTGATTCATCATGAGGCAAGTCAATTACCAGGCGATGCCCATATTCCTGTTTTGGCGTCGGCGCCAGTTTAAATATCTGTGGCGAGACTTTTTTCTTGAGTTCGAACACCAGACGATAAGTGCCTGACTTTGGCGGAGAGCTCTTTCTGATTTTTTTCAGCACATCACTATCACTGACCGAGATAGGGAGCTTAGTCCGGACGCCAGTATCCAGCAAATCAACCACCAGTCGATGAGGATGGCTCAGCGTAAAATAGCTGTAATTTGCTTCTCCGCTCAGATCGATAACAACACGAGTTTCATCAGGAGAGGGCCAGACTCGAATACCTTGAATTGAATTTGCCAGCGCAAACTGGCTGACAGATAAGGTCACTAACCCCAAAAAGACAAAAATAAAAGAATAAAGGTACTTAACGTTTCTCATAACTCCAACTGACTCAGTAACGTTCGTCCATATTCACTATTTGCAGACAGAACAACCACCCGGCTCTCTCCATCATAGCGAATATCTATCTCTATATCAGCCGAGGGTAACAGACCTGCACCTTTTTCCGGCCACTCAACCAAGCAAATTGCATCCGGAGAAAAATAATCTCGGATCCCCATAAATTCGAGTTCCTCAGGATCAGCTAATCGATAAAGATCAAAATGATAGACTTGCCATTGCGCTAGCTGATAAGGCTCGACCAAGGTATAAGTCGGGCTCTTTACATTCCCCTGATGCCCTAAAGCTTGAATAAACCCTCGACACAAAGTTGTTTTCCCGGCCCCTAAATCACCATGCAAATAAAAGGTTGTCTGACGATCGCATATCAAAGCGAGATGACTGCCCAATCTAACAGTTTCAGTCTCATCCTTTAATAAAAGTGTCTTCGTCTGCATCAATCCGATCTCTTATTGTTAATAAATTCAATTTAAGGGTCTCCGATAGTAAACTGGGTTGGAATCAAGAGACAAGTATTCTTCTGTAAGGGATTGGAAAAAACGTTTCTGAGCCCACGATGAATCCCTAAGACAGTTCACTGGATCTGCCCATATGGATCCGTTAAGATCCTTGTCCCGTTTTACCGAGTGAGCGTCATGGACTATCAGGCATTAGCAGATAAAATCAAGATCTGGGCTCAGGAACTTGGATTTGAAAAAGTTGGTATCTGTGATGTTGATCTCACCGAACATGAGGCCGAGCTGCAACGCTGGCTTGATGCCGGATATCACGGTGAGATGGACTGGATGGCGCGTCACGGTATGTTGCGGGCAAGACCGCAAGAACTTCATCCGGGAACAATACGCGTCATTAGTGTTCGCATGAATTACTTACCGCCACAAGCCCATTTTGCCAGTAATCTGGATACCCCCACCCATGCCTATATCAGCCGCTATGCCTTGGGGCGAGATTACCATAAGCTGGTCAGAAAGCAGCTGAAAAAGCTCGGAGATAAAATCAGACACGAAGTCGGAGAGCTCAATGATAGACCTTTTGTCGATTCAGCCCCGATACTAGAACGCCCGCTCGCTCAAAAAGCCGGACTCGGCTGGACAGGGAAACATTCACTCATTCTGGATCAAGACGCAGGTTCATGGTTTTTTCTCGGTGAGCTATTGGTCGATATTCCGCTGCCGGTTGATCAGCCCAGCCAAAACCAATGTGGTCAATGTCGAGCGTGTATTACTTCTTGTCCGACTGGCGCAATCGTTGCTGACGGTGTCGTTGATGCGAGACGTTGTATTTCATATCTGACCATTGAGTTTTCCGGAATCATCCCACTTGAATTTCGCAAAGCGATCGGTAATCGCATTTATGGCTGCGATGATTGTCAGTTGGTATGCCCTTGGAATCGCTCAGCCTCTCTCACCAGTCAGTCCGACTTTCATCGCCGAGATGTGTTTTCTCACCCCGATCTGGTTGAGCTCTTTGAGTGGGAGGAAGAAACTTTCTTACAAAATACTGAAGGTTCCGCTATTCGACGTATCGGCCACCAGCAATGGTTAAGAAATATTGCAGTCGCAATGGGAAATGCACCGTATTCAGAACGAATTGTGCTAGCCTTAGAAAAGCGTCTGGGAGAAACAGAGTTACTCGATGTTCATATTCGCTGGTCACTGGAACAACACCAACAGAAACAACAGCAAGCAGAAAATCGTAAACATCAACGACTGATTCGTATTATTCAGAAGGGATTACCCAGAGATGCGTAGCACGCTCTCTTGCAGCGCTTCCCCCATCAGAATGGCAACTTATTTTGACATGATGCCCAAATATTTTGATGTGGAAAAAACTTTCACTTTCACTTTTTTTGTTTGTTATCGGGAGAGTTAACCACATTACAAAGACATGACAAGGATCAATGCATTACACACGAAAGATCAATCTCAAATGGTAATAACTGATGCAAGAAATAACAAAATCACTTTAAAAACAAATAGTTATAGAAATAAGCATTTCCGACTATAACTCAGTTATTTTACAAGATCTTTTGCTGTCCCCTTTCCCTATATCGCCAAAAACAGATTACCCACCAACTTATCCACATTTTATATTCTGTGGATAACTCTGTTAACGAAAATTCGAAATCACATCTGCAGCACTGATTTCATCAGGGTTTGTCAGTGTACAGAATGGGTAAAAAACAGGAATAATCGAGTCGCCTGTTTGATTGGATATACTTGTAAGGAGTTTATGCTTCGCAGCATGAAGAAAGAGCGTGACAACTTCAGTGTCAATTGAACTGGAGCGACACACGGGGTTCGAACCCGTGACCTCAACCTTGGCAAGGTTGCGCTCTACCAACTGAGCTAGTGTCGCATATTATTTACTAAATTAAAATTGGTTGCGGGAGCCGGATTTGAACCGACGACCTTCGGGTTATGAGCCCGACGAGCTACCAAACTGCTCCATCCCGCGTCCATGATACTATCGCTTGAGCGATAATATGAATTTTGGAGCGACACACGGGGTTCGAACCCGTGACCTCAACCTTGGCAAGGTTGCGCTCTACCAACTGAGCTAGTGTCGCATATCATTTACTAAATTAAAATTGGTTGCGGGAGCCGGATTTGAACCGACGACCTTCGGGTTATGAGCCCGACGAGCTACCAAACTGCTCCATCCCGCGTCCATAATATTATTGCTTAAGCGATAATATGTACTCTGGAGCGACACACGGGGTTCGAACCCGTGACCTCAACCTTGGCAAGGTTGCGCTCTACCAACTGAGCTAGTGTCGCACAAAACAACGCTTTACGTCGTTTAGGGCTGCGAATTATAAGAGCATTTTTTTCTGATGCAAGCTTTTAATCTAAAAAAATTGAGTTTTTTTCTAGATTGCAGAAAAAGCGAGCAATCTCGCATTGTAATGCTCTCAAATCATTCAAATCGTCAATATTGTTTTGCGATAATATTGCAATTCAGCAATTGATTCCCGGATGTCATCCAACGCTAAATGACTTCCCTTTTTCTGAAATCCATCCAAAATTTCTGGCTGCCAACGTTTTGCCAGTTCTTTCAGTGTACTCACATCCAGATAGCGATAATGAAAATAAGCTTCCAACTCAGGCATATACTTCACCAGAAAACGACGATCCTGACCAATACTGTTCCCACAAATTGGCGATTTCCCCTGCGGAACCCACTGTTCTAAAAACTGAACCGTTAACCGAACGGCTTCGGCTTCGGTCACCGTGCTTTGCCGAACTCGTTCAACCAAACCACTTTGAGTGTGTGTTGTCACACACCATTCATCCATTTTGGCCAACTCTTGCTCTGACTGATGAATTGCAAGCACCGGGCCTTCAGCCAGAATATTTAATTCGCTATCTGTCACGATCGTAGCAATTTCAATAATCTTGTGTACTTCCGGATCGAGACCTGTCATCTCTAAATCAATCCAAATCAGATTCTGATCATTTAAAGCCATTACACTTACCTGTATAGGTTTGATAATAAAAAATGTACTATACCCAAATTATACGCGGTGAGATAGTTTGAACCCATGAATGCGGTGAGCAGTATCGGTGGTTCAAACAACTCAGCTTTAACACAGTGAAAGTAATATTGTGGGTAAAAAGAAAAAATTAACGAAAGGACAAGTCCGTCGTGTCCGACATAATCAGACCAAACGCTTAAAGCAAGAGACAACGGTAGAATGGGATGAATCAATGCTGGGTTCGGCCAAACAAGGGCTGGTTATCAGTCGTTTTGGCCAACATGCCGATATCGAAGATTTACAAACTCAGGAAATTCATCGCTGTAACCTGCGCCGGGGCATCGAAACCCTAGTCTCTGGCGATCGGGTTATCTGGCGCTCCGGGCTGGAAACCATGGCCGGTATCTCCGGTGTGGTTGAGGCGGTTGAACCAAGACATTCGATTCTTACCCGCCCTGATTACTATGACGGTCTCAAACCTGTTGCCGCCAATATTGATCAGATTATTATTATTTCTTCGGTGCTTCCTGAACTATCGTTGAATATCATCGATCGATACTTGATCGTCGCTGAAACACTGAACATCCAACCGCTTTTGGTTTTGAATAAAGTCGATTTACTCAGTGCTGAGCAGAAGCAGGAATTCCGGGAGTGGATGACAACGTATGAAAAACTTGGCTATGCATCTCTCTTTGTCAGTCGAAAAACAGGAGAAGGGCTGGAACAGCTAGAGGCCTGCCTGCAAGACAAAATCAATGTGTTTGTCGGTCAGTCCGGGGTCGGAAAATCCAGCCTCGTCAATGCCATTTTACCCAATCTCGAAGAGGGGATTGAAGAAGGGGATGTTTCTGCCAACTCAGGATTAGGACAACATACCACCACCGCAGCAAGGCTCTATCATATTCCGACTGGCGGTGATTTGATTGACTCTCCCGGGGTCAGAGAATTCGGGCTATGGCATTTAACTCCGGAAGAGATCACGCAAGCTTATATCGAGTTTCGCCCCTATTTAGGCGGTTGTAAATTCCGTGACTGCAAACACGATGATGACCCCGGCTGTATTATTCGTGAAGCGGTCGAAAACGGTGATATCAGTGAAATCCGCTATGAAAATTATCACCGGATTCTGGAAAGCATGACCGAAAATAAAGCCAATCGACAGTATTCAAGAAACAAAAAAGCGGATCTGTAAAATTGTAATACTGACATCCCGATGGATATTCAGTAACATGCCGCCGTTTAACTGATATGGAGTCTCTGAGACCGGATGAAAACCATGGATAAATTTAAAATTGGATTACAATACTGGTTACCTCAACACGCACTCACACGCCTGATGGGGAAACTTGCTTCCGCAAAAGCCGGAATATTAACGACGTCGGTCATCCGCTGGTTTATCAAACACTATCGAGTCAATATGCATGAGGCCTTGCATTCGGATCCGGCTCATTTTAAAACCTTTAATGACTTCTTTGTCCGTGAACTGAAGCCGCAAGCCAGACCAATCGCCGCAGGAGACGATGTATTAGTCTACCCTGCCGATGCTTGTATCAGTCAGTTTGGCCCGATGATAGACGGACAACTCATTCAGGCCAAAGGCCACACTTATTCAGCCCTTGAACTCCTTGGCGGAGATCCCGAACTGGCTGATCAGTTCGCTGGCGGCGGGTTCGCAACATTGTATTTATCGCCGCGTGATTATCACCGCGTTCACATGCCTTGTGATGGTGTCTTGCGACAAATGATTTATATCCCCGGAGATTTATTTTCGGTCAACCCGCTCACGGCCGAAAATGTCCCAAACTTATTTGCCCGCAATGAACGCGTCGTCTGTATCTTCGATACGCCATTTGGTCCCTTGGCTCAGGTTCTGGTTGGCGCAACTATCGTTGGCAGCATTGAATGTGTTTGGGATGGTTGTATCACTCCGCCACGCGGTAATTCGATTTATCGTTGGGATTATCCATCAGAGGGAGAAAAAGCGGTTCACCTGAAGAAAGGTCAGGAAATGGGACGCTTTAAACTTGGCTCTACCGTCATCAATCTATTTGCCAAAGATCAGATCCGTTTTGATGATGCAATGGACGTAACCCTACCGACATTAATGGGCGATGTGTATGCCCACCGAAAATCACAATAACCTGCCTCTGTCCCAGTTAAGTCACTTAGCTGGGACTCATAATGAAATATTTTCAAGCAACGTCACGATTCAGGTATAAACCCATCGGCGCAGCAAGCAAGCTATTTTCTCTCCTTGTTTATGTTGGATCACATCCTTAGAAACTGAGTCTCCAAAAACATTAACTCTCTCTAAGACCGATTCCCGTCTATAAATTATTCTAATGAGTAGATTTCAACTATCGGTGCTGTTTATGAAAAAAGTCGATCTCAACCAACTCGCCAAATTGTTTTTCTGCTTTCTGCCACCACTCATTCTGCTGTGGATACCGATTGATGCGATCCCTATTCCGGAAATGACCTTGATCCAACATCGGCTGCTCGCTATTTTTTTGCTGGCTGCCTTGTTATGGGTTCTGGAACCTGTGCCGGTTTTCGCCACCTCGATTCTCATCATCACCCTTGAACTGATTATGATTTCAAATAAGGGCTTACATTGGTTTCGTAAGCCACCGGAAGGCCATGCATTTGGTGAACTGATTCCTTATACCGATATATTCAGTGCTTTTTCATCACCGATTATTATTTTATTCATGGGCGGCTTTGCATTGGCGATTGCGGCCTCTAAATATGAGCTGGACAATAACCTGGCTCGTGTGCTGCTCAGACCATTCGGGACACAACCCAAATTCATCATGCTCGGGCTGATGCTGATTACCGCCTGTTTCTCGATGTTTATGTCCAATACCGCAACAACCGTCATGATGCTTGCGCTGCTAGGGCCGATCGTTGCTTCCGCCCAACCGGGAGATAAAGGTATCAAAGCGTTAGTGCTCTGTATCCCAATCGCTGCCAATACCGGTGGGATTGCCACACCAATCGGCACGCCACCCAATGCCATCGCACTCCAGTATCTCATCGGTGAACATAACATTAGTTTTTTGTCCTGGCTGCTTATGGGGCTGCCATTTGTCCTGATACAGATGACGATTGCATGGTTTTTACTCCAAAAGTTTTTTCCATCATCCCAAAGTCATCTGACTCTAAACCTAGAGGGACAATTTAAAACGACATGGCGTGCCATGACCGTTTATATCACTTTCGCTGTCACGATTTTATTGTGGATGACCACATCACTACATGGCATGAACACTTATGTCGTCGCAATTATTCCACTGGCTGTCTTCACTTTGACTGGCATCATGGGAAAAGAGGAACTGAAACAGATTAACTGGGATGTGCTCTGGCTGGTCGCCGGGGGGATCGCGATTGGCATAGGTCTGGAAGAAACAGGTCTTGCCAAAGCGTTAGCTCACTCAATCAACTATCAAAATCTATCGCCAATGTCCGTGGTGATTTCGTTATCTCTGGTCTGCTGGCTGATGGCCAATTTTATGTCCAATACGGCAACCGCAAACCTATTGATGCCTATCGCTGCGGCGATCGGGAGTTCAATGACCAGTCTGCAAGCCATCGGCGGATTACAAGGGCTTCTTGTGGTCGTTGCATTTTCCGCGTCTCTGGGCATGATTCTCCCCGTATCAACCCCGCCCAACTCATTGGCTTACTCTACCGGTTTAATCGAAAGTAAAGACATGGCGAAAATCGGGACGCTCATCGGCATCATTGGTTTACTGATCGTTTATACCGCGGTCTGGATGCTCACCTGACATATGACAATATCCGCTTGAGCATCACGATAATTGCCCTTCAAAGGCGTGTTACTTTACAGTGGAGTAACACGCCTTTGAGCAATATCTCCCACCCACGAATCCCGTAAAAACGCTTTTAAATAAACAGCATAAACTGCTTTGTTTTCATATCCGCTTCAGGCATATTGATGCGCTATTTTGCGACTTTCGATACAGAGACACATATATGGGTTACGAGTGGTTAGCACTTGCTGCTGCTTTGTTATGGGCTATCGCCAGTATACTTTCAGTCACACCGGCACGACATTTGGGCACGTTTTCCTATAGTCGCTGGCGAATGGGCTGTACTTCCCTGATGCTGGGGATGTTTGCTTGGTTCACCCAAGGGTGGGCCACCGTCGAATCTGCACACATTATCCCAATGATGCTATCCGGCTTAATCGGTATCTTCATCGGCGATACCGCACTGTTTGCCTGCCTGAACCGAATGGGTCCGAGGCAAGCCGGACTACTTTTCTCCTGTCATGCAGTGTTCTCTGCCATTCTTGGTTATTTCCTGTTTCAGGAAACCATGACCTCCGGCGAGTTTCTTGGTTCAGTACTGGTATTTAGTGGCGTTGTCATCGCCATATTTTTCCGAAAAGCTCAACCCGGCACGCTCGAAATGATCCATGGTAACGTCTGGGTAGCAGTTGCGTTGGGGCTGCTTGCAGCACTTTGTCAGGCTCTCGGTGGCATTTTGGCCAAACCGGTGATGCAGACAGCGATCGATCCGATTGCTGCTTCAGCCCTACGTATGATTTCAGCATTTATTGCACACAGTGTGTTATTGCTATCCGGTGCCCGGATCGCGAAACCCGCTCAAGCGATAAACGGTAAGATATTTGCGACAACTCTGCTGAATGCTTTTCTTGCGATGGCGCTGGGAATGACACTGATTCTATACGCGCTCCGGGAAGGTAATGTGGGGATGGTTGCGTTGCTTTCATCCACAACACCGATTATGTTATTGCCGATCTTATGGTTTTATACCAAACAGCGTCCGAATCGATTTGCCTGGGCCGGTGCCATCATCGCAGTTCTCGGGACTGGCATGTTAGTGTATTAATGCTAGCGAGCAAAACGCAGTACAAAAACAACAAAAATAAAATAGTGTGATTTCTTATCTGTAAGGTACTATGGATTGAATTGATAGGGAGAATCATTGATCTTAACCCTCATCACACTGGATAAAATGTAGTAAAATTACGTTAGTTTTTCATTTAGATTTCAATATTTGACGAGGTCATCACTATGTCATCAAAGAAGCCAATGGCTCTGGTCATTCTTGACGGTTGGGGTTACCGTGAAGACAACGCAAGTAACGCCATCAACAACGCGAAAACCCCTGTACTGGATAGTCTGGTTGCCAACAACCCGAATACACTGATCTCTGCTTCCGGTCTGGATGTCGGCCTGCCCGATGGTCAAATGGGGAATTCAGAAGTCGGTCATACCAATATTGGTGCCGGACGGATTGTTTACCAAGATTTGACGCGGATTACCAAAGCTATTGCCGATGGTGAATTCCAGACCAATGAAACACTGGTCGCTGCCATTGATAAAGCTGTTTCAGCCGGAAAAGCCGTGCACCTGATGGGTCTGATGTCTCCGGGTGGCGTTCACTCTCACGAAGATCATATTTATGCAGCCGTTGAACTGGCAGCAGAACGCGGCGCAGAAAAAATCTATCTGCACTGTTTCCTTGACGGACGCGATACACCACCACGCAGCGCTGAAGATTCACTAAAACGCTTTGACGAACTCTTCGCAAAACTCGGTAAAGGCCGTATTGCTTCGTTAGTCGGACGTTACTATGCAATGGATCGTGACAATAACTGGGATCGCGTCCAAAAAGCCTATGACCTGCTGACGCAGGCCAAAAGTGAGTTCGTTTACGACAGTGCTGTAGCTGGTCTTGAAGCAGCCTATAGCCGTGAAGAAAACGATGAGTTTGTTCAGGCGACCGTGATTCAGGCTGAAGGGGAAGCATCAGCAGCCGTAGAAGATGGTGATACAATTATCTTCATGAACTATCGTGCTGACCGTGCCCGTGAAATCACACGGACGTTCGTCGCTGACTTCGCTGGTTTTGAACGGGAAAAATTCCCGGCAGTTGAGTTTGTGATGCTGACACAATATGCGGCAGATATCCCGCTTAATTGTGCTTATCCGCCTGAGTCGTTAACCAATACCTATGGTGAGTGGTTATCTAAATCCGGAAAAACTCAGCTACGGATTTCTGAAACCGAGAAATACGCACACGTGACGTTCTTTTTCAATGGCGGTATCGAAACCGAATTCGAAGGCGAAGAACGTCAAATCGTTGCCTCACCAAAAGTCGCAACTTACGATCTTCAGCCAGAGATGAGTTCTGAAGAGCTTACCGATAAATTGGTTGCAGCAATCCGTTCCGGCAAATACGATGCGATTATTTGTAATTATCCCAATGGTGATATGGTTGGTCACACGGGTGTTTACGATGCAGCCGTTCAAGCTTGTGAAGCGGTTGATAAATGTATCGGTCGTATTGTTGAAGCCATCAAAGAAGTCGATGGTCAACTACTCATTACAGCAGACCATGGTAATGCTGAGATGATGGTTAACCCGGAAACCGGCGGAACCCATACAGCGCATACCAACCTGCCAGTGCCGCTGATCTATGTGGGTAACCAAGCAATTCAGCTCAAAGAAGGTGGTAAACTCTCTGATCTGGCGCCAACTATGCTTGCACTGACAGAGATGGACATTCCTGCCGAAATGTCCGGAAAAGTTTTGTTTTAAGATTTGATTCTCTATCAATCAAATCACACAAAATAAACACAACAGCCCTGTAGATAACCTGCAGGGCTGTTATTTTTAGAGCCAGAGAAAGTTTTTTACATTTCAGTGTCGAGGCACACCATTGTTTCTGTATACTGAGGGGCATCTTCTTCAATCAAGCATGATATAAAAGCATGGTGCCGTTTTTGACGATTCGATTTATCACACTTTCGCGTTATTTAAAGCCGCGTCATATTAGTATTTTACTCATCACGCTGTTCTTTCACCTTTACAGCTATGCTGCATCAAATCAAGAGTTGCAAGGCGTTAAAAATGAAATATCTCGCCAGCAACAATCGCTTGATTCTCAAACAAAAAAGCTCGACGACTTACAGAACACGCTGAAGAGTCAAGAACTGACGATTGTTTCATTAGAGAAGCAAATCTCTCAGACTCAAAGTCAGCTCAAACGTTCAACGCACAATTTGACCCAGTTAAAAGAGCGTATCAAAGCACTGACACAACAGAAAGAGACTCAGTCAGAACGATTGAAACAGTTGCTCCATACCTATTACATCACACGCCAGTCAAATCATCTGTCCGGTCTTCTGAAAGATGACGCCGATGAGGATCGTATCAGCCAGTACTACCAACATCTGGCACAAGCACGCTCAGAGACGATCAACAATTTAGAACAAACCAAGCAACAGCTACATCAGCACGAACAGCAACTGACACAAGAACAGGAACAGATCCAGTCGCTCCTTTCCCAGCAGACTCAAAAACGGAATCAGCTGCAAAAAACTCAACAAGAACGCAAAAATACAGTAAACAAAATTCGCTCACGAATATCCGGTGATAAAAATTATCTGGCAGAATTGCAGCGTAATGAATCGAGACTCAAAGCAGAAATTGCTAAAGCCGCTAAACGCAATCAAGTTCCTATGGATGGCTTTGCCCGGCAAAGAGGAAAACTCCCTTGGCCAATCCAGGGAAAATTATTGCACCGTTTCGGCACTCACCAAACAGGCCAGATTAATTGGAAAGGGATTGTCATCAATGCCGCCTATGGACAACCCGTCAAAGCAGTTTATCCCGGGAGGGTGGTTTTTTCTGATTATCTGCGAGGATACGGGCTCGTTGTCTTAATTGACCACGGCCAAGGCGATATGACTTTGTATGGTTTCAACCAGACCCTCCTCAAAAAGGAAGGGGATAAAGTGACAGCAGGAGAAACCATCGCACTGGCAGGTGATACCGGAGGTCAACCCGTTCCCTCACTCTATTTTGAAGTACGCAGAAACAGTAAAGCTTCAAACCCGCTGAGCTGGTTACAATAGCGCAATTTAATCCGATAAAATAAAAATCCACAGACTGCCTTTTGATTGCCAGCACTGTGGATTCTAATCTATCGGGTGAGATTTATTCCGTATGCATCGCTCTGACACCTTCTTCCAGAATCTGCAATTGCTCGGCACCACCGACTGTCGCCCTCGGTTTAACCACCGCAATCACATGTAACATACCTTGATGAATCACTTCTTCCGTCACTTGCGCTTTTTGCGACATCGCAGCGCGATAGCTCAACCAACTCGCTGTAATCATATGCAGTGTTGTGACAAATGATTCCATTTCCGAATCAGCGATCTCAATCAACTCGATCTCGATAAAACGATTGACGATGCTCACCAGATTATGTCTTAGCTTTTCCTGAACAGCGATATAAGACTTGTGTAAATCCTCATCTCTTTGCAGGATTTCCGGTAAGTTTGCGTAGAAAAAACGGTATTTCCACATCAGTGTAAAAATGGAATCTAAATAGTGTTTCAGAAGTGACAAGCTTTCTTTATGCCCATGTGGTGGCGCAAAACGTTCAAGTAATTCACTTGAGTAAAGCTCAAAAATAGCCCTGACAATTTCTTGTTTATTTCGGAAATGATAATACAGGTTTCCGGGGCTAATTTGGATATGGGCGGCAATATGGTTTGTTGTAACTGTTCGCTCACCCAGCTCGTTAAAAAGCTCCAGCGCCGCAAAAATAATTCGATCTTTCGTTTTCATACTAGACATTATCTGACCAATTTCCACATGTTTTCATTATGGTATCGGAAGAAACCGACCCATAATGAGTTGAGGTTATTTGTGGTAGGGGATCGACAATTCATGAACTGCATTCACAAAAATATCAACATTTTCAGGCGGCACATCTAAATGAATACCATGCCCTAAATTGAAGACGTGACCACTCCCCTCACCGAATCCTGCAAGAATTTGTGCCACTTCATCTCGGATTCGCTGTGCCGGTGCATAGAGCATTGAAGGATCCATATTGCCCTGCAAAGCGACTTGCCCACCAACTCGGGCTTTCGCATCTTCAATATTGATGGTCCAGTCAAGTCCAATCGCATCACAACCTGTCGCAGCAATCTGTTCCAGCCACATTCCACCATTCTTAGTGAAAAGCGTGACAGGCACTTGATTACCGTCATGTTCTTTGATCAAACCATCGACGATTTTGTGCATATACTGAAGAGAAAAATCACGATAATCACGCGGTGTCAGTACCCCTCCCCAAGTATCAAATACCATCACTGATTGAGCACCAGCCTTGATTTGAGCATTCAGGTATAAGATGACGCTGTCAGCAAGTTTATCGAGTAAGGAATGTAACGTCTCTGGCTCTGCGTACATCATCTTCTTGATTTTGGTAAACGCCTTAGAACTGCCCCCTTCGACCATATACGTTGCGAGTGTCCACGGACTACCGGAGAATCCAATTAACGGAACGCTGCCCTTTAAATCATGGCGAATCTGACGAACGGCATTCATCACATATTGCAGTTCACATTCCGGATCCGGAATCCCGATTTTGTCCACATCTGCCCGAGATTGGATCGGACGGCTAAACTTGGGGCCTTCCCCCGTTTCAAAATAAAGCCCGAGCCCCATTGCGTCAGGAATCGTCAAAATATCAGAAAACAGAATCGCAGCATCAAAAGGAAAACGACGTAACGGTTGCAACGTGACTTCTGAGGCTAGTTCAGGATTTTTGCATAAAGCCATAAAATCCCCGGCCTGAGCTCTTACTTCCCGATATTCAGGCAGGTAACGCCCTGCTTGACGCATCATCCATATCGGTGTTCTATCAACGGATTGCCTCAAAAGCGCACGCAGATAACGATCATTCTTTAATTCAGTCATTTTTAATCTTCCAAATCAGGGCTTTTATCACTTTTATATCTGATAAATTTTTTAGTTCTTTGCAAGCGAGATCATGTTCCGGACAAAAAGAGAATCAGATTGTTTGCACCAACTCAGCTTGAGTGTTAAAAAAATGTTCAATAATGAAAATTATTAATAATAATAAATAGAGTACTCGCTACTCAACATCTCATAACGACATCTTACTTACCCCTCCGTTTATTCGGAGGTTTTTTTTATTATCTTGACACACCTTCAGCTGCTCGAATATCTGTCAATGTTTGCTCTATCAATGCTCTTGCGATCGTCCCTTTCGGGGCAACCTCCGGCATATTCTGCGGAGAAAACCAGTTCGCATGGCTGATTTCATGCTCATCGATCCGAATAACCCCAGAGGCATAATCAGCCAGAAAAGCAACCATCATACTTGAAGGAAAAGCCCAAGGCTGACTACCAAAATACCGAATATTCTCCACTCGGATACCCGTTTCTTCAAACACTTCCCGGGCGACGGTCTGTTCCAATGTCTCTCCTGCCTCAACAAACCCGGCAACAACCGTATACATACCGCCCTGATGACGAGCATGTTGAGCCAGAAGAATTTCATTATCACGACGAACAGCAACAATAATACAAGGGAAAATACGTGGATAATGGATTGTCCGGCACTCCTGACATTGCATCGCTAACTCACGGTGATGGAAATAAGTTCGTCCGCCACATTGTGCACAAAACCGCTGTGTTTGTGTCATGTGACCATACTGAACTGCCTTACTTGCAGCAAGAAACAATGATTCAGAAATACTCAGTAATGTTCTCAGCGATGCCATCGGCAAACGCTGTTCCAAATCGGCTTCATTCAACCAATAAACAGGATGACCGTCACATTCTGCTATCTTGACGGCTTTCTCTTCAGGAAGAGACCAATGCTCTGCAGTTCCAAAGGGTAACATATTATCCACAGTCCAGAGTTCACTTCCAGAAACAACACACCAGTAAGCGTTTCCGACTTCACTATTTTCTAACATGATCGCTCCTATATCCTTGCAGTCTGACTATTTTACTGGCAATCTAGTTTCATACCAGAGTGGGAAGTGTACCATGTTATAACCCTCTCGTATGAATAAGATATTGTGTCTCCGACATAACTGCCACAGCAGGATCTCCCGACAACTGGGAGCAGATCATGAGGGCATGACCATGCTTAAAAAATTCAAGAGAATACAAGAGCAGTGGGGAGGTTCCAGTGATGTCATTGATCAATGGTTGGACTCCCGACAAACTTTACTCGTAAAATATTGTAAACTTGCCTCATTGCAGCCCTGTACTTCCAAAGCGGCTCTCAGTGAACTCCCGTCAGCCAATGATATTCATCAGTTTTGTCAAAAATTGGTCGATTACATTTCCACAGGTCACTTTAAGATCTACGATACCGTTAAAGCTAAATGGGAATCAACCGGGTTTACGGCGACAGACGAGATCAACCAAACTTATTTCTCAATTGTTGAGACAACCGATCCGCTACTCAACTTTGCAGATAAATATCTGGATATCAGAGATGATGAACATCTGGAAAACTTTGACCGGGATCTATCTCATTTAGGGGAAACATTAGAGGCACGATTTGAACTCGAAGACGAACTGATCCAGATGATTGCAGACAGTTTATCCGTTCCTCCCGGAGCATAACTTATCGATCGTGCGATCTCACCATGCATATAACATGCATATAAGCTGAATGCTGGTATTCAGACTGATATAAAAAAGGCGCCTTCCGGCGCCTTTTTACATATCAACAATGATTACTCATCAGACGAAAAGCCCGCATTCAGCAATGCAGCTAAGTTGTCCGTTGCTTGTTCAGCGGATGGACCTTCTTTCTGCGCATCACGTCTTGCATGACGTTCCTGATGGTAAGCAAAACCAGTACCGGCAGGAATCAATCGACCAACGATGACATTCTCTTTCAGACCACGTAAGTCATCACGCTTACCAGAAACCGCAGCTTCTGTCAGTACGCGAGTCGTTTCCTGGAACGACGCAGCAGAGATGAATGATTCTGTTGCCAAAGATGCTTTGGTAATACCCAACAGTTCACGTTCATAACGTGCAGGTTCTTTACCTTCCGCAACTAATTGGCGGTTAGCAATTTTCACCTGAGAGTACTCAACCTGTTCGCCAGCGAGGAACTCAGAATCACCGGCAAAAGTGATGGTACACTTACGTAGCATCTGACGAACGATTGTCTCAATGTGCTTGTCATTGATTTTAACGCCTTGTAAGCGATAAACTTCCTGAACTTCGTTCGCAATGTACTGTGTCACAGCATGGATACCACGCAAGCGCAAGATATCATGCGGAGACTCAGGACCATCAGCAATCACGTCACCACGTTCGACTTTCTCACCTTCAAACACGTTAAGCTGACGATGCTTAGGAACCATTTCTTCATAAGTATCCCCGCCTTCACGCGTGATGATCAGACGACGCTTACCTTTGGTTTCTTTACCGAATGACACAGTACCTGTGTGTTCAGCCAGAATCGCAGGCTCTTTTGGTTTACGAGCTTCAAACAGATCCGCAACGCGAGGCAGACCACCGGTAATATCCCGGTTACCGCCAGATTTCTGAGGAATACGAGCCAGCGTATCACCGACACCCACTTCCGCACCATCTTCCAGGTTGACAATCGCTTTACCCGGCAGGAAGTACTGAGCTGGCATATCTGTACCAGGAATCATGACATCACGACCTTGTTCATCAACCAGTTTGATTGCAGGGCGCATATCTTTACCGGCAGAAGGACGGGCAGCCGCTTCTGTTACTTCACTTGAAGACAGACCGGTTAAGTCATCCATTTGACGAGAAACCGTCACGCCATCAATCATGTCCACGTATTGAACACGACCCGATACCTCGGTGATGATTGGCATGGTGTGCGCTTCCCAGTTTGCAACAACTTCACCAGTGTCAACTAAGTCACCGTCAGCTTTGCTCAACAAGGAACCATAAGGTAGTTTGTGTTTCTCTTTCGTCCGTCCGAACTCATCGATAATGGTCAGTTCAGTGGCACGAGAAGTGATGACAAGCTTACCGTTTTTGTTCGTTACGAATTTCGCATTATTCAGTTTTACAGAACCTTTGTTCTTCGTCTGAATACTGTTCTCGGCCGCTGCTGTCGATGCTGCACCACCGATGTGGAACGTACGCATCGTTAACTGAGTACCAGGTTCACCGATAGACTGAGCGGCGATAACCCCAACCGATTCACCTTGGTTCACCAAGTGACCGCGAGCAAGATCACGACCATAACATTGAGCACAACAACCGAAGTCAGAATCACAAGTAACAACCGAACGAACTCTCAATTGGTCAACTGAGTTTTCATCGATGATCTGACACCATTTCTCGTCGATCAACGTGTTACGAGGAATCAAAATTTCTTCAGTCCCCGGCTTAAGCACATCTTCTGCAACCACACGACCCAAAGCAAGTTCAGTCAAAGCAACTTTAACATCACCACCTTCGATATGCGGCATCATCTCGACACCTTCGTGCGTACCACAGTCATGCTCAGTGACAACAACATCTTGTGCTACGTCAACAAGACGACGAGTCAGATAACCTGAGTTCGCTGTTTTCAGTGCTGTATCCGCAAGACCCTTACGAGCACCGTGCGTTGAGATAAAGTACTGAAGAACGTTCAGACCTTCTTTAAAGTTCGCCGTAATCGGTGTTTCGATGATCGAACCATCCGGACGCGCCATCAGACCACGCATACCGGCCAACTGACGAATCTGAGCAGCAGAACCCCGGGCACCGGAGTCAGCCATCATGTAAATGCTGTTAAATGACTCTTGCTTCTCTTCATCACCCTGACGGTTGATGACTGTTTCAGAAGACAGGTTTTCCATCATTGCTTTCGCAACACGATCGTTGGTTGAAGCCCAAATATCGATCACCTTGTTATACCGCTCACCGGCAGTCACAAGACCTGACTGGAATTGCTCCTGAATTTCACGAACTTCTTCTTCAGCTTCAGAGATCTCAGTATATTTCGCTGGTGGTACAACCATATCGTCGATACCAACAGAAACGCCTGACAATGCCGCGTAAGCAAAACCGGTATACATAATCTGGTCAGCGAAGATAACCGTATCTTTCAGACCCAGTTTACGATAAGCCTCATTCAACAGATTCGAAATCTGCTTTTTACCCAGTTTTTGGTTCACAAGGCTAAATGGCAGACCTCTTGGCACGATTTGCCACAACATTGCACGACCAATGGTTGTATCAACCATTTTGGTTTCTGTCGTTTCACGGCCGTCTTCATCACGAACAGTTTCAGTGATGCGGACTTTTACGCGTGCGTGAAGCGCAGCAGATTTGGTGCGATATGCTTTCTCTGCTTCAGCCGGACCAGCAAGGTACATGCCCTCACCCGGTGCATTGATCTTTTCACGCGTCATATAGTAGAGACCCAAAACAACGTCCTGTGACGGTACGATGATTGGATCACCTGATGCTGGTGACAGGATGTTGTTGGTTGACATCATCAGCGTACGCGCTTCAAGCTGTGCTTCGAGTGTCAACGGCACGTGAACCGCCATTTGGTCACCATCGAAGTCCGCGTTATACGCCGCACACACCAATGGATGCAGCTGAATCGCTTTCCCTTCGATTAGAACAGGTTCAAAAGCCTGAATCCCCAAACGGTGAAGTGTCGGTGCACGGTTCAGAAGTACAGGGTGTTCACGGATAACTTCATCCAGAATATCCCATACGACCGGCTCTTCACGTTCAACCATTTTCTTCGCAGCTTTGATCGTCGTCGCCAGACCACGAGTTTCTAACTTGCTGTAGATGAATGGTTTAAACAGCTCTAAAGCCATTTTTTTCGGCAGACCGCACTGATGCAGACGCAGGTATGGACCAACGGTGATTACAGAACGACCTGAATAGTCAACACGTTTACCCAGCAGGTTCTGACGGAAACGACCTTGTTTACCTTTGATCATATCCGCAAGCGATTTCAGCGGACGCTTGTTTGAACCGGTAATCGCACGACCACGACGTCCGTTATCCAACAACGCATCAACTGATTCCTGTAGCATCCGTTTTTCGTTACGGACAATAATATCCGGAGCAGCAAGCTCAAGCAGACGCTTCAGACGGTTGTTACGGTTAATCACACGACGATATAAGTCATTCAGATCAGAGGTTGCAAAACGACCACCATCCAAAGGAACCAAAGGACGTAAATCCGGTGGCAAAACAGGAAGCACGGTCAGAATCATCCACTCAGGATTGTTTCCGGAAGCAATAAATGCTTCAACCAGCTTCAAGCGTTTAGTCACTTTTTTACGTTTTGTTTCAGAGTTTGTTGTATTTAACTCTTCACGCATCACTTCAGCTTCATGGTGCATATCCATAGAACCCAACAGGTCCTTGATAGCTTCTGCGCCCATTTTCGCTGTAAATTCGTCACCCCACTCTTCGAGACGATCCAGATACTCTTCTTCAGTCAGTAACTGACCTTTTTCCAGATCGGTCATTCCCGGCTCGGTAACGACGTACATTTCAAAATAAAGTACACGCTCGATATCACGCAGCGGCATATCCATTAAGAGGCCGATACGAGACGGAAGCGATTTCAGAAACCAGATGTGAGCAACAGGAGACGCCAGTTCAATGTGTCCCATACGGTCACGACGAACTTTAGTCTGAGTGACTTCAACGCCACATTTTTCACAAATCACACCACGGTGTTTCAAACGCTTGTACTTTCCGCAAAGACACTCATAGTCTTTTACCGGACCAAAAATACGCGCACAAAACAAACCGTCACGCTCCGGTTTGAACGTCCGGTAGTTGATAGTTTCAGGTTTTTTCACTTCACCAAATGACCACGAACGGATCATATCAGGTGAAGAAAGACCGATTTTGATTGCATCAAATTCTTCGGTCTTGTGCTGTGCTTTCAGAAAGTTTAATAAGTCTTTCACAATCAGCTCCTGTAAGGAGTTAAAAGGCGCTAGGTCGCGCCTTTCTACCAGATAACTCTATTCTAAAACTTAGAACAGAATTACTCTTCGTCTTCTAGCTCAATGTTGATACCCAGTGAGCGAATCTCTTTCAACAATACGTTGAACGATTCTGGCATACCCGGTTCCATGCTGTGATTGCCGTCGACGATGTTTTTATACATCTTCGTCCGACCATTCACGTCATCGGATTTCACCGTCAGCATTTCTTGAAGTGTATAAGCAGCACCATAAGCTTCAAGTGCCCACACTTCCATCTCACCGAACCGCTGACCACCGAACTGAGCTTTACCACCAAGTGGTTGCTGAGTTACAAGGCTGTAAGAACCGGTTGAACGTGCATGCATCTTATCGTCAACCAAGTGGTTCAGTTTCAGCATGTACATGTAGCCGACAGTAACCGGACGCTCGAAAGCATCACCGGTACGGCCATCAAACAATGTCAACTGACCGGATTCAGGCAGATCTGCCAATTTCAGCAGTTGCTTGATTTCTGGCTCTGTTGCACCGTCGAATACTGGTGTCGCAACTGGAAGACCATTACGTAAGTTATTCGCTAAAGTGCGAACATCATCATCTGAAAGGGCGGAAATATCCACTTTCTGACGAATGTCATTACCTAATGTATAAACTTCCTGTAAGAACTCACGCAGTTTGGCAATTTCTTGCTGCTCTTTCACCATCTGGTTGATCTTGTCACCGATTCCTTTTGCAGCTGCACCTAAGTGAACTTCAAGAATCTGACCGATGTTCATCCGCGATGGTACACCGAGTGGGTTCAGTACGATATCAACAGGGCGACCGTTTTCGTCATATGGCATGTCTTCTACAGGGTTAATTTTTGAAATAACACCTTTGTTACCATGACGACCAGCCATTTTATCACCCGGCTGAATACGACGTTTGACCGCTAAATAAACTTTGACGATTTTCAGAACACCCGGGGCAAGGTCATCACCTTGTGTGATCTTGCGGCGCTTCGCTTCAAATTTCTTATCGAAATCAGCTTTTAGCTCATCCCACTGTTCTGCAAGCTGTTCAAGTTGTGACTGAAGCTCATCATCTTCCAGAGTTTGTTCCAGCCATCTCTTGCGCTCAATAGAATCAAGTTTTGCTTCAGAATAACCGCCAGACAACAGAACCGATTTAACACGGGCAAGCAAACCACCTTCCAGAATTTGGAACTCTTCTGTCAGGTCTTTTTTCGCTTCTTTTAGCTGCATATGTTCGATTTCAAGTGCACGTTTATCTTTTTCAACGCCGTCACGAGTGAAGACTTGAACATCGATAATCGTTCCTGAAACAGAGTTTGGTACACGCAGTGAAGTATCTTTAACGTCTGACGCTTTTTCACCAAAGATCGCACGGAGTAGTTTCTCTTCCGGTGTCAGTTGCGTTTCGCCTTTTGGCGTCACTTTACCAACCAGAATATCACCGCCCTTAACTTCAGCACCGATGTAGACAATACCTGACTCATCGAGTTTGGATAGTGCCGCTTCACCAACATTTGGAATATCCGCAGTGATTTCTTCAGCACCGAGCTTAGTATCACGCGCCACACAAGAAAGCTCTTGAATGTGAATGGTCGTAAACCGGTCTTCCTGAACTACACGCTCAGAAACAAGGATCGAGTCCTCGAAGTTGTAACCATTCCAAGGCATAAATGCGATACGCATATTTTGCCCAAGTGCCAGTTCACCCAAATCGGTTGAAGGACCATCAGCAAGCACATCACCACGGGCAACAGGTTCGCCCGGCATCACGCAAGGACGCTGGTTAATACATGTGTTCTGGTTAGAACGTGTGTACTTGGTCAGGTTATAGATATCAATCCCTGCTTCGCCCGGAATCAACTCATCTTCATTGACTTTGATAACGATACGAGAAGCGTCAACAGACTGAACATGACCACCACGTTTGGCAACCGCAGTTACACCTGAATCCACAGCAACATTACGCTCAATACCAGTACCGACCAACGGCTTATCAGCACGAAGGGTTGGTACTGCCTGACGTTGCATGTTCGCACCCATCAAGGCACGGTTCGCATCATCGTGCTCAAGGAATGGGATGAGCGATGCTGCAATCGATACAACTTGGTTAGTCGCAACGTCCATATAGTTGACGTGTTCACGAGGGTGCAGACCCGATTCACCTTTTTGACGAGCGGTGATCAATTCATCAGCAAACGTGCTTTCTTCAGTCAGTTTAGCGTTTGCCTGAGCAATAACGAACTGACCTTCTTCAATCGCAGACAAATATTCCACTTCATCGGTGACAACCCCGTCAACAACACGACGATATGGCGTCTCAAGGAAACCATATTCATTACAACGTGCAAACGCAGATAATGAGTTGATCAGACCGATGTTTGGACCTTCAGGTGTTTCAATCGGACATAAACGGCCATAGTGAGTTACGTGAACGTCACGCACTTCAAACCCTGCACGCTCACGCGTCAGACCACCGGGACCCAATGCAGAAATACGACGTTTATGCGTCACTTCTGACAGCGGGTTGTTCTGATCCATAAACTGAGAGAGCTGAGAAGAACCGAAGAACTCTTTCACTGCTGCCGAAATTGGCTTGGCATTGATCAGATCTTGTGGCATGACGTTGTCCAGATCACCCAGACTTAAACGCTCTTTTACTGCACGCTCAACACGAACAAGACCAACACGGAACTGGTTCTCTGCCATTTCACCGACGCTACGAATACGACGGTTACCCAAGTGGTCGATATCGTCAACTTCGCCGATCCCGTTACGGATAGCGATCAGTTTTCTCATCACTTCGATGATATCGAATTCGTCGAGTGTTCCCAGATCGCCAGCATCAGTCCGCTCAATAGAGCTGTTGAACTTCATCCGTCCAACCGTTGAAAGATCATAACGCTCTTCTGAGAAGAACAGACTTTCAAACAGTGCTTCAGCTGCTTCTTTTGTTGGTGGCTCACCAGGGCGCATCATCCGATAGATTTCAACCAGTGCTGAAATACGATCAGTTGTGCTGTCGATACGCAATGTATCTGACATAAATGAGCCGTGATCAAGGTCATTGGTATAGAGAACCTCAATCTTCTTATAACCGGCTTGAGAAAGATTGGCCAACGCTTCAAGACTTAGCTCTTGGTTCGCTGCAACAATCAGTTCTCCGGTCGATTCATTCACGTAATCTTTCGCTGCAACCTTGCCGACAATATATTCGACAGGCACTTCGATGAATTCAACCGCGTCTTTTTCCAGCTGACGAATATGACGAGCAGTAACACGACGACCTTTTTCGATATAGACCTTTCCGTTTGCTTCAACATCAAAGCTGGCTGTTTCACCACGTAAACGTTCAGGAACCAAAGCCATCATCAGCGTTTGATCTTTCACTTCGAAATGTATTTTTTCGAAGAAAATATCCAAAATCTCTTCTGTTGTTTTGCCTAACGCACGCAGAATAATAGAAGCTGGTAGTTTGCGACGACGGTCGATACGAACATACAAGTTATCTTTCGGATCGAATTCGAAATCAAGCCACGAACCACGGTAAGGAATGATACGTGCGTTATAAAGGACTTTTCCTGATGAGTGGGTCTTACCCTTATCGCTGTCGAAGAACACGCCGGGGCTTCGGTGCAGCTGGGATACGATAACCCTCTCAGTACCATTAATTACAAAAGTACCATTATCTGTCATGAGTGGGATTTCACCCATGTAGACTTCTTGTTCTTTAATATCTTTGACAGTACCCGCTGGTGCGTCTTTATCAAAAATAACCAAGCGCAGTTTAACACGCAGAGGTTTTGAATAAGTTACACCACGAATTTGACATTCTTTCACATCAAAAACTGGCTCACCAAGACGGTAGCTAACGTATTGCAGCTCAGAGTTGCCATTGTAGCTCTGGATCGGAAACACAGAACGAAAAGCAGCCTCTAGACCATATTGTCCTTCAGGATCCTGTTCGATAAATTTGTCGAACGAATCGAGCTGGATCGATAGCAGGTATGGAATGTCCAACACTTGTGGACGAGTACCAAAGTCCTTGCGGATGCGCTTTTTCTCGGTATAGGAGTAAACCATGGGGTTCCTCAGCTCGCTGATAAGTGACCCAAACTGCCCACCTTTGTTACATTAAAGGGAAACGGCAGTGACTAACTAACTGTTTACTGTAGTGACGTTTATCACGTTGAGATAAACGTTTCTTTGCACGAATGTCGAATGACTAAACAGTAGGAAAATTCATCGACACCCTACAGCGCAAAAAGGCCGGTGGTCAATAAACCACCAGCCATTAGCCTTTCGGCTAAGCGATTAAGTAAGAATTACTTAAGCTCAACAGTTGCACCAGCTTCTTCAAGTTGTGCTTTAAGAGCTTCAGCTTCTGCTTTCTCAATGCCTTCTTTGATAGGAGCAGGAGCACCGTCAACAAGTGCTTTCGCTTCTTTCAGACCCAGACCAGTTGCGCCACGAACTGCTTTGATTACAGCAACTTTGTTCGCGCCAGCAGAAGCTAGGACAACGTCGAATTCAGTTTGTTCAGCAGCAGCTTCACCACCAGCAGCAGCGCCACCAGCAACAACAGCAGCGGCAGCAGAAACACCAAATTTCTCTTCCATTGCTTCGATAAGTTCAACAACTTGCATTACAGACATTTCTGCAATAGCGTCTAGGATTTGCTCGTTAGTAATAGACATAACAATTCTCTTCTAAGTCAACAATTAGTTTAATAAGCAACCAGTAAAAAGCAAGCCTTATGCAGCTTCTTGTTTTTGGTCGCGGATAGCAGCGATAGTACGTGCCAGCTTGCCAGCAGAAGCTTCTTTCATGCACATCATCAGACGTGCAATAGCTTCGTCGTAAGTTGGTAGCGTTGCGAGTACTTCGACATCAGCGATAGAACCTTCGAATGCAGCTGCTTTGATCTCAAAATCTTTATTCTCTTTTGCAAAGTCTTTGAAAAGACGTGCTGCAGCACCTGGGTGCTCAGTAGAGAAACCAATCAAAGTAGGACCTACGAATACGTCTTTCAGACATTCGTAGTCTGTGCCTTCAACTGCGCGGCGTGCTAGTGTGTTACGAACAACTCTCATGTAAACACCGGCTTCACGAGCCTGTTTACGCAGAGAAGTCATCGCACTAACTTGAACACCACGAGAATCAGCAACAACTGCAGAAAGTGCACCACTGGCTGCTTCGTTGACTTCAGCAACAATTGCTTTTTTGTCTTGAAGATTTAAAGCCATCTTGGATTTACTCCTGGTTGTCGTTACACCACTCACTATTCTCATCAACAGTGAGAGCTTTTTAGGTGCAGTCCCAGAAGAAAGTTATAAAAATAGAGCTTTCGTCAGTTCGGGCACCATCTACGTAGGTTTGATTAAGCCATCTCAAGGACGACGCCTACGGTCTTGGACGGAGACTGGATTATAGTTCAAAGAACCAAGGTTCAGCCCCAACCACAAATATTAGGCGCAAGATTATACATAAATTTTACGCCTAAGCAAATAAATTAAGCTTGAGTGCTTAAAGTTGCCTGATCAATTGCAACACCAGCGCCCATCGTTGTAGAAAGACTTACTTTCTTCACGTAAGAGCCTTTCGATGTAGATGGTTTTGCTTTTTTCAGTGCAACAATCAGTGCTTCTAAGTTTTCTTTCAATTGTTCAGCATCGAAAGAAACCTTACCGATAGTTGTATGGATGATCCCATTTTTGTCATTACGGTAACGAACCTGACCAGCCTTCGCGTTTTTAACCGCTTCAGCAACGTTTGGTGTTACAGTACCAACTTTAGGGTTTGGCATCAGGCCACGAGGACCAAGGATAGTCCCTAACTGACCGACAACACGCATTGCATCTGGAGATGCAACAACAACGTCAAAATTCAGTTCGCCTTTCTTCACTTGTTCAGCAAGATCTTCCATACCGACAAGATCAGCACCCGCTTCTTTTGCTGCGTCAGCGTTTGCACCTTGAGTGAAAACTGCAACACGAACTTCACGACCAGTACCATGAGGCAGTACAGTTGCACCACGAACATTCTGATCAGATTTACGTGCATCGATACCCAAGTTCACAGCAACGTCGACAGACTCAACAAATTTTGCAGTCGCCAGTTCTTTCAGCAATGCAACAGCTTCGTTGATATCATATTCTTTAGTAACATCCACTTTTTCGCGGATAGTACGCATACGCTTAGTTAGTTTTGCCATGATATTAACCCTCTACCACTAGACCCATTGAACGAGCAGTACCCGCGATAGAACGCTTCATTGCTTCGATATCTGCACCAGTCATATCCGCAGCTTTAGTTTCTGCGATTTCCTGAATTTGAGCGTCAGTAATTGTGCCCACTTTCTCTGTATTAGGACGACCAGAACCAGACTTGATGCCTGCTGCTTTCTTCAGAAGCACAGCTGCTGGTGGTGTCTTCGTTTCAAAAGTGAAAGAACGGTCGCTGTATACAGTGATAACAACTGGAATCGGAAGACCTTTCTCTACAGATTCTGTTTTTGCATTAAATGCTTTACAGAATTCCATAATGTTCACACCGCGCTGACCCAGTGCTGGACCAACTGGTGGACTTGGGTTTGCCATACCTGCTGCAACTTGCAGCTTGATATAAGCTTCAACTTTCTTAGCCATGATATTTCCTACATAATGGGTAGTAACGCTAATCGACTGATCAGCTCCCCGTTTCTAGTGAAGACCTGTAAAAAGGCGCGAAATTATAGTCAAATTTCGCGCCTTAAACAAGTCTAAAAAGATGGTTTTTTAATCGAGTTTTTCAACTTGACCGAATTCAAGCTCAACCGGAGTTGCCCGACCAAATATTGAGACAGAGACTTTCAAACGGCTCTTCTCATAATCAACTTCTTCAACAGTACCGTTAAAGTCAGCAAATGGCCCGTCATTAACACGAACAACTTCACCCGCTTCAAACATGGTTTTCGGCCGTGGTGCTTCACTCGCTTTCTCCAGACGATTCAATATAGCATCTGCTTCTTTATCAGTAATCGGAGCCGGACGATCAGATGTTCCACCGATAAATCCCATAACCCGAGGAACACTACGCACTAAGTGCCAAGATTCATCATTCATGATCATCTGGACGAGTACATAGCCAGGGAAGAATTTTCTTTCACTTTTACGGCGTTGGCCAGCACGCATCTCGACAACTTCTTCCGTTGGTACTAATACTTCACCAAACAACTCTTCCATACCATGCATTTTGATATGTTCACGCAGTGACTGTGCCACTCGTCCTTCAAATCCAGAAAAGGCTTGAACAACATACCAGCGTTTTTTGGGAGCTTCACTCATGAATTAAACCCTCTTATACTCCAGTCGCAAATGCAACAAGGCGAACCATAATACCGTCAATACCCCATAGGGCCAAAGCCATCACAACACAGACAGCCAGAACAATTAAGGTGGTTTGCACGGTTTCCTGACGTGTAGGCCATATTACTTTACGAATTTCCATACGCGCTTCTCGCGCGAAGCTCACCGCTTCTTTACCTTTCACAGTGATCGCTGCAATACCTAATGCGGCAGCAATTAAGACAATAACACCAGCAGAACGAATAACGACAGAAACCGTTTCACCATAAAAGGAGTTACCCACAACAGCGGCAGCCAACAGAACAATAGCAATCAACCATTTCAGTTTATCTGCTGCATTTGAGCTCTCAGGAGTTTCAGCATGATTTGCTTTCATAACCCAACCTGTCACAAATCTAAATATAGACGACAATAAACCCCACTGTTGCAGGGCAAACTAACAAAAATAAGCGTTCGAAGCTTACTTTCAGAAACAAAGACACCTTCTCTGTCTCAAACCTTTTACTTTTGACTAACAAATCGTCAAAATAAATCTTCAGTGCAGAAAAAGGGCATCAAATGATGCCCTTTTTACTAGCGCCGAGTCAAATCATTATGCAATGATTTTTGCGACAACACCAGCGCCAACTGTACGGCCACCTTCACGGATCGCAAAACGAAGACCTTCGTCCATCGCGATTGGGGCAATCAGTTCAACTGTCATCTGAATGTTATCACCTGGCATCACCATCTCTACGCCTGCTGGCAACTCGATGCTACCTGTCACGTCCGTTGTACGGAAGTAGAACTGTGGACGGTAACCTTTGAAGAATGGCGTATGACGACCACCTTCATCTTTTGACAACACGTAAACTTCTGATTCGAACTTAGTGTGTGGCGTGATTGAACCTGGTTTTGCCAGTACCTGACCACGTTCTACTTCGTCACGCTTAGTACCACGAAGTAACACACCAACGTTCTCACCTGCACGACCTTCGTCAAGCAGCTTACGGAACATCTCTACACCTGTACAAGTTGTCTTCGTTGTGTCTTTCACACCAATGATTTCAACTTCGTCACCAACGCGGATGATTCCTTGCTCTACACGACCTGTTACGACTGTTCCACGGCCTTGGATTGAGAATACATCTTCGATTGGCAGCAGGAATGCTTGGTCAATCACACGCTCTGGCTCTGGGATGTAGCTGTCAAGAGCTTCTGCCAACTCAACAATCTTCTTCTCCCACTGCTCTTCACCGTTCAGTGCACCCAGCGCTGAACCTTGGATGACTGGTAGGTCATCTCCTGGGAAATCGTATTCTGACAGCAGTTCACGAACTTCCATTTCTACCAGCTCAAGCAGCTCTTCATCATCTACCATGTCACATTTGTTCATGAAGACGATGATGTAAGGAATACCAACCTGACGGCCTAAGAGAATGTGCTCACGAGTTTGTGGCATTGGGCCATCTGTCGCAGCAACAACTAGGATACCACCGTCCATCTGTGCTGCACCGGTGATCATGTTTTTAACATAGTCCGCGTGTCCAGGACAGTCTACGTGTGCGTAGTGACGTGTCGGTGTATCGTACTCTACGTGTGAAGTAGAAATTGTAATACCGCGCTCACGCTCTTCCGGGGCGTTATCGATTGACGCAAAGTCACGTGCTGCTCCGCCGTATACTTTAGAAAGCACTGTACAGATTGCTGCTGTTAGTGTTGTTTTACCGTGGTCAACGTGGCCGATAGTACCAACGTTTACGTGCGGTTTCGTACGTTCAAATTTTTCTTTAGACATCAGTTGTCCCTCTAGGTACGGATTAAGGTGGCTTTCATGACCACGCAACCAAAATTTACTGGTAGTAAAGTATATAACAAAAGGAAATATTTGCTTAGAGTGGTGCTGATACCCAGATTTGAACTGGGGACCTCACCCTTACCAAGGGTGCGCTCTACCGACTGAGCTATATCAGCACTCGGAAAGGTTGGAGCGGGCAGCGGGAATCGAACCCGCATCATCAGCTTGGAAGGCTGAGGTAATAGCCATTATACGATGCCCGCACACGTATTTAACCCTAAGAGCTATTTCCTTAAGAATATGGTGGAGGGGGACGGATTCGAACCATCGAAGGCAGTGCCGGCAGATTTACAGTCTGCTCCCTTTGGCCACTCGGGAACCCCTCCAAATTTTAAATCGTCTCTTTTTGTTGAAAAAAGAGATGGTGCCGACTGCCGGAATCGAACTGGCGACCTACTGATTACAAGTCAGTTGCTCTACCTACTGAGCTAAGTCGGCGCATAAGTGGGGCGAATTCTATTGAATGATTTCTTTGCTTGCAAGTATTTCCAAAAAAAAAAATACAATTTTATCTCGTTTTTATCTATTTGTTGTTTTTTCAAGCAGTTTTCGCAGTAACTGACGAAATATATCGCCATTCTTTGTTGCTTTCTCTGCTTCTTGAGGTATGTTGCTCTTTTATCCGATTTCAATCGTTGGAAAGATTATGGATCCTTATCTCTCATTCGACAGACGCCAGTGGTCGGATCTGCGTAATTCCGTTCCCATGACTTTGTCAGAAGATGATTTAGTTGAGCTGCAAGGTATCAATGAATCATTAAGTATGAAAGAAGCTGTTGAAATCTACTTACCGTTAGCTCGTTTACTCAACCTCTACGTTGCAGCCAGACAAAGCCGTAATACCGTCTTAAACCAATTTTTAGGCCATACTGACATTGCCCCCCCATTTATTATCGGCATTGCAGGCAGTGTTGCTGTCGGGAAAAGCACAACGGCAAGGTTGCTCAAAGCACTGTTGTCTCGCTGGGACAACCACCCCAAAGTTGAACTCATTACTACCGATGGATTCCTTTATCCCAATGAAGTGCTGTTAGAAAAAGGGATTATGCAGAAAAAAGGATTTCCGGAATCTTACGATATTAAATGTCTGGTGCAGTTTGTTTCTGATGTTAAATCCGGGAAGAAAAATATCTCAGCCCCGGTTTATTCTCACCTGACCTATGACATCACTGGGGAAGTAAAAACGGTTGATGCTCCCGATATTTTGCTCATTGAAGGCCTCAACGTGTTACAAAGTGGGATGGATTATCCCCATGCCCCCCATCGCGTTTTCATTTCAGATTTTCTCGATTTTTCCATCTATGTCGATGCAGAATCATCCCTGATTGAAAAATGGTATATCGAACGTTTTATGAAGTTTCGCCATGGTGCCTTTAAAAGACCGGGCTCCTATTTTAGTCACTACACAAAGCTGAATGAGTCGGAAGCCCACTCCATCGCAAAAAATATCTGGCGGGCCATCAATGGCAAGAACTTACAGGAAAATATTTTACCGACGCGAGAGAGAGCACAACTAATCCTGCGAAAAGGAATTAACCATACTGTTGAAGAAATTCTGTTGCGACAGTAATGATAATGGGGCGTATGCGCTACAGAACCCGCATACGCCCCATCATACATGCGCAATTACCGCTGCATCATTCAGGAGATCGTAGGGGTATCATTACTGCGCAGAGAGATCTCCCCACCGACATAACTTTCTATCCCTCGTTCGGTTTCCAGTAGTACAGCACCATGCGCATCAATGCCCCGTTCAATACCGGTAATCACACGCTCTCCCATTAATAGTTTAACGGGACGATTAATGAAATTATCAACCTGATTCCACCTTTCAACGAAGTTTCGCATCCCCTCTCTTTCATAGGTTTCCAGAGTCCGGGTCCAAGATTGAATCAAGGCAACGGCCAGAGCATTACGATTAATGTGATCACTGCCGATTACCTGAGCCAGACTACTCCAAGGCTGATCAATCTGCTGCGTTTGCGCTGCCATGGATAAATTCATCCCCATACCGATGACGAGATGTGCGGCTTCGCCGGCTTGCCCTGAAACTTCAACCAAAATCCCGGCCAATTTTTTATCCTGATAATACAAATCATTGGGCCATTTCAATTTGATATCATCAACACCGAGTGTTTTCATGGCATCAACAACAGCAACCCCGACAACCAGACTCAGACCCATCGCAGCGGCCATGCCCGCATCCAATTGCCAGTACATTGAGAAATACAGGTTTGCTCCAAACGGAGAAACCCACTGCCTGCCTCGCCTTCCCCGACCTTTTTGCTGATATTCAGCAAGGCAAACCGTTCCTGAGGTTAATGTGCCGACGCGATCCAATAGGTACTGGTTGGTCGAATCAATGATCGGATGTAAATGGACCGGCGTAGAAACGTGGTTCTGAATATAGTGTTGATCCAATAACTGCATCGGCTGAGCCAGTTGATAGCCTTTACCCTGGACACGAAATATATCAACCCCCCAATCCTGAATCCCACGGATATGTTTGCTGATAGCCGCTCTGGAGATCCCTAAAGCTGCGCCCAATGCTTCACCGGAGTAAAAACCACCATCGGCTAAAGTTGACAGGATCGTCAGCTTGGCATGATGTTCTTTCATGATTGCTGCTCCTTCAGCCACATATCCAAATAAACTTCGCTGCCACGCCCGATAAATCGCACCTCATGCTCCAAAGCAACACCATACTTTTCGTAGACGCTGCGATATACATGCGCTGCAAGCTGAATCACATCCAAAGCTGTCGCGTGTTGACGATTAATCACAACCAGCGCCTGCTGTTCATGAATGGCAGCCCCACCAATTTGAAAACCTTTCAGGCCACATTGATCAATGAGCCAACCGGCTGCGACTTTCACGCCTGACGAAGCAGGGTAACTCACTACATCCGGATAATTGGCTGCCAGTGTTTGAAACTGAGCCTCGGTCAGTACGGGATTTTTAAAAAAGCTACCGGCATTCCCAATGCGTGTGGGATCGGGAAGTTTACGGGTGCGGATATCACAGATACAGTCAAACACTTCAGCGGGTGAACAACTGCTTGCTAACTGCTGCAATGGGCCATACTTCAGACGAGGCTGCCATGCTTTGGTCAGCTTTAAGCCGACCCCAACCACAACCGCCCGCTGGTAAAGCTGATGTTTGAAAATCGAATCACGGTAACCAAATAAACATTCGGCACGATTCAAACGAATGACTTGAAACGTCTCGAGACAGAGATAATCAACATAGTCACACACATCCTGAAACTCGATGCCATAAGCACCAATGTTCTGGATTGGTGCACTCCCGGCACATCCGGGAATCATGGCTAAATTTTCCAGTCCGGGAATTTGCTGCGACACACACCATTCCACTAATTCAGGCCAGCCTTCACCGCCCTGAACATGCAGAAAATAGTGGTTTTCATCTTCCCTTACATCAATGCCCCGTAGCTGATTGAGAATCACAACACCTTCATAGAACTCAGTAAACAACACATTACTGCCTTTACCGAGCACCATTTTCGGTAGCGATTGCCATTGTGGATCACGATAAACATCAATGAGTTCTGCAACAGTATCAACTGTCACCAACACCTGACAGGACTGCTCAATACCAAACGTATGATAAGCACTGAGATTTTCGTTGAGATATATTTGCATGGCTTTCTTTAAATCACATAAACTACGACTATTCTATATCAGATGAAGACCATTCAGATATCCTATGGATCATTTATCTTTCGAAATGTTAGATCCACTCAAACTTCCTTTGGTGCAACGCTTTTATAAACAGCACTACCCGACAGCAAAACCCAAACGCAATGAACTGATCTATACCGCACACATTGCCGGTCAACTCTGTGCTGTGGTGCGTTTTCGTCATATCGGCACTTCATATCTGCTTTTAACCGGGATGGCTGTCGCCAAAGAGTTACGCGCTCAAGGTATCGGTCATCAACTCCTGAGTTACTGTGAAGCATATGTTCTCAAGCAACATGTTTTCTGTTTTGCTTATCGCCACTTAGAAAACTTTTATCATCAACATCATTTTGAACGTCAATCACCGCAAACACTGCCGGTCGAAATCAATCATCTCTATCAACGTTATTGCAATCAAGGCAGAGATATACTACCGATGCAGTATTCCCCGCCATTTCAGCAGTAAGGCTCTGTCATTTACTGCTTATTTATGGCTGACAAGAGGAAATGATCCGCCGGAAGTGACTTAGATATAGCCATTCATTCACCGAATTTGATAGTATCGGGGCTTTGCTATATCGCATCCACTTGAATTGAAGGTACCGCATCCACGATGATTGCTCGTAGAAATCTATTCGAACAGCTACCCACTATTGCGTTAGAGCCGAAAGATTTTCAAGTCCTGCACTCCGCAGAACAATTTCGGCATCACTTGATTCAGGCGATTCGACAAGCCAATCACAGAATTTATATTGTTGCTCTCTACCTTGAAGCTGATGACGCCGGTCAGGAAATTCTTGCTGAGCTTTATGCAGCCAAACAAAGAAATCCACAACTGGATATTGTGATCTGTGTTGACTGGCACCGAGCTCAACGAGGTCTGATCGGTGCGAAGCAGTCTCAGGGAAATGCTGTGATGTATGAGTCATTTGCCCAAGACAGTGACAATCCTATCGCCGTTTATGGCATTCCGGTCCGGGGACGAGAAGTATTCGGTGTACTCCACCTCAAAGGCTTCATTGTTGATGATGAAGTTATATATAGTGGTGCAAGCCTGAACAATATTTATCTGCATTATCAGAACCGCTATCGCTTTGACCGTTACCACTCTTTCCACAACCAATATCTTGCCGACTCGATGATCGGGTTTATCCGTGAGCACTTGCTGTCTCATCCGGCTGTGAATAACCTGGCCAATCCGTCTCGTCCTGCGACCAAAGATTTGAAAACGGTGATTCGTCAGTTCCGGACACTGTTAGCGCAAGCCAGTTATCAGGTGCCGGATCAGCCAGTCACACAGACCCAAATCGGTCTGACACCATTAGTTGGCCTTGGTAAACGCAGTAACCGACTGAATCAATATATCACTCACCTGATTGCTCAGGCGAAAGAAGAAATTATTATCTGTACACCTTATTTTAATTTCCCGAATAATATTGCTAATCAGGTGAAAAAAGCTCTCAGACGTGGGGTGAAAATTCATATTATCGTCGGTGATAAAACCGCCAATGATTTTTACATCCCACCAGAAGAAACCTTTAAAACAATTGGTGGGTTACCCTATTTATATGAATTGAATCTGCGTCGTTTTGCGAAAGCGAATGAGGCCAGAATTGCCAGTCGGCAGTTATCAATTCACTTATGGAAGCATGACGACAACAGTTTTCATTTGAAAGGGGTCTGGGTCGATAAACGTTATATGCTCATTACCGGTAGCAACCTGAATCCAAGAGCCTGGAAACTTGATCTGGAAAACGGCATTCTGATTCAGGATCACCATGGCCACCTTCAGAGTCAGTTTGAACAAGAGTTCGACAATATTCTGCAACACACACAATTAGTCTGTACCTATAAGCAGCTGGACGATTTTGAAAACTATCCGGCTGAAGTGCAGCGTCTGTTGAAACGGATTCGTCGAATCAAAGCCGACCGGATTTTAAAACAGATTCTTTAGGAGCTCAGGCATCCACACATTAAAAAGGAAAGCCTCCGGACGGAGGCTTTCCTTTTTGAGTTAACGAACAATAAATCTGATCAGATAAACGCAAATGCATCGCCGTAGATACGTTCACTTCTCGCGTGCTTATTCTGAGTAAACTGTTCCCGGGCCGCACCTGCCATGTCAAACCGACCGGCAATATAAATATCAAACGCTTCCAGCGATTCAAAATCACTACTGACCGCTTGCAACACATTGCCGACTTTCCCGCTCCAAAGCGGATCGGTGGATATCTCCACAACCGGTGTAAATGTAAGTCTGGCATGTTGCGCTGCCAAATCACGTAATTCGTCTAATGCGTAAAGCTGAAGAACATCTTTTGCCCCCCAGTAAAGAAAAATATCCCGCTGAATATTCTGGTTCAGGCAATGATCCAGTATCGAACGGACATAACTGAAACCAGTTCCACCGGCAATCAGTAATAACGGACGGGTTGTATCTTCTTTGAGCCATGCGTCACCATGGGGTGCATCGATGGTGATCTCACCATCTTGCTGCAATGCAGCCTGCATGGCATCAACGACTTCACTGGCGTAGGCATTATGTTCAGCCGCACCAATATGCAATTCAAGTTCCCCACCTTGCCGGCATGGACTACTGGCAATCGAGAACGGACGTTTGTCTCCCTCTGCCATCACCACCATCAGGTACTGACCCGCGTGGAAATCAACGGGTGATTCCGGTTGGAGAAGAATACGGTACGTATTACTGGCTAAAGGCTGAACTGAGTTAACTTTACATGTTATGGTCATTATAATTCCTCTTCCTTACTCATCCCAAGTAAGGACTAAATGAGTTTGAGCATACGCCTGACAGGAAAATATCCATCCCTGAGACTGCTCTTCTTCTGTAAGCATCGGTTCGAGTTGGTAGGAAACTTCTCCCGAAAGTTTTTTGCACAAACACATCCCACACGCACCGACCCGGCACCGATATGGGAAAGGTATTTGCTGACGAATTGCCGCATCCAACACGGTTTGACCATGTTCTACGGTAAATTCAAGGTTTTCGGGCAGTAAGCGTACCGTAAAGGTCATAAGATTCCCAACTCATCCCAGATCGCATCGATCTTGCTGACAATTTCCGGATCTTTACGGATCTCTTTACCCCACTCCCGGGTTGTCTCGCCTTCCCACTTATTGGTTGCATCCAACCCCATTTTAGAGCCGAGCCCAGAGACGGGTGAAGCAAAATCCAGAGAATCGATGGGCGTATTTTCAACCATCGTCGTATCCCGGGCAGGATCCATCCGGGTGGTAATCGCCCAAATAACATCTTTCCAGTCTCGTGCATTAATATCATCATCACAGACAATCACAAACTTGGTATACATAAATTGTCGTAAGAAAGACCAGACCCCCATCATCACGCGCTTAGCATGACCGGGATACTGCTTCTTGATCGTGACGACGGCCATCCGATAGGAACACCCTTCGGGGGGAAGGTAAAAATCGACAATTTCCGGGAACTGTTTCTGTAGAATCGGCACAAACACTTCATTTAATGCTTCCCCGAGAACTGCCGGCTCATCCGGTGGTCTCCCCGTATAGGTACTATGATAGATGGGCTGCTTTCTCATTGTCACATGAGTGACGGTAAAGACATGATGGCGCTCAACTTCATTAAAATAACCGGTATGATCGCCATAAGGCCCTTCATCAGCATACTCACCGGGATCAATATATCCTTCGAGCACAATCTCTGCGCTGGCCGGCACTTCCAGATCATTGCTAATCGATTGAACCACTTCGGTCTTGCTGCCTCTTAACAATCCGGCAAATGCATATTCGGATAATGTATCAGGTACCGGCGTCACGGCACCGAGGATGGTTGCCGGATCAGCACCGAAAGCCACCGAAACCGGAAACGGTTCTCCGGGATGCTCAACCTGCCAGTCCCGAAAATCTAATGCGCCGCCACGATGCTGAAACCACCGCATAATCACTTTATTCTTACTGAGTTTCTGTTGCCGGTAGATGCCCAGATTTTGCCGTTTTTTGGTCGGCCCTTTGGTAATTGTCAGTCCCCAGGTCAACAGCGGAGCCACATCTCCCGGCCAACAACGCATGACCGGAATTTTATCCAAATCAACATCATCACCTTGCCAGATAACTTCCTGACAGGGAGCCTTTTTCAAACGCTTCACCGGCATATTCAAGACTTGCTTAAAAACCGGAAGTTTATCTATCGCATCCTTGAAGCCTTTTGGCGGTTCTGGTTCTTTGAGATAAGCAAGCAACTGACCGATTTCACGGAGTTCACTGACATCGACGCGCCCCATCCCCATCGCGACGCGTTGCGGTGTACCAAACAGATTTGCCAGTACCGGTATGTCATAACCGACGGGATTCTCAAATAAAAGTGCAGGACCACCCGCTCTTAAAGTCCGATCGCAGATCTCGGTCATTTCATATTGAGGGTCAATCGGATGCTGAATACGTTTCAATTGACCATGCTTTTCCAAATAGTCGATAAAATCGCGTAAATCCTTAAAAATCATAAGACTTCTGCCTGAATGTGATATCAGAGGCAGTATAACAAAAACGAAACAACTCTGAATTTTCTTTTTCTATTGTATTCATGCTTTTCAGTCGTGCTGCCATAAAACAGATACATCATAAAACGATGACGCTAAAAATAGCGGACTACCTCAATACCTGACTCAGTACGCGCAGCTTCATTTGACGATTTGCTTTGACTAATTCATCCAGCCAATTGCCATACCCTGCATTGACTAACACCTGTGCAACATAGGGGGCTTCTTCCTGACTCAGCTCCTGAACCAAATACGTTTTGACCTGTTCAGGCATTGGATTAAGACGAATCAGAGCCTCAATTGCCAGTGCCCTCAAACTCGGGTTCTTACTCGCCGCCATCACTTGCTGCACAGAAAAATCATCCTGTAAACCAGACAAGCGGGTCAATTCCGCTTCAGAGTTATTATCTGATTTCATCAACCACAATAACCGATAAATATCTTGGCTCTGACTAGTCCGAGCCAGCGCAACCATCACTCGCGTCGAAGGCAACCAGCTCCGAATACTTGCATCAACAACCTGCTTTACCAAATAATTCAGTCCCGACTCCGATAAACTCCCCAACTCCTGAATCAACAAGGATTCCCGGATATGTCCCTGACGTTTATTTTCGGATAGCCATTGTTGTAAAGACAGCTCATGCTGTTCAACTTTTAATACAAAGTCGAGGACACTTTTTTCCCGTTGCCAGGTTTTGACTAAACGGCTGGCAACTGAAGGGTAATCAAATGCTGGCGTGGAAAATTCGAACCCTTCACCTTGATTGGTAAGATAATAAACAGGTGGAATTCGACGTTGTTGCTCGACAAAACGTTCTACAGGGGCTGAAAGGATGGTTTTTTCTTGTTCGAGAGTCCGGAGTAACAAAAAGCGCACAGCTTCTTGCTGTGGCAACGCCAATCGTTGCAAGGCAAAGTTTAACGAATCAATTTTATCATCGGCAATCAGTTGTTTGAATGCTGCGACTTTGTGCTGGATCGTCGGTGCTTGTAGCAGTTGATTCCGACTTTTCTCATCCAATGATTGCGCAGAAACCGAAAAGCAAATGAAACTGAAACAGAGCAGGAGTTGCGATACCCACGTTCCCCGTGACATGTGTTAACCTCCGTGTAACATCTACTTTTCATTTTCGGTGCATCTTTGGTGAAATGCAAGAAAAAGCGCCACCGTTTCCGGTGGCGCTTTCACTATCAGAATACTCTGGTAACTGGCTTGATTACTGACGTCTCATCGCATCAAAGAACTCATCATTGGTCTTCGTCATCGCCAGTTTATCAATCAGGAATTCCATCGCATCGGTTTCTCCCATTGGGTGAACGATTTTGCGCAGAATCCACATTTTCTGTAACTCATCCGTTTTAGTCAGTAACTCTTCACGGCGCGTTCCTGAACGGTTGAAGTCAATCGCAGGGAAAACACGTTTTTCTGCAATCTTACGGTTCAGGTGTAATTCCATATTCCCTGTTCCTTTAAACTCTTCGTAGATGACTTCATCCATCTTCGACCCCGTATCAACCAACGCTGTGGCGATAATGGTCAAGCTGCCGCCTTCTTCGACATTACGAGCCGCACCGAAGAAACGCTTCGGACGATGAAGCGCATTTGCATCCACACCACCAGTCAAAACCTTGCCTGAAGAAGGAACTACTGTGTTATACGCCCGTGCCAAACGTGTAATTGAATCCAGTAAGATCACAACATCTTTCTTATGCTCAACCAGACGTTTCGCTTTCTCAATCACCATGTCGGCCACTTGAACGTGGCGAGATGCCGGTTCATCAAACGTAGAAGCAACCACTTCACCTTTGACCAAACGCTGCATTTCTGTCACTTCTTCCGGACGTTCATCAATCAACAGTACCATCAAAATACATTCAGGATGATTGTAAGCAATGCTTTGAGCAATGTTTTGCAACAGCATTGTTTTACCGGCCTTCGGTGGTGCGACAATCAATCCACGCTGCCCTTTTCCGATCGGTGATGCCAAATCCAGAACACGAGCGGTAATGTCTTCAGTCGAACCGTTACCACGCTCCATCACCATCCGCTCATTCGCATGTAATGGTGTCAGGTTTTCAAACAGAATCTTATTTCGAGCGTTATCCGGCTTATCATCATTAACTGTATTTACTTTCAGTAACGCAAAGTAACGCTCACCTTCCTTCGGAGGCCGAATCTTCCCGGCAATCGAATCACCGGTACGCAGGTTGAAGCGACGAATCTGACTCGGTGACACGTAAATATCGTCCGGACCGGCCAAATAAGAGCTGTCTGCACTACGCAAAAAACCAAAGCCGTCCTGGAGAATTTCTAATACGCCATCACCAAAGATGTCTTCACCACTTTTTGCGTGAGCTTTTAAAATAGAGAAGATAATGTCTTGTTTTCTTAAACGCGCGAGGTTTTCAAGCCCCAGGCTCTCACCCAGCTGCACGAGCTCAGACACAGGTTTGTTCTTTAATTCTGTTAAATTCATTGTGGTGGATACTTGTTTAGTCAAAATTAGGATCTGTTTAGTAGTGTTAAGATGGATTTGGCCTCAGGATTGACCAAGAAGTGAACATATGATTCATTAATGTGCGATAACCTAGCACTATTTATCAGACTAGTCTAGATTTTGTTTTATTTCCATGTGCAAAACCGTACATATCTCTATGTACGGTTTTCAGCCATTATAAATTGGCGTCTAAAAACTCTTTAAGTTGAGTTTTGGACAACGCACCAACTTTTGTAGCTGCCACATTACCGTTTTTAAACAGCAGTAATGTTGGAATACCACGGATACCGAATCTTGGGGGAGTACCCGCATTTTGATCGATATTTAATTTACCGATTGTGAGCTTACCTTCGTATTCATCAGCAATTTCATCCAAAATCGGCGCAATCATTTTGCACGGACCACACCATTCTGCCCAGAAATCGACAAGCACAGGGACTTCAGCATTGATTACACTACTTTCAAACGCGTCATCGGTGAGCTGCAAAATCTTATCACTCATCTTTAACTCCAATGTATTTTCTTGGACCAGTTGCATAACAACCAGTAATTTTGATGCTCTATTGGAATGTATTTACTTCCGTATTGCAAGCTTAAGCTGATATTCTATAGTGATGAAAAAGACGCATATCACAGAGCAAAAATTCGCCGACTTGGGATTAGACCCTCAAGTTACAGCAGGTTTGGAACAAAAAGGGTTTGCTTATTGCACCCCAATCCAAGCCTTGGCGCTGCCGGTAGTGCTCTCCGGCCGTGACATTGCAGGCCAGGCCCAAACAGGGACTGGTAAAACGCTTGCGTTTCTTACTGCAACCTTTAATCATCTGCTAACTGCACCTGCTCCAGAAGAGCGGGAGCCAACTCAGCCACGAGCAATCATTATGGCACCAACTCGTGAGTTAGCGATACAAATTTTTAACGATGCAGAACCACTCGTTCAAAGCACCGGCTTAAAAGTCGCACTGGCTTATGGCGGTGAAAGTTACGAGAAACAGCAATCCAAGTTAAAACAAGGTGTTGATATTCTTATCGGAACAACCGGTCGGATTATCGATTTCTACAAGCAAAAAGTATTCAATCTGGACCAGATTCAGGTCGTCGTCCTTGATGAAGCTGACCGAATGTTTGATCTCGGTTTTATCAAAGACATCCGTTTTTTGTTCCGTCGGATGCCGCCACCGAAGAATCGTTTGAACATGTTATTTTCCGCCACCCTCTCTTATCGGGTTCAGGAACTGGCATTTGAGCACATGAACAATCCGGAACATGTTGTCGTCGAACCGGCGCAAAAAACCGGACACCGAATTAAGGAAGAACTGTTTTACCCATCCAATGAGCACAAAATGGCTTTGTTGCAAACCCTCATTGAAGAAGAGTGGCCAGACAGAGCTATCATTTTTGCCAATACCAAACATAAGTGTGAACGGGTTTGGGGTCACCTGGCTGCCGATGGTCATCGCGTCGGACTGCTGACCGGTGATGTACCGCAGAAAAAACGGGAACGCATTCTGGAGCAATTTACGCAGGGTCAACTGGACATTTTAGTCGCAACTGATGTTGCTGCGCGAGGACTGCATATCCCGCAGGTCACTCACGTCTTTAACTATGATCTACCAGACGACAGTGAAGACTATGTCCACCGGATTGGCCGGACGGGCAGAGCCGGAGAGAGCGGTCATTCGATTAGCTTCGCCTGCGAAGAATACGCCATTAATGTCCCGGGGATAGAAACCTATATCGAACATTCCATTCCTGTTTCTGATTATGATGCATCAGCGCTATTGACTGACTTACCCAGCCCGTTAAAACTTGCGTCATCGAAAACATCGAGAAGAACGAATACTGGTGGCTCGCGGTCCGGACGTCAGAATAATGGACGGGGTAACAATTCATCCAGAAAACGTCCGCGGCAAAACAACAACCAGAGTAAAAATAGCTGAGTAAATCTATGAGCCAAGCCGTATCTTCACCCCTTTATGCTGCGATCGATCTCGGTTCAAACAGCTTTCATATGCTGATTGTCCGTCATGTTGAAGGCAGTATACAGACGATGGCCAAAATTAAACGAAAAGTGAGACTTGCAGCCGGACTCGATGAGAACAATGCACTCAGTCAGGAGGCAATGCAACGCGGTTGGGACTGCCTGAGTCTGTTCGCGGAACGATTACAGGATATTCCCAAAGAGAATATCCGCATTGTCGGCACCGCAACACTTCGGACAGCCATCAATGTCGATATATTTTTGCGTCGGGCCAATCAGATACTCGGACATCCGATCGAAACCATTTCAGGTGAAGAAGAAGCGGCCACTATTTATAAAGGGGTAGCTCATACCTCCGGCGGGAGCGGGCGTCGTTTCGTGGTTGATATCGGTGGTGCAAGTACCGAACTGATCATTGGTGAAGGTTTCGAGGCCAAAGCATTAACCAGTTTAAAAATGGGCTGTGTCACTTGGCTCGAAAAACACTTCAGAGATCGTCAGCTCTCTAAAGAAAATTTTGAGCATGCGATCGAAGACGCTAAAAAAATGCTCACGCCAATCTTGCAACAGTACCGGACAATCGGCTGGGACATCTGTGTCGGTGCCAGTGGTACAGTGCAAGCATTACAAGAGATTATGCTGGCTCAGGGAATGGATGAAGTCATTACCCTGACCAAGCTGAAGCGTTTGCAAAATCAGGCCATGCGCGCAGATCATCTCGAAGAGTTGGAAATCGAAGGACTCACGCTGGAAAGAGCGTTGGTTTTTCCAAGCGGCCTGTCGATCCTGATTGCCATATTTGAAGAGTTCCGGATCGAAGCCATGACTCTGGCGGGCGGTGCACTACGGGAAGGTCTGGTTTATGAAATGATCGACGGATTACGTCAGGATAATATCCGCGAGCGAACCATTCACAGTATCCAGAGTCGCTATCAAATCGATACGGTGTATGCCGCTCAAGTCTCTGAACTCGCCGGTAAACTATTTCACCAGTGTGGCGGTTCTGCCTGGATCATCGAACCACAGGCAGAAATACTACTCAGAGCAGCCGCACAGTTACACGAAATCGGCTTAGCGGTGGATTACAAAAAAGGCGGTGAACACAGTGCTTATCTGATCCAACACTCAGAACTGCCCGGCTTTACCCGAGCACAGCGTTATTGTCTGGGGGAGTTGGTGCGCCGCTATCGCGACAATATCACTGCCATGCCTGAACAATACGCCCTGTCGGGTACCAGTAGTAAACGCTTACTCAGGATTTTACGTCTCGCAGTGTTACTCAGCCACCGGCGTAATTCAGCACTCGAACCACATGTGAAACTGGAATCCTCGGAAGACACACTCCAGCTATCACTCAATGCTCAGTGGCTCGATGCCAATCCGCTCACCAAAGCAGAGCTTGAAATCGAAGCAAACCGGCAAACCGATATGGGATGGCCACTGGAAGTCATCGCCCACGCCTAAACAACCAGATGGTTTTTAGCTCCGGCTAAAAACCATCTCCAACCAAGCCCCGACTCACTGGTCCGTATTGAATCAACCCGCATAATCAACCCGCATTGTCGGCCTCGATATTACGTTCGGGTTTGCTGGCGCACACGATTGAGTACCGCTCGTAATTTCAATGGTTTTACCGGCTTGGGTAAAAAGCCGAACCCGTGTGACTGAATCGCATCCATCATCTCTTGGGTCCGATCAGCACTGATAATAATTCCTTCAAACTGACGGCCCAGGCGTAGACGACACTGTTGCAAAACTTCCAACCCGGTACGTCCCTGATCCAACCGGTAATCAGACAAAATAACGTCCGGTGTCCATGCATCATCCAATGCTCTCAGGCTCTCAACCAAGTTGGTTGAGGTACGGATATCGCATCCCCAGCGGGATAGCAGGTCCGACATCCCTACCAAAATATCGACTTCATTATCCACACATAACACTTTAATCTGCGACAAATCGGTCACATCACCCACCTCAGGGGCAACTTTATCGGCAACATCCCGGGGATGTGAGCGCGGCAGGGATAACGAAAAAACACTGCCATGTCCGGGCCATGAACGCATTGAGATTTCATGCCCCAACACATAAGCAATCCCTTTCGATATCGCTAATCCGAGCCCAAGCCCCTGCTCAGAACGAACCTGCCCGCCACGATTAAACTCTTCAAAAATTTCATGCTGCTTATCTGGCTCGATACCGATCCCGTTATCCCATACTTCAATCCGGATCTGCGTACCGACATGACGAATGCCGAGTACCACTTTGCCATGGGGAGCGTAGCGGAATGCATTGGTCAGGAAGTTCTGAATAATCCGTCTGAGCAATTTCGGATCCGACTGAACCACGACTGACGAAGGCACCATGGTAAAATCGATCCCTTGCTGTTGAGCAATCGCATCAAACTCCGCATTCAAATTCACCAGCACATCATGAATGGCGAAACTGTGGATATTGATATCCAGTTTCCCTGATTCGAGTCTGGAGATATCCAGCAAATCCCCGATTAATTCCTCGGCCGCCCCCAGTGCACTTGCAATATGAGCTGAAAGTCGTTGGACTTCGGCTTCCCGGGCGATCTCCGACAAAGAGGATGCAAATAGCCGGGCGGCATTGAGCGGCTGCATCAGATCATGGCTCACCGCTGCCAGAAACCGTGATTTTGAACGAGATTCGCGTTCCGCCCGTTGTGTCTCCTGCACTAACTGGCGATTCAGTTTTTCCAACTCCTGTGTTCGTTGATGGACACGCTCTTCCAGCGACTCGTTGGCCTGCTTGAGAGCATCTTCCGCTTCCCGGAATGCGGTGATATCGGTAAAACTCATGACAAACCCGCCACCGGGCATCGGATTCCCTTGCACTTCCACCACTCTCCCGTCCGGTCTGACCCGAGAGGAGGTATGCCGGGTACCTTTCTCTAAGTGTTCGACCCGCTTGCGAACATGAGTTTCCACATCTCCGGGGCCACACAACCCTTGCCGTGCATTGTGGCGAATAATATCAGCAATCGGACGGCCAACCTGAATCAAGCCCGGCGGATAAGAAAACAGCTCCAGATACCGCTGATTCCAGGCCACCAGACGTAACTGTTTATCGACCACCGCCAATCCCTGCCCGATATGTTCGATAGCACCTTGAAGCAGGCTGCGGCTGAAGTCATACAGCTCTGACGCTTCATCGACAATCGCGGCAACTTCTTCAAGGTGCATGTTTTTCCCCTGCAACGCAGAAGCAAGCACTAACTTCGCTGAGGACGCACCAAATACACCGGCCAACACCCGTTCAGCATGACGAATCAGTGTAGCTGGCGCCTGTTGATTGGGTAAATAACGCTTGTGCTGCTGAACCCAGAATTGCTCGAAAGCCGCTTTCATCCGCCCTCGCCCGACAAAACGGGCGACCAGCATTTCCAGTTCCGCGACTGACACCCGGCTCTGATAGAGCGTCATATTTTCGTTATCGGGGAATGGCGTACCGACAAATGTGGCAGACTGTAAGCGCTCACTCAGGCTCGGACGTGTGATGATAGAAATATTCCAATAACAGAGTGTATTGAGCACCACGCTGAGGATCATCCCCCAGTCAGACCTTGATATCCCTAAACCGGCAATCGCCTCCGGAGGACTAATCAGCCAAATGAGCGGGTTAGACTGCGCATCACCGGCCAATAAATGGGTCTGAACCATTAAGGTAATCAGCCAGAGTGAAAATCCGACCGCCAAACCGACATAGACGCCTTTTTTATTGCCGTCACGCCAGTAGATCCCACCGATCAACGCCGGGGCAAACTGCGCAATCGCAGCAAAAGAGAGAAATCCAATCGCAGACAGCGACGGTACGGCATCCAAAACACGATAAAATCCCCACGCACAAGCCAGTAAAACTAAAATCAAGCCGCGCCGGATTCTGAGTAACAAGCGGGAAAAATGACGATGGCCCTGATGAGAAAACCGCATCCGCCGGAGCAAAAAAGGCACCACCAAATCATTAGAAACCATAATAGTCAGTGCAATGGTTGAGACGATCACCATCCCGGTTGCTGCCGATGTTCCCCCTAAAAATGCAATCATCGCCATGAAATCAGAGTCAACCGCCTTGGGGATACTAATCACAAATGTATCCGCCAAGCTAGCATCCATCATCCCTTTGCCGACCCATGATATCGGCAGCACAAACAGCCCCATCAGAATCAGGTAAACCGGAAATATCCGCCGGGCCATATGAAGATCCTGCGGTTTTTCATTCTCAACCACCATGGTATGAAACTGGCGCGGCAGACAAATGATCGCCAGCATCGTCAACACCAGATGAATCATCAGGGTCGGCCAGTGCGGGGTAACGAACGATTCAAGCACGATATCGCTCAGTTTGAATGAAGTCTGATGCCAACCGATATAGACGATAAACAGGCCGACCCATAAGAAAGCCACCAGCTTGACCAACGATTCAAAAGCAATCGCCATCATCATCCCACGGTGGTGCTCGGTATTATCAATATGACGCGTCCCGAACAACATGGTAAACACCGCAAGTGCCACCACCACAAACCAAGAAATATGACTTTCCGTCAACTGCTCAGGGAAAGGAAAATCTGACGTCACGACATGGATTCCCATCGTCACACCACGAAGTTGCAGGGCGATATAAGGCAGAATGCCAACAACCGCAATCAGCGTTGCAGCCACAGCAAGCCCTTGAGATTTGCCATAACGTGCAGCGATAAAATCAGCAATGGAGGTAATATGTTCGCGTTTAGCAATCAACATCAGGCGGGCTAATATCCGCCAGCCAAAGACAAAGACGAGAATGGGGGCGAGATAAATCGGTAAAAATGACCAAGCATGATTAGTGGCCTGCCCGACTGTGCCGTAGAACGTCCACGAAGTACAGTACACCCCAATCGATAAGCTATAAATCCAAGGCCGGAAGCGTGCCAGCCAGTTCAGGTTTTTGTCACCATACCAAGCGATAAAGAACAGCAGTCCTAAATAAAGAAATAAAACCGGAATGACAATCCATGACTGCATGAGAACGATCCTTGTAATCAGGCCCTAATTAATGCTCGATCAAGGATAGACGTCTTGCCCGGTTAAGTCACTGATATTGACTTAATTTTGGGAACCGCCATCCACTCTCAGAGACCGGTTCCCTTGCTCAAAGCCAACCCGGGAGCCCTTTATCAGGAGGGACGCTTCGCCAGATCCATCTGACGTACAGATGGCGTCGGTTCGAGCCGGACAAACAGCGCCACAACCCCCATCAGCGCCATCACCCAGAAAACTTGAGCGCCCCAGTGCTCAAATCCCCAACCACTGATTGCCGTCATCGTCGCAATCACCGCTCCCAGAGGAATCGCATTGTACAACGACTGCAATGCGACCATTCTCTCCGGTACTGCTTGTTGAATGTAACGAATGGTCGCCAGATGTGCGACCGCGAATGTCAGGCTATGGAGTAATTGAATAAACACCAGTGCTGCAAGCTGCGTGGTGAAAGCCGTTAATCCCCAACGCACGGCAACCGCACAGGAAGAAAGCAAAAACATCGCGCGGATCGACCACAAACCGAACAGGCGACGACTGAGCGCAAAAATACAGATCTCCGCAATGACACCCAAACTCCACAGATAACCAATGATTTCTTCTGAATGTCCGACTGATTTCCAATACACGGAACTAAAACTGTAATAAGCCGCGTGGCTGCCCTGAATCAACGACACCAGCACTAAAAACTTAATCACATGTTTGTCTCTGAGCATTTCGATTAGTTTAGGACGTACCACCTCAGTTTCTGTTTGCGTCGCCGGATTAGGATTAGGCGCACGCAGGCTCATTAAAAACGTCACACTCATGCCCAATAAAGCCGTATACAGAATCCAGTCATTCCCCCAGTGCGCGACAATCCAGCCGACCACCAGCGAACCGACGATAAAGGCAACGGAGCCCCACAAACGAGTGCGGCCGTAATCGAGCATTTTCATATTGGTGTAGTAATTCGCTAACGTGTCCGACAGCGGAATGATCGGCCCGAAACAAGCATTAAACAGGACAGTTGCCAGCGCAATCCACAGCAAATGCTGTACAGCAAAAAGATGTGCAGCAATAAACCCGATTGCCAATAGCGTCAACACTCTCAGCATCGGCACATACCATTCAGCCCGGTGGACTCTCGGCGTCACCAGTAAATTGGCCAGACAGCGGGTACCGAATGCGAGCCCCATAATCAGGCCAATATCAGTTGATGCGACCCCTTCACTTTTGAGCCACAACGCCCAAAATGGCGTATAGATGCCATAGACAAAGAAAAAACCGAAATAATACTGAGAAATCCAGCGGAACGGAGAAATACTGAGCATAACGACCTACTGATGCAAAAAGTGACGGATGATGTAGCTAACCGCGCCTATTATGCTTTGAATGCCATATAAGAAAAAGGGAATATTGCTCAACACTCTGTTTCCTCGAAGCCTGATATTTCCCCCTCGCAATTCAATCCATTCAGACATCGTTGATGGCATTAGACCAAAGTCGTCTGGAGGCAAATCAGATTTCAGCCAAAATTAAATCAGATACCCTCGCCCAGAAAGGTTGCTATGCCGGATAAGTTCAATCTTCAGTCTCCCCCGTTTGATCGCCTGTCCCCGGCGCAACAACAGCAACTCCTCTCAGCGCTGGATGTCGCCTACTTTCGGTCGAGGGATACCTTGCTACGCTGCGGTGAGAGTGGACAATATCTGCATATTCTCATCAAAGGGGTGGTTGAAGAGCGCTCAGAAGATGGTCAGGAAATCTTTGCCCACTATGCAAGCGAAGATATTTTTGATGTCAGATCCCTGCTGGAAGGAACGGTCAAGCATCAATACGTCGCACTGGAAGATACACTGGTCTATCAATTACCCAAGTCGGTTTTTGTCGATTTTTATCATCAGAATGGTGAATTTGCCGCGTATTTCGACAGTAATCTCTCCACCCGTCAGGCACTGCTCGAAAATGCCCAACAGCAACAGAACCTCGCAGAGTTTATTCTGACCAAAGTGGATCGGGCGATTTATCATCCGCCGCTCATCGTCACTCCGGCACAAACCATCGCTGATGTCACCAAGCTGCTCAAAAACAACAATAGCGATGCGGCATTGGTGCAACTCCCAGAAAATGACGCGCGACTCACGCAAACCACCCATGCACATCCGTATGCGATTGTCACCCGGACGGACATGCTCCATGCTGTGACATTAGATGCTCAGCCGGTCAACACGCCGGTCGGTCAAATCGCCACCTTCCCGGTCTTGCATGTCAATGACGGGGAATTTCTGTTTAATGCGATGGTGATGATGATCCGCAACCGGATCAAGCGGATTATGGTATGTGACGGCAACCAAGCCGTAGGCATGCTGGATATGACCCAGATTCTCAGCACCTTTTCCACCCACTCCCACGTGCTGACCCTGAGCATTGCCAGAGCCTCAAGTATTGAAGAGCTGACCATCGCATCTAACCAGCAACACAAATTGGTCGAAAACCTCGTCAGCAACGGCATCAGAACCCGTTTTATGATGGAACTGATTGCAGCCGTCAATGAACAGATTATTGAAAAAGCGTTTGAACTCACGGTGCCACCGGTGATGCAACAACAGTGCTGCCTGCTGGTCTTAGGTTCAGAGGGACGCGGAGAACAGATTCTTAAAACCGATCAGGACAACGCGTTAATCATCAAAGATGATACCGACTGGCCGGATTGTCAGCGTGTGATGGACAAACTGACCCATACACTTCTCCAACTCGGCTATCCGGTCTGCCCGGGTAAAGTGATGGTCAACAATCCACAATGGGTCAAAACACAGAAGGGCTGGCAAGCGTCACTCTCCCAATGGGTGGAGCAGGCTAAACCCGAGCAAATTATGAATATTGCCATTATGGCGGATGCTCAGGCCGTCGCCGGCAATCGCGCACTGTTAAACCCGATTCGCCAACACCTGTCCGAACTGATGGCTGATCAAGAGCTGATCCTTTCCGCCTTCACCCGTCCTGCGCTCAATTTCTCCCTGCCGCTGACGCTATTCGGCAACGTTAAATCCTCCAAATCAGGACTGGATATCAAACAAGGGGGGATTTTTCCGATTGTCCACGGCATCCGGGCCTTGAGCCTTGAGTACCGCATTGCAGAGCAAAACACCTTTAAGCGGATCGAAACACTCACCCAAAAACATGTACTGGAACAACAGACCGCAGATAATCTGAGTGAGGCGCTGAAACTGTTTTTTAAACTCCGGCTCCGGCAACAGCTTGAACAACCGGAGCGCCATAACCATCTGGATATGAAATCGCTCGACAGCACCGAACGAGACTTATTGCGTCACAGCTTGCATATCGTTAAAAAGTTCAAGCAGTGGTTGTCGTACCACTATCAAATCAGAGAATAAGTCCATGAACCGAATTACACGCCGCTACTGGTACTACAAACTCAAAGATTCTCCTTACCGGAGCCTGTTTTTAGCACCGGATCATCAGGAATTCGTCTCACTGGATTGCGAGACAACCAGTCTCAATCCGCAACAGGCAGAGCTGGTTTCCATTGCCGCGACCAAAATTATCGGTAATCGTATTCTGACCAGCCAGTCCTTTGAAGTGAAACTGTGTGCGCCCAGAACGCTGAATGCCGATTCAGTCCGGATTCACCAGATCCGTCATCAGGATCTCAGTGATGGTCTGACCGAAGCACAAGCGCTGGCCCAGTTATTGGATTTTATCGGTAACCGACCTCTGGTTGGTTACCACATCCGTTACGATAAAACCATTCTTGATATCGCCTGTCGCAAACATCTGGGCTTTCCGCTGCCCAATCGTCTGATTGAAGTGAGTCAGCTCTATCATGAACAACTGGAAAAAATGCTGCCCAATGCCTATTGCGACCTCAGTCTGGAAGCGATTTGCCATCATTTAGATCTGCCACTGCAAAATAAACATGACGCCTTACAAGATGCGCTCTCTGCGGCGTTGGTGTTTGTCCGTTTGACTCAAGGTGATCTGCCCGCTTTCTCTTCCGCCTGAAGGTTGACGTTTTCCGCCGTAACCGCTCAGAACAGACAGCATCACCGCACATGTGACACCTTGAATCACAATGATTTTTTACTCACAGATCTCATTTAGCCTAAAGTCTAATTGTGCAATCTAGGTATCTGAACAAGAGTTATTACACCTAGGTAACCGCAAAGCACTCCGACAGGGTGAGTTCGAGTTCATTTGGGTACAAGAATTTCAGATCCTCCGGAAATCTTTATCACAAGCCCAATCAATTATGATGAACCGGAGCGGTCCCTGCATTCAAAAGGAGAAGAAGTTATGAGTGATGTTCATGTTTATCCGGTCAAGAACAATATTAAAGAACATACCCACGCGGATAACGACACTTACTTATCAATGTACCAACGCTCAGTGAGCGACCCGGAAGGATTCTGGGCAGAACACGGACAGATCGTTGATTGGATCACCCCCTACACCAAAGTCAAGCACACCTCATTTGATACCGGCCATGTGGATATCCGCTGGTTTGAAGACGGAACCCTGAATGTCTCAGCCAACTGTATTGACCGGCACCTTGCAGCACACGGGGATGACGTAGCAATCATCTGGGAAGGCGATAACCCAAATGACGATAAGACCCTCACTTTCAATCAACTCCATCAGGAAGTCTGTCGCTTTGCCAATGTGCTCAAAGATCAAGGTGTTCGCAAGGGCGACGTCGTTTGCCTGTATATGCCGATGGTGCCGGAAGCTGCGGTCGCGATGCTGGCTTGTACCCGTATCGGTGCGGTACATACGGTGGTCTTCGGCGGGTTCTCTCCGGAAGCACTTGCGGGACGCATCATCGACTCCGATGCAAAAATGGTGATTACCGCAGATGAAGGCATCCGAGGCGGACGGGCAGTCCCCCTGAAAAAAAATGTCGATGAAGCCCTCACTAACCCGGACGTCAAAACCATCAGCAAAGTGGTTGTTCTTAAACGCACCGGTGGCAATATCGACTGGCATGATCACCGGGATATCTGGTGGCACGAAGCCACTGCCAAAGCATCTGACCACTGTCCGCCAGAAGCGATGAAAGCAGAAGACCCGCTGTTTATCCTCTACACCTCCGGCTCAACCGGGAAACCCAAAGGCGTATTGCATACCACGGGCGGCTATCTGGTTTATGCCGCCATGACCTTTAAATATGTCTTCGACTATCAGCCCGGAGAAGTTTTCTGGTGTACTGCTGATGTCGGCTGGATTACCGGCCACACCTATCTGGTTTACGGCCCGCTGGCCAACGGCGCAAAAACTATTTTATTTGAAGGCGTCCCGAACTATCCGGATACCAGCCGGATGAGTCAGGTGGTCGATAAACATCAGGTAAATATTCTCTACACAGCACCGACAGCGATCCGGGCTCTGATGGCCAAAGGTAATGAAGCCATCGAAGGCACCTCACGCGACAGTTTGCGTATCATGGGTTCGGTAGGCGAACCGATTAATCCGGAAGCGTGGGAATGGTATTACCGAACCATCGGTAATGAAAAGTCTCCGATTGTCGATACTTGGTGGCAGACAGAAACCGGCGGTATTCTGATTACCCCGCTTCCCGGTGCGACAGAATTAAAACCGGGCTCTGCCACCCGACCATTTTTCGGTGTTCAGCCGGCACTGGTCGATAATGTCGGTAATCTCATTGACGGTGCAGCCGAAGGAAATCTGGTGATTCTTGACTCCTGGCCCGGCCAAATGCGCACAGTCTACGGTGATCATGACCGGTTTGAGCAGACCTATTTCTCTACTTTCAAAGGAATGTATTTCACCGGTGACGGTGCCCGCCGTGATGAAGACGGCTATTACTGGATTACCGGACGGGTCGATGATGTCCTCAATGTCTCCGGCCACCGCATGGGGACTGCGGAAGTCGAATCCGCACTGGTGGCATTCGATAAAATTGCAGAAGCGGCTGTCGTCGGGATTCCGCACGACATCAAAGGTCAGGCAATTTATGCCTATATCACACTCAATGATGGCATCTATCCCTCTTCTGAACTGCATAAAGAAGTCAAAGATTGGGTGCGTAAAGAGATTGGTCCGATTGCGACACCGGATGTACTGCACTGGACTGATGCGCTGCCTAAAACCCGTTCCGGGAAAATCATGCGTCGGATTCTGCGTAAGATTGCCACCGGAGACACCAGCAATCTGGGCGATACATCAACACTCGCTGACCCAAGTGTGGTTGATAAGCTAATCGCAGAAAAAGCAGCACTCAGCTAACACCAAACGAGTGTTTGTCAACCGTGAAGCCATCCAAGCGATGGCTTCACTTCTTTAAGCCCATCAACAGCATATCATCGGGCTGGCTCATCTGTTTCTTGATTATTTTCTGAACCCAAATCACACTTTATAAATTCAACCTCTCTTGAACAATCATTACAGCTTCATTTGCCGCTGAACATAAGCGGGACGGCTGATTCTGCTATTGCCATTCCTCCGGATACGACACATCTCTGACCCGACATATTCCGTCATTGTTGACTGTTTTAACCAAACCATTTCAGATCTTCATGGTCATAAGACAATAACGATATCATTATCAATTTTCCGCAAAGCACGTAACACTTGGGCTCGACACCATCTTTCATCATCCGAAACGGTGATTAGACCAGTAATTTGCTGCCATTTGTGTTGAATTAGCTATAATCGGAAGCTATTCACTCTTTTTTGATATTCTCGAAAAAAAATTGTGTGAAAAAACCTAAAATATGGGAATATGTAAATAAGACCTCATTATTGAGTAAGATGACGACACAATGACGACAAAATTACGCATTCTTGTGCTAAACGGTCCTAACCTGAATTTACTGGGTCTGCGTGAACCGGCACATTATGGTTCTCAAACGCTGCCTCAGATTATTGACCGGCTCCGTCAACAGGCTGATCAAGCGGGTGTTGAACTAGAGCATCTGCAATCGAATCGTGAATATGAACTGATTGAAGCCATTCATCAGGCATATGAAAACATTGACTTCATCATTATCAACCCGGCTGCATTCACCCACACCAGCGTGGCACTGCGGGATGCATTGCTGGGAGTCAATATTCCCTTTATTGAGGTACATCTTTCTAACGTTCATGCCCGGGAACCTTTCCGTCATCACTCTTATCTGTCAGACAAGGCAGAGGGTGTGATTTGCGGTTTAGGGGCTCAAGGCTATGAATTTGCGTTGTCGGCAGCCATTACGAAACTGCAGGCAAAATAAACACTCGACATCCCGCGGCAGTTGTTCGGGTTGTCTTATTCACAAGATCAAAGAGAAAAGACAATGGATATTCGTAAAATAAAAAAACTTATCGAATTAGTTGAAGAGTCAGGCATTGCTGAGCTGGAAATTTCTGAAGGTGAAGAATCCGTACGCATCAGCCGTCACAGTGCACCACCGGCACCAGTTCAATATGCACAATATGCACCTGCGCCAGTTGCTGCACCGGCACCTGCTGCAGCGCCGGTAGCAGAAGCCGCCAGTGCACCGGCAGAAGCACCGCAACCAACAGGTCATCAAGTGCTTTCACCAATGGTTGGTACTTTCTACAGCTCTCCAAGCCCGGAGTCAGCCCCATTCGTAAAAGTTGGCCAGAAAGTCGCTGTCGGCGAACCACTGTGTATCGTTGAAGCCATGAAAATGATGAACCAAATCGAATCCGATAAAGCTGGTGTCGTCAAAGCAATCCTCGTTGAGAACGGTCAGCCTGTCGAGTTCGATCAGCCTCTCGTTATCATTGAATAATTGAGGTCAGATTTATGCTAGATAAAGTTGTCATCGCGAACCGGGGTGAAATTGCACTCCGTATTCTTCGCGCCTGTAAAGAGCTCGGGATCAAAACGGTCGCTGTTCATTCCACAGCAGACCGAGACCTCAAACATGTCTTACTTGCCGATGAATCCATTTGTATCGGACCGGCACGTAGCATTGATAGCTACTTAAATATTCCACGCATTATCTCAGCAGCAGAAATCACGGGGGCAGTTGCCATTCACCCGGGCTACGGCTTCCTGTCTGAAAATGCAGATTTTGCAGAGCAAGTTGAAAAATCAGGCTTCATTTTCGTCGGACCGAAAGCAGAAACCATCCGCCTGATGGGGGATAAAGTTTCTGCAATCTCCTCCATGAAGAAAGCTGGCGTGCCTTGTGTACCGGGTTCAGACGGCCCGCTCGGGGACGATGTTGAGAAGAATAAATCCATCGCGAAACGTATCGGTTATCCGGTGATCATTAAAGCCTCCGGCGGTGGTGGCGGTCGTGGTATGCGTGTCGTTCGCAGTGAAGCAGAACTGATTCAGTCCATCACCATGACTCGTACCGAAGCCAAAGCAGCATTCAACAACGATATGGTTTACATGGAGAAATTCCTGGAAAACCCACGTCACGTTGAAGTTCAGGTCATTGCCGATGGTCAGGGGGGTGCAATCCACTTAGGTGAGCGTGACTGTTCAATGCAACGTCGTCACCAGAAAGTGGTTGAAGAAGCACCGGCACCGGGTATTACTGAAGAAATGCGTAAATATATCGGTGAACGCTGTACACGTGCCTGTATTGAAATCGGCTATCGTGGCGCAGGTACATTTGAATTCCTCTATGAAAACGGTGAATTTTATTTCATTGAAATGAACACCCGGATTCAGGTCGAGCACCCTGTTACCGAAATGGTCACCGGTGTGGATCTGATCAAAGAGCAGTTGCGTGTTGCGGCAGGTCAGCCATTGTCATTCACACAAGATGATATCAAGCTACGCGGTCATGCAATTGAATGTCGTATCAATGCCGAAGATCCGGAACGTTTTCTCCCGTCACCGGGTAAAATAGAGCGCTTCCACTCTGCCGGTGGAATGGGAATTCGCTGGGAATCGCATATCTACTCAGGTTATACCGTACCGGCGTACTATGATTCGATGATCGGTAAGCTGATTGCTTACGGTGAAAACCGTGACGTTGCGATCGCGCGGATGAAAAATGCCCTCAATGAAATGATTGTGGAAGGGATCAAAACCAACATCCCACTTCAACTGAAAATCATGAATGATGAGAACTTCCAGCATGGTGGTGCCAACATCCACTATCTGGAGAAAAAACTCGGCATCAATCACTAATCCGTTTGGCAGATGAACAAAAGTCTAAGCCTCCCTTCGGGGAGGTTTTTTGTTCAGGGCGAGCCCTATTCAAAACATGAATATCTGCTACACTCTCGGCCATTCAACCCACGGAAAGAGTCAATCACATGCCTTGGATTCAAATAAAACTCAATGCCAACAACGACAACGCCGAAACTATCGGTGATATGTTGATGGAAGACACAGGCGCGTTATCCGTCACATTTCTGGACGCGAAAGACACCCCCGTCTTTGAACCCCTGCCGGGAGAAACTCGCCTCTGGGGAGATACCGATGTGCTCGCGCTCTATGATGCAGAAGCGGATACCGATACCATCGTGGCACAAATCAAAGCCAGTCAACTGCTGCCTGAGAGCTTCTCTTATAAAGTCGAACAGATTGAAGACAAAGACTGGGAACGGGAATGGATGGATAATTTTCACCCGATGAAATTCGGCAGCCGTCTGTGGATCTGTCCGAGCTGGAAAGAGATCCCAGACCCGGATGCGGTCAATGTGATGCTTGATCCCGGCTTGGCCTTCGGCACCGGTACGCACCCGACAACCGCCTTATGTTTAGAATGGCTGGAAGGGTTGGATCTCAGCGGAAAAACCGTGATTGATTTCGGCTGCGGCTCCGGCATTCTGGCGATTGCTGCCATCAAGCTAGGCGCGAAGCAAGTGATTGGTGTCGATATTGACCCACAAGCCTTACTCGCTTCCAAAGATAACGCTCAGCGCAATGGTGTTGAAAACCAGCTAGAGGTCTACCTGCCACAGAATCAACCCGACAACCTTAGCGCTGATATCGTGGTGGCAAACATTCTGGCCGGCCCGCTCAAAGAGCTTTCTCCGGTGATTCAGTCTCTGGTTCGCCCGGGCGGACAACTGGCGATGTCCGGCGTGTTAGAGACACAGGCCGAAGACGTTGCCAATTTCTATCGCAACCAGTTTGATATCGACCCCATTATTGAGAATAACGAATGGTGCCGAATTTCTGGTCGAAAAAAATAACCACCGCGAATGTGACTGACTAATTGACTGAAAAATCGACGATTTACAAAAACAAATTGTAAATGCTCAAATATTAGTCTTTTCACGCCGCAAAAAAATGCGTAAAATGCGCGCCCTTGCTGCCTTATAACTGTAATGACGTGTTAAAAATCGGAAACCACCAACTCAAGAACAGTCTGATCGTTGCTCCTATGGCTGGCGTCACCGACAGACCTTTTCGCGAGTTATGTCTTCGCTATGGTGCCGGCATGGCTGTCAGTGAAATGATGTCATCCAATCCGGCATTGTGGAAAACGTCAAAGTCGAAACAGCGCATGGTCCATGAGGGCGAATCCGGGATTCGTTCGGTTCAAATCGCAGGTTCCGACCCACAGTTAATGGCAGAAGCTGCGCAATTCAGCGTTGAGAACGGTGCGCAAATCATCGATATCAACATGGGTTGCCCGGCAAAGAAAGTGAATAAGAAGTTGGCAGGTTCCGCCCTGTTACGCTACCCAGATTTAATTGAGGATATCCTCACCACGGTAGTTCAGGCCGTTCGTGTGCCTGTGACGCTAAAAACACGAACCGGTTGGGATACAGCGCATAAGAACTGTGTTCACATCGCAAAGCTGGCCGAAGATTGCGGCATTCAGGCACTGGCGCTTCACGGCAGAACCAGAGCCTGCCTTTATCGCGGCATGGCAGAATATGACAGCATTAGAGCGGTAAAAAAGGCCATCTCGATTCCGGTGATCGCCAATGGTGACATCGACAGTCCGGAAAAGGCTAAATATGTACTGGAGTACACCGGTGCAGACGCATTAATGATTGGTCGCCCGGCACAAGGACGACCATGGATTTTTCAGGAAATCCAACATTTTTTGGAAACCGGCACCACAATGCCCGCGCTTCCGGTTAAGGAAGTCAAAAGCATTTTGCTTGGTCATGTACAAGCGCTCCATCAGTTTTACGGAGCGTATCTGGGGCCACGAATCGCACGGAAACATGTGGGGTGGTATCTCAAAGAGCATGAACAGGCAAGTGGGTTTCGACGGACCTTCAATGCCATAGAAGCAGCCCCGCTGCAGCTGGAAGCACTCGAAGGTTATTTTGATAACGTTGCATCATAAAATTAAGAGAAGAGCTAGACCGAATATGTTCGAACAAAATCTGACTTCAGAAGCTTTAACCGTTACTACCGTTACTTCACAAGACCAAATCACTCAGAAGCCTCTGCGTGACTCCGTTAAAGCATCTCTTAAAAACTATCTTTCCCAGTTAAATGGCCAAGAAGTAAGTGAATTATACGAATTAGTTCTAGCTGAAGTTGAGCAGCCGCTGCTCGATACAATCATGCAGTACACTCGCGGTAACCAAACCCGCGCAGCAACCATGATGGGTATCAACCGCGGAACACTTCGCAAGAAACTGAAAAAGTACGGCATGAACTAATCACTGTTCATTAACCATTTGAATTTAAAGCCCGAAGTAGAGAAATCCGCTTCGGGTTTTTGTTTGGGTAGAATACGGCTGATTACCAAGAATTAGGTTTGCGGAGGCGGTTACATCTACACACCGAATTTCTTAATCCGTGCAGCCAGAAACAGAAAAATAAAGCTTTAAAACCAAAGACAGTTCAACCACACCATCAGTCTGAACACCTTTGATTCAGTACTCACACGACCACATATAAATGGGTAGGTCATACAATACTTTGTGAACCGAGTACCGATATCAAACGAGGTCATACTATGGTATTGCTTCGCTTTGCCTGATGAGAACTGTTCACCGATGAACGGGATGTTTTTAATATTCCCAAGAGACACTTTCATCGATTGATACGTGCAAGGTATGCCCCAAAGAATAAAATAGCTGCCAAGTATCACGATAAGCCAGTCAAATACGCTATTCATAAATTAAAAATCTTCAATCTCTGCACTATCAATTTTTCCCTTTTTCAGTGCAGCAAGTGCGTTATCTGATACAACAAGTCGATAATCGTCAGCAATACCGAAATCATCCTTTCCAGCAATGCCGAGAACCTTCAACCAATAAAATTTTGGCAATTTTATCTGTGGATACAATGCCTCAAATTGCTCTGATGTAGATATGACCACCTCGTCGAGCACGTAACCATTTAGCTCTGATGATTCAATCACTTCAGCCAGAAATGATGTAACGATATAGCACGGAAAAGTTTCCAATAAATCATCACCTAACCAGCCATCAAATCGATAGTGTAATTTTGATACTTCTGGTGGGTGTACCGCTGTATCTACAGTAGATTGTTCTCCAAATCCACCACTAACTTCTGGTTCAATATAAAAGTACATGTTCTGCTCCTAAATCAATCTCTAACGGGTGGAACAAACTGAGTACCGAATTTATTATCGATCTCGGTTGCTTTATCAAGTAATTGTTGCTGAGTCGGGTTGGGATTCTGTCGATAAAATCGGTTCCACTCTTTTCTAATCTGGCTTAAGTGAACATCTGAATTGATCACTTTTGGAATACCTCGTAGATTTTCAAGAGAATGCATCTCTGAATCACTGACTAATCCCGGATAGCGCTTTTGTACTTGTTGTTCTACGGCATGATGGACAACAACATTTCCTTTAGTCTCTGGATAGGCATTAAAGAAAGTTCGTTTGTAGTCAGTTGACGTAGAACTGCCAAACCGTGCGGATAAGTTTTTGATTTTATTCTGATACACAACATACAACGGCTGGATACCACTTTCTACCGGAAAGGTCAGAATATAGTCCTTTGTATCCGCGTCATGAATTGGGGTGGTGTATGGTTCATTTGCCCTAGCTAATTCAGCCTCACCATGCTCTGGATGTATCCAGATATGATAACTGTCTAAGGCTGGGATTGGCGACGTGGTGAGATGACTGTCTTTGTCTTCTGGATACATTGGCACCCATTCAAGCGTGTGTCCGGTTTCCAACTCAACCACAAACTTATCACCAGCCTGATCGACATGGCGCACAGGGATGTCAGCCCCTTTTACATGATAGCCGTAAATCTGCCCAGACTCGTTGAAACCTAAACGGATATTAGTATTGACAACCGCCATATTACGCAAGTCTTCATCACTGTATAAAGTTCCGTCTGCCACTTTAGTCGGCATAAACAACGCAAGCACAGCCGTCGCTGGAGAGAGACCAACCTTGGTAACCTTCAGTGCCAAGTCACTCAAGGATTTTAATGCTGAGCCACCAACTTCGACAAATGTGGCCTCCCCAGCTATCGCAGTTGTGTTATTCATTGCAACGGAACTATAAGCGGTAATCTGACCAATGTTAGCAAGTGACTCTTTCTCCGTACCGATATCACAAGTACCGCAGGAGACAAGCGATGATTTGGCAAACACCTGTTTTGTTTTAGGCGCTGATTTGGCTGGCGTTTTTTTAAACGCATCTTGCCATGATGACGAAGGTAGTTGGATTTTTTCCAACGCTTGAAAACGCTCCTGACGCTGTTTTTCAAGCCGCTCTTTGAGCGAAAGTTTCACTATCTCACGTTCAACATAAGGCTTAAAAGAAACCGACGCATTCACACTCCCGGAATAGGATGAACCAATGCCATGATTCACCAGCTCAACTCTGGCTGTATAAGCTCTATTAGCCAACAAGTCGATATTAGATTCAATCGCAGGATTGACCCGCCAGTATTGATTGCCCCACTCATCCCGATCCCGGTTCAATAAGGGAATTAATGGAATATCAGTAAGCAATACCTGATGACCTGTGCGAAGCTGTTCGAGAAAGGCTGGAAATGATACCCCGGAAGGAATTACGGATTTCACATCGGATTCTCGCAGGGATGCAAAATCTCCTTCAACCTGAGCGAATTCATAAGCCATCAGGTTGTAGACTTGGATAGTTTTGTAACTCATTGACGTTGTTTGTTTTTGCTGAATTATTATTAAAATGAGCGCGTATTATACAGTGGCAACAAGTGAGATGAAGTTGTAGATATGAAACTAGGGGATTAATTTGATTTTGGTTCCATTATAGAATCATTATCCTGCCCATATAGTCAGTACGGCACGACTGACTCGTTTATGGACATTTCTGTGTTATAGGATCTCCTAAATTAGGAGGAAATGAATTAGCGTAGATATTGCTAACTTCAAATTAACTCAATGTCGGTGGTTTGAATCGAAGAGAAGACATTTCATAGTGTTTGATCTCTCCACTATTTCGACAATAATATGCCTGATAGAATTTAAAATCATAATGGTCATTATCTTTAACCTTACTCTCTATCACCTTTATTATTTGAATCTTATCTTTATCAGATGTATTGATTCCGAAAATAATTCCTTTCAAAGATTTAAAATCATATTGGAGAGTTGTATCTGATAATGAGTAACTTCCAAGCATATTACATATCAATAATCTATGTTCATTTTCATATTTCCAGTCATTGGTTTTTTTTGTAACTGATTTGTAGAAATTATTCCAATGCTGCTCTCTCCAATCATCGGTGTATTTCTGAGCTAAAGGACTAGCTACCCCATTCCACGAAAACCAGTTTTTGTAGACAGCTGGTTGTGGAAGCTGAGCAATAGAGTCAAAGAAGTTGATTGATTCATATTTATGCTCATATTCAATTGGGTAAAACTTGAACGGCGATTTGCCTTTAATAGCTCCCTCTCTCCCCCACCCATGAATCGCGCCATCGAGCAGGAGATTACTATTTCCATGGCTATCGACTTCAGCTGTGAAAACCATACAAACACCCGTATGGTTCTTTCCATAATTTCCCCACACAGATGAATTAGTACATTCGCTCATAAAGCATGCTGTAAACCAATCAGGGAACATCAACTGTTCTAGCTTTTGAATATATAAACTAGCAAATGCAGCAGTAAATAAACTCCTACGAAATTCAGACATACCACTCTGAAAAGCAAGTGCTACATTATCTTGCTCAAAAAAGAAAGTGTTTGAGTTTTGAAACGCATTCACTTTATCTTTTCCATGTTCACTTTCTAACTTTTTAAGGTCAGAAAAATACCCGTCACTGATTTTATTAAGGAATGAGAAGTCTATATTTTTAAATGGGTTATCGGTGACGGCAGATTTTTCTTCTAGTCTTTCATAGATGCAATTCAGTGCGAATGGATGAATTGCCCTTAAGTAACTTTTTAACTCATTTTCCCCAACTTTATCTCTGTGAGATGATATCCCTCTTATAAGGTTTCTCAGGCAATCATGCCCAATAAACTTCTCTGAAACTGCTGAAAACTCTTCTTGGAAATTCTCGTGCAGATCATCGACTGTCACACATGCATCAAAGTGTCTTTCCAAGCCAAAATCATCTCCAATTATATAAAATTCAATGCACAATTTCATCAGACACAGAAGGTAGTGGTTAAAGAGATTCGTCCATAGAATTTTATCACCTTGCCAGTAAATATCCTTGAACCCTTCAACTGGGTCATTCAACAACGCTGGAGGGGCAAAAAAGATAGATTGCTTTTCAAGCTCACGATGGTCTCCGAAAAGATTTTCAATAGCTCGAAAACGATAAAATGTCGCAGTTGGCATAAAGGATATATTCTCAGGTATGCAGATCAAAGAATTATAAAAATACCACTAGTTGCAGATGTGTGAAAGTGCATAATGGTTGTATATGCCCTGTTAAAAGAAGCATATTCATGATAGTTCAGCCATTAGCTTATGTATGGAAAATAATCTTCAGCAAAACCAGTTACTCAGCATGCGTAGCTTATAAAGGGGCAAAACCGTTTTACACACTCCGCTTTTCTCCCCCAAATACACTTATTCACAGAACTCCAAGTTAAAAGAATGTGCCAAGCTGGACTCGATCCGCCATGAAAAGACACGGGTGATCAATTCACGTCCGGCGGTTATAACGCCTTTCAAAGCCCTTATGAGTTCATTTTCACAGTATAGACTGTTTTTTACGGTTCCGATCTCTTGGTCAACAGGCGCGAGATAACGCGATACTCAGGGCTGATGCGGCAGAAGCAAAACTAAAACAACTACGAAATAATACTGACAAATAATTTAAACAATGGAATAGGCGGACATCGGGGGTCTCTACAGAACCAACCCGAAGCCGCCTTTCAGATTTATTGGTACCTCACCTCATAAATTCCCGACACCGCCGTCAACAAGCAGTTCAGACCCGAGCATATAAGAAGACTCATCAGAGGCGAGGAAAACTGCTGCTTTTGCCAGTTCAAGTGGTGTTCCTAAGCGCTTCAATGGCACCAACTCTTTAACTTGATCGATCAGAGCCGCCTGTTCATCTTCCGGTAAGCCAAATTTGTCAAACGCCTCTGTCAATGTGGGCCCCGGACTCAGTGTATTCACACGAATTCCCAGATGTTTCAGCTCTCCCGATAATGTCCGGGCAAGCGAGATAAGCCCGGCTTTACTGGCAGCATAAACGCTACTTTGCGGTAATCCGATTTGTGCTGAAACGCTTCCGCATAAAATGATCGAAGCTGAATCAGACAATAACGGCAATAATGCCCGGATGAGAAAGAAAGGCCCTTTTAAATTGGTGTTCATAACCCGATCAAAAACCGCTTCATCCCATTCATCGAATGGCTTGTGTGTCACATCTCCGGCATTGATATAAATCACATCGAGTCTCGGGAACTGTCGTTTGATTTCATCCGCTAAAGCTTGCTGCTGTTGTATATCGGCAGAATCACTTTGAAGCGTAATGGCACTGTCACCCAAATGGCTTTTTGCACTTTCCAAACTGGCTTCATTCCGCCCCGTGATGGCAACGCGAGCGCCTTCTAAACAGAACTGCTTTGCCGTTTCCAAACCAATCCCGGCAGAGCCTCCGGTGATCAACGCATATTTATTTTGGAGTCTTGGTGTCATGATGTCCTCGATTGTATTTACCTTCATTCAAGGGCATTATGACGACCATAGTTTCAATTAAATAGTAGGTACCAAATGGATACTAAGGAAAAAGATTTAAATAACGCTGCAAATCGCGAGTCATCCTGCCCTATGGTTGATTTTGTAAATATTGTTTCAGGGAAGTGGGCGATCCCAATTCTCTATCGGCTGATTGTGACGAACGATATCATACGGTTTGGGGCGTTACAGAGAGCAATCGGCCCAATCACCCAAAAGGAATTAACCAAGCAACTGAGGTCATTTGAAAATCTGGGGCTCGTGACGCGGACTGTCTATCCGGAAATGCCGCCCAGAGTCGAGTATTGTGTAACGGATTTGGGGAGAACCCTGAAGCCGACTTTAGATTCTTTAGCTCACTGGATGACAGAACACAGAGAACAGCTGTTTCAGACATCCAATCAAGAGCCACTCTGATGTTTAACCTGCATTCATCGCGTAGATACGGTCTGACCAATAGCAATAACCACGTATCGAACAGGTCGCTCACCTCTCCCCAACCTCAGCCAGCCGCGCGGCTTAATCGATCCCAGATATCGGCCCACTCAGGTAAACGAGGCGGCGCCTCGACTAGCAGTTGCTCGGCTCCCGTCTGATCTAAACGATGCAATGCGGCATAAAGCGCCTTGCGATAGTCATGGTGATTACCGGCAACGACGATGCGATGGGGGCAATCGAGCTGACGGAGTGGCGGTGAATAAACTAAAATACCGGTGGTCTGCGGTGCCGCTTGCAACAGGGTTGCCAGAGACTCGGTCGGGCAGATGATAACTTTGGCATTGGGTTGATAATGCACTTTCTGATTGCCCGACACGGATTCGGTGTGGCTGTGCGGCACACTGACCGGAAGCGGCAAATAAGGCTGGAGATCTGCGGCGGATAACGGCCCGCAACGTAAAATTTCAGCCTGATGCTCACCAACCCGCAAGATGGTCGATTCAGTCCCGATGTCGCAGTTTCCCCCATCAAGAACGGCTGCGATTTTGCCGTCCAAGCCGAGGATCACCTGTTCCGCACTGGTCGGGCTCAGCTTTTGATAAGGATTGGCCGACGGGGCTGCAACCGCCATATCGAACTGCTGTAACAACGACAGTAACACCGGGTGATTGGGCATTCTGACCCCAATGGTCGGCAGCCCGCCGGTGATCACATCGGAGACCGAAGGATGGCGTTCAAAAATCAGCGTCAGCGGGCCGGGCCAGAAAGCATCAGCCAACGGTGCCACCCAATCCGGCACATGTTTGACCCACCGTTCAAGTTGCTCCAAATGACCGATATGAGTAATCAGCGGATGATTTCTCGGCCGCTGTTTGGCGGTAAAAATCTGCACAACTGCCTCCGCGTTACTCGCATCAGCCGCCAGTCCGTAAACGGTTTCGGTCGGCACAGCGACCAGTTCACCGGCCTTTAAAAGTTCTCCGGCACGCTGTAGCGCTGCCGGAATTTGTGCGTTGAGGATCTCTGTTTTCATGTCCGGTCTCTCACAGTCCATACACCATTATCGAAGAAAGCGAGTTGGTGTTGGTCAAACCGGGCAAGATAAAGCCACTGGTTATCCACCAGTTGTTTGACCATCGGATGGCGGCTCATCACCGACTCAATCGCTGCTTCCGGCGCATCGATCACCACCGTTAAGCGCAACGGCTCATGTCGCCACTGTTGACCATCGTGCAGCGACTGACGAGACAGGCCGATGCGCAAATCTCCGCCGTTGCCCTCAAATACACCCAGTCTCCCTGCAACCACGTTATGTAAGGTTTTATTCCCGGAACCATAGCGGTGATGATCCACCGTTGAAGCGTAATACTGCATGTTAATCCAGTTGGTGACGATCATCGGTGCGGTCATAATCTGCGCCAGCCCGCTTGCATCCGGATCTTGCTCATAGTGGTATTCATGGAGAAAGGTTCGTCCGTCGAGTTTGATACCACGAGTCCTTTGTCTCGGAGCAACAATAAACGCCGCGTTATTGACCAGCCCCCATTCAGGCCGCGTCTGAGCCCAGTCATTAGCGCGTCGGTTGATCCGATTTTCAATCGAGTGCAACGATTGATGCGTTAATCCTAACTGCGGTGCCCGTTCCATCCGCGCTGCAAGGGAGGGTGCGTCCAGTTGGGTTTGTAATGTTGCCAGCGTGCGTTGTATCTGCTCGTCAAAAACATCGGTATCGTACAGCGACAGCGCTTCTGTGGTGGTGTTGTGTAATCCGGCCACAAAGCGGGTTGAACCAGGTATTTGAATACCACGTTGCGCTAAACCTTCACGCACGTTCGATAGGTTCAGCAATTGCGCTAAAGCCCGGACATTCACCTCCCCGGTTTGACCACAACACGCACCGCAGTCCAGACCGGCACGGTGTGGGTTATTGGCGCTTTCGCTGCCATGGCCGATCAACAGAACAATCGGTGCAAACTCAGTGGTCAGCCCCATCCCTTTCAATATGTTTTCCGCCAGCGTCACTTGCTGCTTTGGCGCTGCGAGCAATATCGGGCGCAGCTGCTTGGCATTAGCGGTCGACAGCCCCGGTGCTTTAGCCGAGTGCCCGTGAAGCGGCAGAGCCCGTTTAATCAGTTTACCGACATAACCTACCCCCAACGCCTCAACCAGTGTGAAGGTGGAGGCCGGCATGGTATTGAACCACGACCAACCCGATTCGCGCTGCAATGCCGCCTGTCTTTGCCCGGCCAGCTTCGCATCTTGTTCACCACAGCCGACACTCTCGCCTATGGTCAATGACGGAGCCAGCAATCCGGGCAGCTGCGGACGTTTTATCTCGGTGCCAAGCGGGGTAAAACTGACCGGCAAACCGAAAAATCCTGCAAATCCAAGGGTGTGAATATCCTCCCCTTGTGCTTCCAAATGACGCCGAATCACTTCGGAACGCACATCAATACAGAATGCCGCCTGAACTTTCGGGGCATGTGCGCGCATCAGGGTTGGCCGGGTGACGGCTTGGCTAAGCTGACGCTGATAGCTGATTTCATGCGCCCGTTGCCAAATCAGCCGTCGGTTGATGGCCTCTGGCTGATATTGCTGAAAATGCTGGTGCCAACGGTGCTGCCAACGCTGCCAGACTGAGCCGGAATGGCGTGCCTGATCATCCACCAGCCACTCCCAGCTTAAGCGAATTGCCAGTAAATCAATCAGCGTCTCGTCATTTTGTTGCGATAACTGCGCCTGCCACTTGAGATAAGCACACCATGCCGCCCAGCCACTGACCCGGTAAATCACCGCTTGCAAATAGTCTTGCCACTGTTCAGGGGCAATATCCAGCAGTGTTAACACCTGACGGATCTGCTCACGCGGGGTGGTCGCCATCTCTGTAGCCCGATGAGGAATATGAGCCGCTTTCATCAGTAACGCAACGCTGTGATCGTGACACAGGGTATCACGCCAGCTTTGATACAATCCCACCTCACTATGCGGGTGCCAGTCGGCCTGATCCTGATCGAAATAAGCGGCACAAAACTGAGCAATCTGATGGGTGATGGTATCGCACCACGCAGGCTCGTGGTTCAGGTGGCGCTGGCTGTCAAGCATATCGCACAGCAAAGGTGCCGGCGTCGGAGGAAGATCATCGCCTTGCAATGCAGCGGTTGCTGCTGCAACGTCCCAACCTTCGGCCAACTTGAATGATGCCAGCGCTTGCGTCAGATCCGCATGAGTAATGGTGCCGTTTTCCCAGCGCTCGCGGTAATAGTCCAACGGCATTGCCATCGGTGAGCCCGCAAACTGGGCAAGATGATGTGCCACCTCCGAGAAAGAACGGTCAATCCATGACCAATATGGGTTCACAGCAATCATCCGATCCAGCGGCCAGTTGGGCGCAATACTGTCGCACGCCGTCTCAATCGCTGCATTGAGCGTATCAGTTATCATAGGTTCGTGTTCATCACCAAGTAATGCTGTCATACGGGTTCTCCGACGATGGAATGCTTGCGGTTGACCTGCGTCTGAGCTTGTTCAAGCGTCAGTTTTACCGGCCAGACTTTGAAGGTGAAACGGGTAAACGTCTCATCGAGATAAAATCCGTTGTAGACCCAGGGATAAAGGCGTTTCACTATGCGGCTGTGCGGATAACAACGAATCCCGATCTGACCGAGGTATAATAAAGCGAAGACCACCACGACAAACCCGAGCAATCCAATTTGTTCGGGACCGGCCTGTGGCGCAACATGCGCAAATACGCTGTGCCATAACAGGTACAGATGTAAGACCAAGCTGCTGCGCAGCACACCGCTCACCATCCCCGCTCGTGCCGTATTGCCTGCACACCAAAACAGCGGTGCACAGCCCAAGATCAGAATCACGCTGGCAGAAAGCGGTAACGACAAACCCGGCAGCCACTGCTGCCATAACATCGGGATGCCGATAACCACCGCAGCCGAGAGTAATACCGACCCGAAAACACCGTGAATGCGGACCGCTTGCGGGAAGTAATCCCGGTACACCGTCTGGGCAACCACCTCTCCCGCACTGAGAAAGCTATATGCTTTGTAAACGGAGTGGGCAATCAGATGGAGCAGTGCCAGTTCGTACAGTCCAAGGCCGATTTCCATCAGCATGAATCCCATTTGCGCGCATGTTGACCATGCCAGACGCACCTTGATACTGATGCGTGTCATCATCACCCAGCCGGCCAGTAAAGCCGTGGTACTACCGACAATCACCAACATTGACTGTGCCAACGGGGCAAGATTCAGCAGCGCTGCCAGTGAAATCAGCACGAAGCCGCCCATGTTCACCACCCCGGCATGAAGTAAAGCTGACACTGGTGTCGGTGCCTCCATCACCTGAATTAACCAGCCATGCAAGGGTAATTGCGCGGTTTTGAGAATCGCAGCAACAGCAAATAAGCAAGCCGCAATATTTAATTCCGGCGGGAGTGTCGTCATCTGCCCAAGTTGTTGGTTGAGTATCGGCAGCGAGAAGCTCCCCAGCGTTTGATAAATCAAGACTAGTGCGGTGATTAAACAGACATCGGCCATACGGCTGACCAGAAACTTTTTATGTGCCACGATTTTTGCCGCTTTACGATCCCGGTAGTGTGTGAGCAAAAAATGCAGACTGAGACTACTTGCACTCCATGCCAGCATCATCAATAACAGATTGTCACTTTGCACCAGTAAGGCGACCGAGCCGAGTGTAAATAACATCGCCCGCACAAAGCGACGCTGGCCGGAGTCTCCTTCGAGGTAACGGGAGGCATAATCAATAATCACCCACCCGAGTAACGTAATCAGTAACTCCATCAGGGTCGATAAAGCCGGCGGTAACGTTTGAGTCAGCAACCCTGAGCCCAAAGTCACACCGATACTCGTGAGCAATGCAAGGCGTGACGTAATACGGGCAACCGCCCAATGATGCGTACGGGTAATAAAGCAGCCCAAGAAACCAAGTCCGTACAGGGCGGCAATGCAATAGCCGCCCAGTGTCGAATCTATCAAACCATCTCTCCTGAAAATATTCATCGAATGGCGCGTATTGTTGCAGCAAGCGAAATGAGATGTAAAATAGATAGATATTGATAAAACGTTCTTTTTAAGTGAACAATAGAATGAGAAACCTCAACTTTCATCACCTGCACTACTTCTGGACTGTCGCCAAAGAGGGACATCTGACCCGCGCTGCACAAAAACTCAACGTCTCTCAATCAGCCCTCTCCTCGCAGATCAAACAGCTCGAAGGACAACTCGGTCATCACTTATTTCATCGCCAAGGGCGCACACTATTACTGACTGATGTGGGACATCTGGTGCTGGAATATGCAGAAAGTATTTTTAATCTCGGCAGTGAGTTACTGTCGATGATGGAAAGTGGTGAACACCAACACGTTCAACAGCTCAGAATCGGTGCGGTAGCAACGCTTTCGCGGAATTTTCAGGAGAACTTTCTGCATCCGATACTGGGGCAGGACAACGTCAAACTGGCTCTGTGCTCTTCCAATTTTGATGATCTGCTTGAGCAGCTTCGCGTGCACAAGCTGGATTTAATTCTCTCCAACCGTCCTGTGGCGTCCGACTCGACGACACCGTGGCGCTGTAAGTTGATTGCCCAGCAAGGCGTCTGTCTGGTCGGGCCGAATATGCCTGAGTTCGAGGCATTACGCTTTCCACAAGATCTGATGCACACCAAATTACTGTTACCGGGGCCGGACAGTGAGATCCGAACTCAGTTTGATTTGTATTGCGAGCAACATGGGTTGTCAGTCACCCCTTATGCAGAAGTTGATGATATGGCGATGTTGCGACTGCTGACCCGGGATGCCGGAGCTGTCGCGGTGATTCCCGAAGTCGTGGTACAGGATGAAATTCAGGCCGGTACTCTGAAAAGCTATGCCACCTTAGATTCTGTCATCGAAAGCTTTTATGCCATTACGGCCAAACGCCATGTGGAACTGCCGATCCTGAAAAAGTTATTTAAAATTCTTTAACACACAACCAGTGATATCGCGATGAGATGAAGAGGTTGAATCAACTTAAATGTATCAAAGTGAATCAGTTCGCTACCCGCTTAACAAAAAAGTAATTTATTTACATTTACATAACAATTTTCTGATATACCTAAATTGGAACACTATTTCTATCCAAGAGGAATTGTTGTTATGTTTTTCAGCCTACGCCAAACCAAAATAAGAACACGCCTGTATCTGCTACTCTTCGCAAATATTTTATTAATCATAATGTTATTTACCAAAATCTTAATAGAATATAAGCATGATCTCATGGAAGATAAGCAAATTAAGACACAACATTTAATTGAAAGCACCTATAGCCTGCTCTCTTACTATCACCAATTAGAAACTGAGGGAACGCTGACCCGTCAAGTTGCACAACAACAAGCACAGCAAGCCATCAAACATCTTCGCTATGGCAAAAATGATTACTTCTGGATCAACGACCTCACTCCCACAATGATCATGCATCCCTTTAAGCCGCAGCTGGATGGCAAAAACCTTTCTCAAGTCAAAGATCCGACCGGAAAAGCGCTCTTTTTAGAGATGGTGCAAGTTGCCAAGAATCAAGGCGGTGGCGTAGTTCATTATATGTGGCCCAAACCCGGTTCAGAGACCGATGTAGCAAAGGTATCTTACATAAAACTATTCAAACCTTGGGGATGGATCATCGGTTCAGGGATTTATGTGGATGATGTCGAACAACTGGTTGCAGAGAGAACAACAATGGCCTTGTGGTCTGGATTGTTAATTGTGTTGATCCTGAGCGTATTATCAGCATTGATCATCCGCAGTATCACGCGCCCCTGCGATACAACCCGTCAAGCCCTGGATGATATTTCCCAGGGAGAAGGTGATTTAACCCGCCAGCTCCCCGTCAATGGTAAAGACGAATTCTCTCAGATTGCCGCAGCATTCAACCGGTTTACGATTAAAATTCGTGACGCGATCCAAAACATCACTCCGATTTCGAGTCACCTCACCCATTCCGCAACCGAACTCAACACCGTTGCCGAACAGTCGATCGAGAAGTCAGAACAGCAGTTACAAGCCGCAAATTCAGTGGCCTCGGCGATGAATCAGTTACAATCCAGCACACAAGATATGGCAACCGCTGCCGATGAAGCCGCTCGCGCAGCACAAATTGCCAGTCAAAAGAGCCAAGACAGCCGTCAGGTACTAATCAGTGCTACCCAATATATGACCTCGCTGTCTGAGATCCTGACTGAAACCGAGCACAATACCCAACATTTGACGAAAGATGCAGATAACGTCGGTGAAGTATTGAACGTCATTCGGGGGGTCGCAGAACAGACCAATCTGCTGGCACTCAATGCCGCGATTGAAGCCGCTCGCGCAGGTGAACAAGGGCGAGGATTTGCCGTTGTCGCTGACGAAGTGCGAACCCTTGCAACCCGAACGCAAAAAAGTACCGATGAAATTGAAACGATCATTACCGCCTTGCAACAACGTGCGAGTCAATTAAGTGCCTCCATGGAGCAGACCAAACAGCAGTCACTCGAAACACAACAAGAAACGCGTAAGGCACAAGAGATGCTCAATGACATCAATGAGCAAATCCATACCATTCAGGCACTCAACGAAAATATTGCAGCAGCCTGTCAGCAGCAATCTTCGGCAAGTCAGGATATCAGTCATAACATAACCGATTTAGCCGAGCACAGCCGACAAATCACCGAAAGTGCACAGGATATTGGCAACACCAGTCAGAGACTGCTGCAAGACAGCCAATCCTTAAGTCAGAGTTTTAGTGTTTTCAGAACCTGAGCCATTCGCGGCGGTCAAGGGGCAAAACATTCGGTATTGAATCGGCCAATCATCACTGAAACCGAGTACAATTGATACGCTGATGGTCTGTTCCGATATCTCGCACCAAAAATGTCTCTGCAACTGATTAGCATACATTTGATACAAGTACAAAACCGGATAACATAAATATGATTCAATACTTGGGGTCTAAACCAGTCACTTATTCAGGATGACCATGAACGATAAAACTCTGCTCCCCTTCTATTTAATGCAGAATGTGATTCAACATTATGCTTGGGGCAGTACACAATCCATCCACAAACTATTTAATATCCCAAATCCGGAAAATTGCCCTCAGGCTGAAATCTGGATGGGGGCTCATCCGGGTGGGTGCTCTCAGCTTATCGACGGTAATCAACAGGACTCGCTTGCTGAGTTCATTCTGCGTCATCCAGATGCATGTTTATCCGCCCAAATTCATCAGACTTATGGGGAGCTGCCGTTTTTATTTAAAGTGCTCGCGGCAGACAAAGCGCTTTCAATTCAGGTGCATCCATGTAAAGCCGATGCGGAGATAGGATATGCCCGCGAAAATCAGCAGCACATCCCACTCAATGCGCCCGAACGCAACTATAAAGATCCGAACCACAAACCAGAGCTGGTGTATGCTTTAACCCCTTATCATGCGCTCAATGGGTTCCGTCCGTTAGATGACATTATTCAGACGCTGACCAAAATGAATCTGCAGCCGATTGAACCGTTGGTCAAGCAACTGCAAGCGGACACAAGCACAACCGGATTTCAGTCATTCTTTATTCGTTTACTGTCATTGTCCGGGGAACAGAAAACACAGGCAATTGCGGCATTACTGGATTACGCAGCACAACATCAACAAGATGATCCGCTCGCTCAGTTGGTTCTCGATTTGGCACAAGATTATCCCGAAGACATTGGGTTGTTCTCTGCACTTTTGCTCCATTATGTGATTTTACAACCGGGCGAAGCGATGTATCTGGATGCCAAAACCCCTCACGCCTATCTAAAAGGCACAGGTTTAGAAGTGATGGCCAGTTCAGATAATGTACTCCGCGCAGGGCTGACCCCCAAACACATTGATGTTGAAGAACTGGCGAAATGCACGTCCTTCGCTCCCAAACCGCAAGAAACACTGCTGATTGCACCGGAAAAATCTGCGGATGTCTGTCATTATCCGGTTCCGGTCAATGACTTTAAATTCTCAATTTATCCGGCGCCGAGTGATATCACCCTCACTACCACCAGCGCAGAAATCGTTTTTGCAATCGATACAGATGTTCACTTACAGCATGAAAGTGGTCTGACGCTGACGCTGCACAAAGGTCAGTCGGCGTTTATTCCGGCCGCTGCCCGCAGCTATCGGATCAACGCATCCGGTCGGGTTGCAAGAGTGTATAACTAGCCCCAAACATGTCTTAATCGCATCATCTCTGGCATCAGTCTGATGCCAGATCCCCCAGAGCCATCAGTAAAAAATCAACGAATTGAGAATTATTTTGCTCATGCCAAACGATTGCGCGAGCTTTTTAGTGATTAATTCGCTAGAATGTGCGCCACAAAATTTGACATCTATTTCGTTCAATCAACTCTGTGAATTTGAGGAAGAAGGAAGCATGAATAACGCTCGACCTATTCGCCGTGCGCTTATCAGCGTATCAGACAAAACTGGTATTGTAGAGTTTGCCAAAGCACTGGCTGACCGTGGCGTTGACATTCTGTCAACCGGTGGCACCGCCCGCCTTTTAGCTGAACAAGGAATTTCTGTGACTGAAGTTTCCGACTACACCGGATTTCCTGAAATGATGGATGGTCGTGTCAAAACCCTTCATCCCAAAGTTCATGGCGGTGTATTAGGCCGTCGGGGACAAGATGACGATGTCATGGCTCAGCACGGTATTCAGCCCATCGATATGGTGGTTGTTAACTTGTATCCATTTGCCGCCACTGTAGCTAAAGCAGACTGTTCGCTGGCTGACGCAGTTGAAAACATTGACATCGGCGGCCCGACAATGGTGCGTTCGGCAGCGAAAAACCATAAAGATGTCACCATTATCGTCAATGCCGCTGATTATCAGCGCGTGATCACTGAGATGGATACAAACAGCAATTCACTCACGCTGGAAACACGCTTTGATCTTGCGATTGCAGCTTTCGAGCATACCGCTGCTTACGACGGTATGATCGCCAACTACTTCGGTAAAATGGTTCCTTCTTATGGTGAAAACAAAGAAGGTGACGCCGATTCGAAATTCCCTCGGACATTCAACATGCAGTTCGAGAAAAAGCAAGACATGCGTTACGGTGAGAACAGTCACCAATCTGCGGCTTTTTATGTTGAAAGTCATCCTGAAGAAGCGTCTGTTGCGACGGCTCGCCAGATTCAGGGCAAAGCGCTCTCCTACAACAATATTGCCGATACGGATGCAGCATTGGAATGTGTCAAAGAGTTCTCCGAACCGGCTTGTGTGATCGTCAAACACGCCAACCCTTGTGGTGTTGCTTTAGGAGATTCAATTCTCGAAGCCTACAATCGAGCGTATCAGACCGACCCGACCTCTGCTTTTGGCGGTATTATCGCATTCAACCGTGAACTGGATGCAGCCACGGCTCAAGCGATTGTCGAGCGTCAGTTTGTTGAGGTGATTATTGCCCCGACCGTGGCTGATGATGCCATCGAAGTTGTAGCAGCGAAGAAAAATGTCCGCTTGCTGGTCTGTGGACAATGGCAGGATAAAACCACCGGTTATGATTTCAAACGCGTCAATGGCGGTTTACTGGTTCAGGATCGCGATCAGGGTATGGTCAACATTGATGATTTGAAAATCGTCTCAAAACGTCAGCCTTCCGCAGCAGAGCTAAAAGATGCGCTGTTCTGCTGGAAAGTTGCTAAGTATGTCAAATCGAATGCGATTGTTTACGCAAAAGGTGACATGACGATCGGTGTTGGTGCCGGACAAATGAGTCGCGTTTACTCAGCGAAAATTGCCGGTATTAAAGCCGCGGATGAGAATCTGAAAGTCGAAGGTACAGTGATGGCTTCCGATGCATTTTTCCCGTTCCGTGACGGTATCGATGCCGCTGCTGAAGCGGGTGTTACTTGTGTAATTCAGCCGGGTGGCTCGATGCGCGATGATGAAGTCATTGCTGCTGCCGATGAACACGGTATGGCGATGATCTTCACGGGTATGCGTCATTTCAGACACTAAATCAGACAGTCAATCCGATTCAGTGCCCGCGCTCAGGGTACTGAATCACATATTCTAAACGTGCTGCCTTTAATTGAGGCAAACAACTTGAACACAGGAATTCATCGTTATGAACGTACTTGTTATCGGTTCTGGTGGACGTGAACATGCACTCTCCTGGAAAGTCGCGCAAAATCCACAGGTCGAAACGGTCTTTGTCGCTCCCGGTAATGCCGGAACGGCACTGGAAACAAAAGTAAAAAATGTCAGTATCGATGTCGAAGATATTGATGGCTTGGTTGCTTTCGCGCAACAAAATGCGATCGACTTAACCATTGTTGGTCCTGAAGCTCCGTTAGTCATTGGTGTTGTTGATGCCTTCCGTGCTGCCGACCTGCCGATTTTCGGTCCGACGAAAGGCGCGGCACAGCTTGAAGGCTCAAAAGCCTTCACCAAAGATTTTCTGGCACGCCATCAGATTCCGACCGCAGATTATGCTAACTTCACCGAAATCGAGCCAGCACTAGACTATGTCCGGGAAAAAGGTGCGCCAATTGTCGTCAAAGCAGATGGTCTTGCCGCAGGAAAAGGCGTGATCGTTGCCATGACGCTGCAAGAAGCTGAAGATGCGATCAAAGATATGCTGGCCGGTAATGCATTCGGTAATGCAGGCAGCCGGGTGGTGATCGAAGAATTCCTCGAAGGTGAAGAAGCCAGTTTCATTGTCATGGTTGACGGTAAGAATGTCTTGCCGATGGCGACCAGTCAGGATCATAAACGGGTGGGCGATCAAGATACCGGGCCAAACACCGGTGGTATGGGGGCGTACTCTCCGGCTCCGGTCGTCACTCAAGAGATTCATAACCGCATCATGGAACAGGTTATCTATCCCACAGTAGAAGGCATGGCAGCAGAAGGCTATCCGTACACCGGATTTTTGTACGCCGGGCTGATGATCGACGGCCAAGGAAACCCTAAAGTGATTGAGTACAACTGCCGCTTTGGAGATCCGGAAACCCAGCCGATCATGATGCGTCTTCAGTCAGATTTAGTTGAACTCTGCCAGAGTGCAATTGCCGGTAAACTTGATCAGGCCGAATCCAAATGGGATTCTCGCGCATCAATTGGCATTGTTTTAGCTGCGGGTGGCTATCCCGGAGATTACAACAAAGGTGATATCATTTCAGGCTTGCCGCAAACCGACACAGAAGGTGAAAAAGTCTTCCATGCCGGCACAAGCGAAAAAGATGGTCAGGTAGTCACCAATGGCGGACGCGTCCTGTGTGCAACCGCACTAGGGAATACAGTCTCTGAGGCGCAGCAACGCGCTTATGCATTAGCCAAGCAAATCCAATGGGATGGTGTTTTCTACCGCAGTGACATCGGCTACCGGGCCATTGCCCGAGAGCAGCAGTAATTGCATCCATATCAAGAGAATCATTCAGCCGCTGTCAATATCAGATAGTGCTGACATTCGTTGATTCATCTTGCAATGATAACCACCGCCCCAAAGCGGTGGTTTTTTATGTCTGAATAAAAAAATCGGCCTGTCAAACAGGCCGGTTGGCAATGTCAATCATCTAGCGGTGACTAAACAGTAAAGCGGTCTACCAGCGATTTCAGCTCTTGCGTCTGGTCGCGCAAATCACGACTTCCTTTACGGTTTTCATCGGTCACGCCAGCCACTTGTAAGCTTTGCTCGGAGATAATCACAACGCGTTCAGAAATATTCTGACCCACCTGACTCTGCTCTTCAGTTGCCGTCGCAATCAATGTATTCATATCCATGATCATACTGACAGAATCGAGGATCTCTGCCAGTGCATCGCTTGCCTGGTGTGCTTTTGCCACAGTATCTTCGCTTTGAGAACGGCTATCTAACATCGACTGAACTGCTTCTTGAGTCGCCTTTTTCAACTGTTCAATGATGTGATGAATATCGCCGGTACTCTGTTGTGTCCGGCTGGCAAGTTTTCTCACTTCATCGGCTACCACCGCAAATCCACGCCCTTGTTCTCCTGCCCGGGCCGCTTCAATTGCGGCATTGAGTGCCAGTAAGTTGGTCTGCTCAGCAATATCCTGAATCACATCCAATGATGATGAGATATTGCTGACGTTACTTTCGAGCTTATCCATCACCATATTGGCTGATTCTAGTTTTCCGGCTAATACGGCGACAGAATCAACCGCCGAACCGACCGTTGCCATTGCTTCTTTTGCTTTACCATCAGCAGACTGTGCAGCCGCCGCAGCGCTCGAGGCATTCTGAGAAATATCATGAGCCGTCGCAGTCATTTCTGTCACGGCTGTCGCGACCTGTTCCGTTTCTTCCCGTTGCGTGTTCGATAACCGATCGACTTGATTAGAACGCTCAAGCATTCGTCCGGTTTCATGACTAATCTCATCACTGTTGGCTCGCAACTGGCGGATGATATTTTGGAGATTTTCGACGAAGCGGTTAAAGTTCTGACTCAACGAAGCATATTCAGGAATATGATAAGCTTCCATACGAGCCGTCAAATCGGCATCACCATTGGCAAAACGGGCAATCGACTGATCAAATCTTTGTAATGGCCCCAAAATGCCGCGACTAAACAAGATCGTGAACACAGACACAAGACATAACATACCGATCCCGACAGACGCCATCCACATAAAACTCCGCTTCATTTCACGCTCAGACTTTGCCGCCATCTGCGCGGTGATTGCTTCAACGTCGTCAATATAAAAACCAATCCCGATGATCATGTCCCACTGAGGCTCATAGAGAGAATAACTCAGCTTTTCAGAGGCGACTTTTTCTCCGGGTTTCGGGAAAAAATAGCTCGAAAATCCACCACCGTTTTTGCCCTGTTCAATCAAATTCTGAATCAGAAAGTTACCTTTACTATCTTGCATATCCCAGAAATTTTTACCAATCCCCTTCCCGGTGTCTCCCAGGAAAAAGCGGTTACCTTTGCTGTCGTATCCAAACACATAACCACTGTCACCAAAACGAATCTGGGAAAGTTTCTTAACGACATCTTGTCGGTCAGCATTGCTTTCTTTCAATGACGTCAAAGAAGAATCAATAATATCAATGTACGCTTTCAGTTCAGCACGTTTCTGCTCGGAAAGGCGTTTATGAATTAACTGCTGCTGGGTGTGATTCAGGTTAGAAATTTGTTGATAGGAGATAAAAATCATCCCAAAACTAATTAATAACAAAGGGAGTAGAGATAGTGCATAAACGCGCGATTTAATAGTCAATTTTGACATAATGCTTTCCTCAGTATTCTCGCTGACAAAAGCCGACGACGTTGGATGTTATTTTTTATATGGATGATACTACACCACATGAATAGAGCATATGAATATTTATTAACCGCTTCCTCCCTTCTTTTATATAAAAAATGTGTAACAAAAACGCCGGACAATCTGCACATTTAAGACGGAGCACGTCAAGCTTTCGTCATCTCAAACAAACAACCATTAACCTTTCTGCTATTTTTCGCTAAGGTATAGCCCCATAAACGAATACTATCTGCGATGAATCACCACTGATGAAAACCAACTTGATTACCCGTGAAGGCTATAATCGCCTGAAACAAGAACTCGATTTTCTCTGGCAACAGGAGCGCCCTGAGGTCACCAAGAAAGTGACTTGGGCAGCGAGTCTGGGTGATCGAAGTGAAAATGCGGATTATCAATATAATAAAAAGCGCCTGCGGGAGATTGACCGGCGTGTCCGTTACCTGCGTAAACGGCTGGAACAAGTCAAGATCATTGATTACTCACCACAGCAAGACGGCAAGGTCTTCTTCGGTGCGTGGGTCGAAATTGAAAATGATGAAGGTGAGATTAGATGTTTTCGCATTGTCGGCCCGGATGAGATTTACGGAGATGCTAAAAACTACATTTCTATCGATTCACCGATGGCCCGTGCGCTGCTCAAGAAAGAACCCGATGATGAATTCACCGTTGAAACGCCTCAGGGGCAAAAAGCGTGGTTCATCAACCGAATCGAATATAGACAAGATTAACGACATCGAGAGAGAAAATTACGGATGAGCCAAGCTATCTGTCATACGATTGCTTCAGAGCTGAATGTGCGCCCTGAACAAGTTATTGCCGCTGTAAACCTGATTGACGACGGCAGCACCGTCCCTTTTATCGCCCGTTACCGGAAAGAGGTCACCGGCGGACTAGATGATACTCAACTACGGACGCTGGACTCGCGGCTTTCCTATTTACGTGAAATGGATGACCGCCGTCAGACCATTTTGAAATCGATTCAAGAACAGGGAAAACTAACGGCTGAGCTGGAACAAGAGATTCTTCAGGCTGACAGTAAAACCCGTTTGGAAGATCTCTATTTGCCTTACAAACCCAAACGGCGTACCAAAGGGCAGATTGCTATTGAAGCTGGGCTGGAGCCACTCGCCGATCAACTCTGGGAACAACCGCAAACCGAGCCGGAACAAGCAGCGCAAGCTTACCTGAATCCCGATCAGGGCATCAACGACACCAAAGCGGCTTTAGATGGGGCTCGGGCAATTCTGATGGAGCGAATCGCAGAAGATGCCAATCTACTGGAAAAGCTGCGCCACTATCTGCTCAAACATGCGGTACTCATTTCGACCGTCATCGACGGAAAAGCGCAAGAAGGCGAGAAATTTAAAGATTACTTCGAGCATCAGGAGCCAATCAGTAAAGTCCCTTCCCATCGCGCACTCGCGATGTTACGTGGCCGTAACGAAGGGATTTTGTCATTAGCACTCAACGCAGATCCGGAACAAGAGGAAGGCCGTCGCGGCTCTTACTGTGAAACACTGATTGCACAGCACTACGGACTGCATCTCAGTGATGCACCGGCCGATGCGTGGCGTCAGCAAGTCATCAGTTGGGCATGGCGGATTAAAGTCTCCATGCATATGGAAACTGAACTGATGTCCGCGATGAAAGAGCGGGCAGAAATTGAAGCCATTGATGTCTTCGCTACCAATTTGAAAGATCTGCTGATGGCGGCTCCGGCCGGGCCAAGAGCAACGTTGGGTCTGGATCCCGGTTTGCGTACCGGCTGTAAAGTGGCCGTTGTCGATGCCACCGGCAAGGTACTGGCAACCACGGCTATTTATCCCCATCAGCCGCAAAAACAGTATGAAAAATCTATTGAAGTCATTGACGGACTGGTGCGCAAATTCAATGTTGATTTGATTGCCATCGGCAACGGCACCGCTTCGCGTGAAACCGACCTGTTTGCCGCAGATCTGATTAAACGCGGCAACCTGAAAGTGCAAAAGATTGTCGTCAGTGAAGCCGGAGCCTCAGTCTATTCTGCATCCGAACTGGCGGCCAAAGAATTTCCGGAGATGGATGTATCACTGCGTGGCGCGGTTTCGATTGCCCGGCGGTTACAAGATCCATTGGCAGAATTAGTGAAAATCGACCCGAAATCAATCGGGGTGGGTCAGTACCAGCATGATGTCAACCAATCACTCCTTGCGAAACGTCTGGACGCAGTGGTGGAAGACTGTGTTAACGCGGTTGGTGTTGATGTCAATACTGCCTCTCCGGCACTGCTGACCCGCGTTGCCGGGCTCTCTGCGACACTGGCGGACAACATCGTGGCTTTTCGCAATGAGCATGGTCGTTTTGAGAGCCGTACGACTTTGAAAAAAGTCCCCCGTCTCGGGCCGAAAGCGTTTGAGCAGTGTGCCGGTTTTTTGAGAATTATGGATGGTAAAAACCCGCTGGATGCTTCGGCTGTTCACCCGGAGGCTTATCCGGTGGTTTCTGCTATCGCCAAAAACAATCAACAAGATATGAAAGCGTTGATCGGTAATACCGAATTTCTCAAAGGCCTCAATGCGAGAGATTACACTGACGATCACTTTGGGCTGCCGACGGTCACCGATATTATCAAAGAACTCGACAAGCCGGGCCGCGATCCGCGGCCTGAATTTAAAACTGCCACATTTGCCGCCGATATCCACGCAATCTCCGATCTGGAACCCGGTATGGTACTTGAAGGCGTGGTCTCCAATGTTGCTAACTTCGGGGCATTTGTCGATATCGGTGTTCATCAGGACGGATTAGTTCACATCTCCGCCCTGACGGATCGGTTTGTCTCTGATCCGCGCGAAGTGGTCAAAGCCGGTGATATCGTCAAAGTCAAAGTGATGGAAGTTGATGTGGCGAGAAAAAGAATCGGCCTCTCGATGCGCCTGTCTGATGAGGTAGGTCAGGGGCAAAGCCGTTCCGCACCACGCAACCAGGCTGCACGTCCGGCGCACAAAAAACCTCGCGGTGATGCGGCGGCGCCCAATAACGCCATGGGAGGCGCTTTTGCTGCGGCTTTTGCCAAAGCGAAAAAGTAATCCATTCCCCGCAGGAAATGATGTTTCTCAGGCATTTATCCCGGCCATAAAAAAACCCTCACTTCATCATCTGAAGTGAGGGAGTTAAGCACCGCAATATGACTTCCTCGATGACGCTGAGATTTACAATATTGCAATTACCTCCGAAGGTGTGTTTGGTGCGATGGCATGGCCATAATGATATTTGATGACCGTTCGCCTTCGCGCCATTTTTCCCTCGGTTATCGCGGCATCAATGATGTGTTTCGGTAACCGGAACCGAATTGTATAACCTTTGCCCTGATCTTGGCTGTAGGTCGATAACGCTAACAATTTGAAAAGCCGTTCAAGTTCACTTTGTGCTTCTTCCTCATGGGAAGAGACAATGTCCTGTTCCTGCTCGGAATCAATCTCATAATGAGGGTGATCCGCTGCATCCCAAGACGATCGCTTGCGCTGCTTATCATCGGATTTCAACCGCCGCTCTGCGTTGGTTTTTTCCAGTTGTACGGTTGGTACGACAGGCGCCCTGACACGATTATCATGCTCTGCCTGTTCCGTCGGCACATTCACCGATGGGGCGATAAGTGGCACACTGATATTATTTGGTGACACAATCATTGCCGAAACCTCCTTCAGCATCGCCCAGCCCATTCAATGTTCAGACACCAAATGAGTTAGAACTTATATCGACTCAACCGTTTAAATATTTAACAATATATGCTGATATTTTAAACAATATGACAAAAAACTGACAATCGCCAAACTTCAACTACTGTGCGAACCTCCGAATTTGCTGACAAAACTGTTCAGTTTCGGTCATAAATGGCGCATGAGACGATTGCGTAAAAATGTGACAGTGACTATCTGGTGCTATCTCGTCCAGTTGCGCTGCAATCTGCACCGGCACCAGACCATCGAGCCGGCCGTAAAGACGCAAAACAGGGACAGCAATCTGTGCAATATGGTCACGTAAATCAACATTGGCGAGCATATGTAACCCTGCCATCAACGCTTGCGGCTGTGGTGCCGGGCGAGAAAACACCATCTGCTTGAGTTGCTTGACATCTTGTCGCGCGGTCGGGCTGCCCATTGCTTGCAGCGCCATAAAACGCTCAATAGTCAGTTGAAAATCATCAACCAGTTGCTCCGTAAAAGCAGATAAAACCTGAGGCTGAATCCCTTTCCACCCTTTTTCAGCAGCAAATTTAGGCGAACTGGCCACCGTGATCAGCCGATTCACATAATCAGCGTGATGCAACGCCATATGTGTCGCCACCAATCCCCCGAGCGACCATCCGACCCAAACCGCATCTTTCGGTGCCTGCCGGATCAGTAATTGAGCAATCTCTTCCAACGTGTCCGCATGAATGTCGGCACTATGTCCATATCCCGGCAAATCAACAACATGGACTCGAAAGTTCTGTTTGAGACTCTCAACAGTATTATGCCAAACGCCCCCATTCATCCCCCAGCCGTGGACCAGCACCAGATCTTTGCCACAACCTTCAACTTGCCAATACAAAGATGCAACCATGTTCACACTCTCTCCTACAAAACTCATACTTTTGGCGCCTTGCTCAACCATACAATATAACGTCTTTCCCAAGAACAGGAACAACAGCACATGTTATTACACGCTCTTCAACACGCTTTTCGTCGCCATATTCCCCGATTATGCGCACTCTGTGAGCTGCCGTTAACCGCATGGGAACATCACTGGTGTACCAGCTGCCTGACCTGTTTTCAATCAACATCCCGTTGTACTCGCTGTGGTCTGGCGATGCCATTTCCCACCAGCCGGTGCGGGGCTTGTCTTCAGTCTCCGCCGCTTTGGAATGCTCTCTATTGTCTCGGAGATTATGCCTATCCGTTAGCACCGATGATCCATCAAATTAAATACGGGCGGCAGTTCTGGCTCATCCCGCCCCTTGCAACACTTTTGGCACAAGTCATTCCCTCCCCTGCACCAGTCTTGCTCTCAGTTCCCCTTCACTGGCGACGTTATCTTTACCGCGGGTTTAACCAGAGTGATTTACTGGCTCATCATCTCAGCCGGGCATTAGCAGTCTCCAGTCAGACCAGGCTTTTACAGCGAATTCGTCCGACACCGCCGCAAGAAGGGCTACATAAACATGAAAGAGAACAGAACCTGAGAAGAGCGTTTACGTTACGTAGCCGCCCCTCAGCCACACATGTAGCAATCGTTGACGATGTTGTGACAACCGGCAGTACCGTCAGTCAATTATGCCAATTATTGCTTGAAGTTGGCGTCGAATACATCGATATTTATTGCTTATGCAGAACTCCTGAATATCACAATCAATAATTACCGTAAAAAGGATTGGATCTCTGATTTCTCAGGAGTAAAATGGTGAATTAATAGCCTACAAAATTACTCAGGTATTCGTCGTGTCAAATTCTATTACTATTACTGAATCCGCTCAGGAACATTTCGCAAAACTTCTCGCACAACAACCGGAAGGGACCAATATTCGGGTCTTCGTTGTCAATCCCGGTACGCAAAACGCTGAGTGTGGTGTTTCTTACTGTCCGCCTGAAGCGGTAGAAACTGCTGATACAGAAATCCCGTTTTCGGCATTCTCTGCTTATGTTGATGAATTGAGTCTCCCCTTTCTCGAAGATGCGGTGATCGACTATGTGACCGATAAAATGGGGGCTCAGCTGACACTCAAGGCACCGAATGCAAAAATGCGCAAAGTTGCGGATGACGCACCGCTGCTTGAACGGGTCGAGTATGTCATCCAGACACAAGTCAATCCTCAACTGGCCAGCCATGGTGGTCATATTCAACTGCTGGAAATTACCGATGACGGTGTTGCGATTATCCAATTCGGTGGTGGCTGCAATGGGTGTTCGATGGTCGATGTCACCCTCAAAGATGGTATCGAAAAAGAGCTGCTGGAGCAGTTTGTCGGTGAGCTGAGTGCGGTCAGAGATCTGACAGAGCATGACCGTGGAGAGCATTCATACTACTAAATGAGCCACACCCAAACGTGTCAAAAGAAGTCGATGTCAATGCATCGACTTTCTATTATGTGACTCTTGTTGGTAAAACAACTGTCAATATCGACAGACAAGTGTTTTCATCCCCATCAGTTTTTTCATATAGTTAAACTATAGATATCACGGAGGAGTATCAGCATGACGTCCAAACAGAACCCAGAGATCCTGAATATCACGACGGTTGCTCAATCGCGTCTTTTTACAGTCGAATCTCTGGATTTGCGTTTTTCCAACGGTGAACAACGCACGTATGAACGGATGCGCCCCAGTGGACGCCATGCAGTTATGATGGTGCCAGTCACTGCTCAAGGCGATATTCTGCTGGTTCGTGAATTCGCTGCGGGTACACAACGCTACGAATTGGGCTTTCCCAAGGGATTGATTGACCCCGGTGAAAATGCTGAAGAAGCCGCTGTGCGAGAACTCAAAGAAGAAGTGGGATTCGGTGCCAACCAACTGATACACCTGAAAGATCTGGTCTTGGCACCCTCTTATTTTTCCGGACAAATGTCTCTGTTTATCGCTCAGGACTTATATCCTGAACAACTTGTCGGCGATGAACCAGAACCGCTTGAAGTCATTCGGTGGCCATTATCTCAGGCTGAAGAATTGTTAACGCACCTTGATTTTTGTGAAGCCCGTAGCGTGGCAGCGCTGCTTCTCACCTTAAATTATGTGAAGCAACATCCGCTGCTCCCGGAGGTGACCCCATTATGAAGCAGGATCATTCGCACCTGTTACCAAAACTCATTGAAATTGCCCGTTCTGCCGGGCAGCTCATTCTGGATTATTACCAAACCAAGTCCTACGAAGCTTTCACAAAATCAGACCAAACGCCGGTGACAAGCGCTGATTTAGCCGCCCATAAGCTGATTACTGAAAAACTTAACGCGCTGACTCCCACCATTCCGGTACTCTCGGAAGAAGATGCCGATATCAGTCTGGAAAAACGTTCCGAATGGTCTCGTTACTGGTTGGTCGATCCACTGGATGGCACACAAGAATTCATTGCACGCAGTGGGGACTTTGCAACAATTATCGCACTGGTAGAAGACAATCAGCCTGTCATAGGGGTGGTTTATGGCCCGGTATCCGGTGTAACCTATTATGCTTGTCGTGGTAAAGGGGCTTGGAAGATCCCAGATTTATCCGACAGTTTACGGATCCATACTCACCGACATGAGTTTTCCAGTCAGTCAATTTCGATTGCCATCAGCCGCCGCCAAAATATCAACCGCATCACCAATCGTTTGAGTACAGAATGGAACTATGATTTAGTGCCGCTCGGTTCTGCTGCGTTAAAAGCTTGTCTGGTTGCTGAAGGAGCCGTTGACTGCTATTTGCGGTTGGGCCCAACCGGAGAATGGGATACTGCCGCAACGCAATGTATTGTTGAAGAAGCCGGCGGAAAGCTCCTTAGTACGAAGCTTTCACCGCTCTCTTATAATCTCAGAGAAACATTGGAAAACCCCAATTTTATCGTCATCGGAGATCCAACGCTTCCCTGGCAAGATATTCTCACCCATAAGGGCTGACGCTCCCAATGCTATCTATTTCAGGGAACATTCGTCAGGGGAACGTCCGTCAAGGATACATCAGTCAGTAACGATTTAATTGGGAAGTGTCAGTGTACCGTTTGACTGAAACGAGTAACGCCCCTGAGCATCTGTCGATGCGTAGGTTTGAATCCACTGGTTGAACATTTTAGGTAAACGCTCACCCGGTTTTACCCAACCTTGTACTTGATACTGATCCTGTGGTGTCAACACCATCGAATACTCACTTTGTAGTGCATCCGACAGTTGCTGGCCTTTCAGACTAACCCGGCCATCTTCACAAGCCAGACGGGCTGAGACTTTTTCTAACGGAACCGATTGAGAGAGCATCGATATTTGAGCATTGGTCCAAGTAATTTCACCTTCCCCCTGAGCACAAAACGGAGGCTGATATCGATAATTATCAATCACCAGTCGGAATGCGCCATCAGCGCTCACCGGAAGTGGTAAATGCATATTCTCGGCAACAAACCGGGCAGGTGCCGTCAGTGACAGATTGCGGACATAAACACCGGAAAAACCGACCCCAACCTCACCAGACCCGCGAAGTGCCGCCTCATGACGTTTGCCTAAAGCGACATTTGCCTCAATCTTACCCTTGAATATAGCCAGAGGGCGCAAGTTCCAAACCAGTGACCCCAGATCATAATTCATCCATTTGGCAGACTGAACTTCACCATGCCATATTGTTCCGCCAACCCCGCTCAACAAAAGCTCTCGCGGCTGGGGAATAAACTTTAAAGCCATATTTGCAGGTAAGTGCACCAGCACACTGACCACAAACACAAAAAACAAACCAACGACATACATAATTTTTTTCTTCACTTTATTTAACCTCGAACTAATTCCAGGCGTTTTATATCAATCATGCCATTTTTTTCAGCTCTATCGATATCCATCATCATCACCTGAATACCATACTGCTGTCTTAAAAAAGCCAACCAGTCAATAAATTGATTAAATGAGACTGGTTCCACCCAAATTTGTAAGCCATCACCTTTGGGTTGCATTCGAATTAACCGGACACCAAACTTCCCCGTCGAACCGGCGACTGCTTGGTTCATCGGCTCATTTGAAACAGGACCATCCCCACGCTTTCTTAGCTGAGTCAGGACATCTGCTTGCTCAGTGACCCAGCTATATAAATTCTTCTCTGCGGTCAATTGATTTTGAGCCAGTACACGCTGTTCCTGTATGGGACGAACGATACCACCATACAGTAGTGCCAAGACACTTAAACTGACAGTGATCAGTAACAATCGCTGCTCTCTGGAGGACAATGTCTTCCACCAAGTATAGCCACGATTCATCCATTGATTCATACCATTCACCTACTTATTCTTTAAGATGAAAGACCCTGAGACTTGGTTATTATCTCGGTTGAGCGGCCCTTGTTGTACATCAAATTTCTGAGACAGTTTCTGGCGCGTCGCTTCAAATGCCTGAAAATCAGCACCTTTCACATCAATACGAATATCGCCCCGCGCCCCATCATAGTGAATACGTTGCAGTTGTATCCCTGAGATACGACCGATGGTTTCCGCCAGTGATGTAAAGAGTGACAGTGCAGAATCCTGCCCTTCACTACCGGATAACTTGTTAATTTCACTGGTAAACTGCCCTTTCAAGTAACTCACCGTCGGGATTTTGTGCCGATCCGGAAATATCGTTCTGAAAATATGTTCACTTTCTGTCCTCAAGGCTGTGGCCTCTTGGGACATCCGACGAATATCAACCGCATGATGAATCAACATCAAAGTAATCAACGCCACCAGCGCAACCAGACAACCACGCCAGATTTGCCAATATTTCATCACAGAAGAAGACTTCTTAAATGCACCGGTCAACAATGTGATCGGGCTACTTAATGCGCCGCGGTATAGCAACAGGTCAATAGAATCAACCAGCTTCTCAGTCCAAACCTGGGAACACAGATCATTCGTTTCAGGCGCCCGGCTGTAAGAGGTAATCTCAACTACCGGGTTTTCTTCTGTGTTTTCATTCATCCGGGTAAATATGGGAAGCCATGAATTTTCAATACAGATACCACTGAATGGCCCCTGACGAATCATCCATTCATGATCGAATTGAACCGCCGTCGCATGCTCTTCTTCCGGCAATGCCAACACATCCGGCAAGACATTCTCTACTTGCAGCCCACAAGCTTCAAACTGCTCCAGAATACAGCTCAGCCAATCCCGCTCCACCGCAGCGGTATACACTTGATTTTCTTGTTTCGCCAATACGGAAAAGTGTAATGTATCCACATCCTGAGCCAGTTCATCTTCAACTAAGTACGGCAGCATTTTTTCATACTGACGAGCCCCGCCGGCCGGTAAAGAAACAGTCTTCATCACCACATCGGCACCGGAAAGTAACACGATCACCGGCCGCCCCTCTGCATGAGGTACTAACTCATCTATATTGGTCCAGGAGGCTATTTCTCCTGACTTTTCAATCGTTGTCGCATGCTCAGCACCGATCCACCAATACCCTTTGGCTTGGGGTTGCTTACTCAGCCGGACGAGCAGATATTCGCTCACGCTCTCCTCCATAGCGACGGCGAACGACCGTCACAGTTTTTCTATCTTTACTAAACATCAGACTCCGAACCCTTACTCGGGCATCATCAACCATGACCTGAGCATCTAATTCAAAATACTTGCTATCAATCCCGAGAAAAGCAGTCGCGTTTGACTTAATTGTCTCGTCAATCCCGCTCAATTCACCTTGTGCCCAAAAATCATCGAGACTCTTCCACCCGGAGTAAGGTCGATCCTCAATCAACTGTACCGCTGCGGACTGACTGAGATAAGGATAAAACATTGCCACTAAAAGGTTGGCTTGCCTGACCGCAATGGTATTGATATTCAATCGCCATTCATTGGTCGGTAACGCACATAAACTCGGCATACTTTTTAGCATGATTTTTCCACTGACGCCCTGTACTGCCCGAATCTCTGTGGCATCAGCCAATAAACTGTCAGGAGCAACATAAGCAGGCGACATCGACTCATAAAAACTGTCTTCTACCCCACTGACCGAATTAATCGAACGGTTAGTATCAATAAATTCCCAAATCGAGTTCGCAGCGATTTCTGCCTGATAATTATCAATGTCTTCCGCTTCAAACAGATGCTGTAATACCTGTACCAGATAAGGCGTTCCCGTATCAGCAGGATTCCAGTTGATCCCCGCCAACGCATTGATATTCATACAAGACTGCATGTCTTGTATATTCCCTTCGACCGTGCCGTAGTCCAACGGATATTTTCTATCTTTAACCGCCCAAGGCTGGCTCAGATTAACGGCCTCATCATTATCTTCATAACTCTCTTTTATGGCCGATTTAGCCAGCGCTTCAACACCGAGACTATACCAATAGGCCTGTTGATATCTGAGTTGGTTGCCTGAGCGGTGATACTGGGTAAACAAACGCTCTGACATCGTGGCAGCGATGGAAACCATCATTGCCAGTATCAGCAACACGAGAATCAGGGCAACGCCACGCTGTTTTTGCAACGATCTATTTGGATGCATTGGATAAACTCAGCTCACTTCCGGAAATCAGATAAATTCGTTCAATCTGCCCATAATCTTTCAGTTTTATTGTCACACTAACCGCTTCCGGCAAAACACCTTTGTCTTCCCATTGTTTCACCCACTGATGATTGTGATATAGACGAAAGCTGATTGACTCAACCTGAGTCAACAGTGGCCGAACAATGCCATCATCTCCGGCAACCGTATCGGGATAACGCCACCAGACTCTTTCCAGACGCTCGTCGATCAAACGGTATCCGACCTTAATGATATCCCCACGGGGGAACTGCATCTGAGGATTAATCCAGCCATGTCGTGTAAAAAGAATACCCACACTCTCTGAAGATAATAACCCGTCCTGCATCCACAATAACTGAGCACCGGGATCTTCTCCCTGATTGCGGAACTGGCGAGCTGCCATCTGACGAAAATCACTATCCATAATCGCCAGTGCCTTCTGGATTTCTCCCAGCCGTTGCTCACTTTCTTGACTGACCACATTACTCCGCTGCACTTGGTTCAGAACCTGATAAGCAGCAATTGTCAGACTCGCCAAAATAGCCAGTGCAACCAACACCTCGATTAAAGTGAACCCCCGGCTACGACGCTTCATTTGCAACATAACTTCTCACAATCACAATCGACGGACCGGATTTACTTTGGGAAACGCTCACATCAAAGGCTTTCAGCACATCATTACTTGTTTCAACCAAAGAGACTTTCCAATACCAAGTCGTCCCCGCCATCTCTTCCGTGCCTTCCTGATTAGATAATTTTTCCGGAGCGAGCATGATCCGCGCCATTTGATTATCAACCACCATCGCAGCAAACATCTTTTCTTCAAGCGTGTGAACTGTATTGACATGTTGGCTGACAGCTTTAATCACACTGATCGATGCCGTTGCAAATATGGCCAATGCAATCAGCACTTCCAGCAATGTCATTCCCTTAATTTGCTTCATCGTTCTGATCCGAGGGAGTCTGAATTTGCAGAATGCCGTCTTCAGAGGTTTCGACTAACCATAATGAATCTGGTGTAGAATCCGCCCAAAACTGGATAGAAAATGGCGTAATATCGCCACTAGAGAGAATAAATACCTGTGGTGGCGGAATGGGCTTCTCATCTTCGTCTTGGTCAGGAAAATCCATCTCCTCAAACAAAGATTCCTGACTAAACAGGCGCTCCGGATTATTCCAGACGCCACCACCAGATTCAAAACGGAACATCGTTCCCGCTTCAGCCGTCAACTCACCTTTGATGGGTGACTGAGCCTCAAGGTTCTTCCAGCCCTTATCCGATAACATCAGAAAAAGAAACTGATGCTTTTTTTCATCGACGTAAAGACCGTAAGTCCGCCCGCTGAAAATGGCATCTTCACTCAAAAGCTGTAATCGCTGATAAAGCCGCTCGGCCGTTTGTTGCACCTCATCCTGAGAGCGGTCGGGCAGCGACATCACAACGACCATACTGCCCAGTGAAATCACCACCAGAACCAGCATAATTTCCAGCAGTGTAAAACCACGGTGGTATTTCATGAGCAGTATTCATCCAATCCACGATTACTGGAAGTCAAGCAGGTTCCAGTTACCGATATCGCTATTATTCCCTTCGCCGCCTTCCTGACCATCAGCACCATAGCTAAAGACATCAATTTTACCCTTATCACCCGGGCTCAAATATTGATAGTCATTGCCCCATGGGTCTTGTGGTAAACGCTTGATATAGCCACCTTCACGATAATTACGTGGCTCAGGGTTCGACGGTTTGGTCACCAATGCTTCCAACCCTTGATCCGTGGTTGGATAAGCATTGTTATCTAAGCGATACATATCTAAGGCATTTTCCAGAGATACAATATCGGCAATCGCTTTTTTCTGATCGGCTTTCTCTTTATTTCCCAACAGGTTCGGGACAACAAAGCTCGCCAAAAGCCCAAGGATAACGATCACGACCATTACTTCTAACAGTGTAAAACCACCTTGTTTGCTTACTTGATTTTTTATTTTCATTCCTACTCCAACATTCACGTTTCCTAACCAATAAACAGCTCAGACTAGCGTGTCATTAAATTGTTCATTTCTAAAATCGGCATCAGGGTTGCCATGACAATAAATAAAACCAATCCGGCCATGAGTGCAATCAGCATCGGGGTAAACAGCCCCAGAGCGATATTAACCGTCGCTTCAAACTGTTCGTCCTGATTATCTGCGGCACTAATCAGCATTTTCTCCAGCTCCCCACTCTGCTCACCGCTGGCAATCATATGGAGCATCATCGGTGGAAAAAGCTGAGTCTGTTGCAAAGATTTACGAATACTCGCACCTTCTCTGACTGATTCTGCCGCTTCCTGTACCTTCTGTTTCATATACGTGTTTTCCACGACATCTTTGGCGACAAGCATGGCATCGAGAATGGGAATACTACTCGAAGAACATATCGCCAGTGTCCGTGCAAAACGGGAGGTATTCAACCCCCGGACGATTTTACCAAGCATCGGCACACTCATCAGCTTACGATGAAATTCAAAGCGGATATGTGGCCGCTTCAAAGCAGACTGAATAAATGCCCAGCCACCTAAAGTCACCAATAAAACCAACCAACCCCACTCCTGAACAAAATGGCTCATATTTAACAAAAGCTGAGTCGATGCCGGCAGAGTCTGTCCCATTTGGATAAATTGCCCGACAATTTTGGGCACAACGGCAGCCAAAAGAAAGGCTACGATCGTGATTGCAAAAACCACCAGAACAATAGGGTAAATCAACGCCTGTAATAGCTTTGAACGCATCTTCTGCCGATTTTCAGTATAACTTGCCAGCCGATTCAGAATCATGTCCAAATGCCCGGACTTCTCACCGGCAGCAATCATAGAACGAAATAATCCATCAAAAATATGCGGGTAATCAGCCATACTATCGGCTAAAGAAAACCCCTCCGTTACTTTTGACCGGACACGAGTGAGAACACTACGAATCCGTGGTTTTTCGGTCTGCTCAATCACGGCTTGCAGGCAGGCCTCCAAGGGCATGCCTGACTGAAGTAATGTCGACATTTGCCGGGTTAACAGCGCGAGATCCGTCGCCCCAATACCTCTTTTCCATGACACCGAATTGCTTTCAGTCTGGTTCTTTTTCTGGGCTTGCGTGGCATTCACCGCAATGGGTGTCAGCCCCTGCTCTTTTAAACGCTGGCGGACATGTCGAGCACTATCCCCCTCAATCACGCCTTTTTTGCGTTTTCCTTTGAGATCCAGCGCCTGATATTCAAATGCAGCCATCAGATCTCCTCAGTCACTCGCAACACTTCTTCAAGTGTTGTAATTCCTGCACGAACCTTATTCAGCCCGTCCATACGAATACTTGGACAAGATTCGCGAACTTGCTGTTCAACCGCCTGTTCACCCGCTTCGGTATGGATCAGTGATTTGACTTTCTCATCAATCACTAATAACTCATGAATCCCTGTCCGTCCCCGGTAACCTTTGTAATGACATTTCTCACACCCTTTCGGTGCATAAAGCGTCAGCGGCTCATTCTCTTGAACATCGAATAACTCACGCTGTTCTTTATCGGCCTCAAATGGCTGCTTACAATCGGGGCATAGCGTACGCACTAACCGCTGAGCCAACACACCGACGAGCGATGATGACACCAGAAAAGATTCAATCCCCATATCTCTCAGACGCGTGACCGCCCCAATCGCGGTATTGGTATGCAATGTGGAAAGCACCAAGTGCCCGGTGAGAGATGCCTGCACAGCAATTTGTGCGGTTTCCAAATCCCGGATCTCTCCGACCATCACAACATCTGGATCCTGACGCAGAATCGCTCTCAGCCCTCGGGCAAACGTCATATCGACTTTCGGATTGACCTGTGTCTGACCGATACCGTCAATATCAAATTCAATCGGGTCTTCAACCGTCAGAATATTCTTTTCATTCCGATCCAGTTCTTGTAAACCGGCATAGAGCGTGGTTGATTTACCGGAACCGGTTGGCCCCGTGACCAATAAAATGCCGTGGGGTCGCTGAAGGAGCTCCCGGAACCGAACGAAGATACGCTCGGTCATGCCCAGACTGTAGAGATCCATCTGAGTCGCATTTTTATCCAAAATACGCATCACCACCCGCTCACCATGAGAGGAAGGCATGGTTGAAACACGGACATCAACCGCCCGGCCACCGATTCTCAACGAAATACGGCCATCTTGCGGTACCCGTTTTTCCGCAATATCCAGTTTTGCCATGACCTTCACACGTGAGACCAGCAAAGGGGCTAATTTACGGCTGGGCGACAAAACTTCACGTAACATGCCATCGACCCGAAAACGAATCGACAACGACGTTTCAAAGGTTTCAATGTGAATATCGGAGGCTTCTTCTTTGATAGCCTCACTCAACATCGCGTTAATCAGCTTGATAATCGGCGCATCGTCATCAGAGTCCAGTAAGTCCTGATTATTTGGCAGTTCCTCAGCCAGCGCAAAAAAGTCATCGCTATCTGCACCGAGATCTTCCATCAATTGTCGAGTTTCGGACGTATCACGCTGATAGACCTTCGTCAGCCTTGCTTCGAACTCAGCTTCGGGAAGCGCCACCAGCTCAAACGACTTTTGCAACACTCGCTTGGCCTCAACCAAAGCCGCAATAGATACCGGCTCAACATAATAGAGATGAGGTGTCTCATCTTCATGCGAGGCGTCAAATACGAGCTTATACCGGTTTGCAAAACTAAAAGGTAAACGCTGCACAACGCTACTCCTGCTCCTGATCCTTTGGAACCTGTTCGAGAAATGCCTGTAATTCTTCCGGATAATGACTCTGAAGATTAAACGCAGGGATCACCGGCGTTTTCTTATCACCCATTAATTTCAGACCTTTTTCGGCTTTGACCAGCTGCTCAGCCCGAATGAAGTTATATTTGCGTTGAGTGACACCATCTGCTGTCATGCCATCACGAATGATTGTCGGCTTAATAAAGACCATCAGATTGCGTTTTTCAACTTTGGTGCTGGTTGAACGGAATAGGTATCCCAGCAAAGGAATATCGCCGAGTAAAGGAACTTTCGAGTCACTTTCCTGAGTGCGTTCATCGATCATCCCGCCCAAGACCAGCATTTGACCATCTTTGACCATGACCGAGGTGTTTAACTGACGTTTGGCAAAACGGACATCAACAGCACCGTTAGCGGCCAGCACATTCGAGACTTCCTGCTCGATATTGAGCAGAACTGAATCTCCTTCATTGATTTGGGGAACTACCTTTAATTTAATCCCGACCTCTTTACGGTCAACAGTTTGGAAAGGATTGTCATTCCCGGAGCTTGAGGTTGCCCCAGTCAACACAGGAACTTCTTCACCAACCACAAATGAAGCTTCACCGTTATCCATGACCGTGATACTCGGTGATGATAAGATATTGGAACTGGAGTCTTTGGAAACCGCACTGATGAGCGATGTCCAGTCACCCATCACAATACTGACCGCGGCACCTTCTACACCACTCAATGCATCAGACAGCGACTTATAGTCACCGGACTCTGTCGTCGTATAAGGCCGACGATTACCATTATTATCGGTGTAATACTCAGTGCTAACCTGATCTTTTGCTTCTTCCAGACCAACCATCACCTTACCGATAGAAGCGCCACTGTTACCAAACTGGATTTCCGAACCGCTTTCAATCGAACCCCATTGAACCCCGAGATTAATCCCTTCTCCTTCAGACATTTCGACGATCAAAGCTTCAATCAGTACCTGAGCCCGACGAATATCTAACTGGCTGATAACATCCAGTAAGGGCTTCATAATATCTTGCGGCGCACTCAGAATCAGAGAGTTAGTGTCCTTGTGAGCAGCGATGGTGACGTCCGTCCGACTGGAAGGAACCGATTTTTGCTCTCCCTGCTTTTCCGACTGAATATTATCAGAGACACCTTTCAGCACATCGACCAAGTCTTCAGCTTTCGCATACTTCAGATATACCACCCGGTGGTTACTCTTGGTTGCCATTTCGATATCAAGCCGTTTAATTAACCGTACGATGCGCTTTCTGACTTTCGGATCTCCGGAGATCAGGATCGAATTCGTCCGATCATCAGCAACCACTTGCGGCTGAAGAATTTGCGGCAGGCTTCTTGTTTCTTTATTGGTATCAAGCGCACTGACAATTCGTACAATCTCCGGCGCTGAAGCATTGGTCAGTGTTACCACATCAATATCCGTGTTCCCGGCTTGGTCAACCCGGTCAATAATTTGCGCCAAGCGATCCACAACTGCGGCACGCCCGGTCAGCAAAATGATATTCGCAGGTTCATAGTGAACCACATTACCGGAGCCAGCATTATTCACTAATTGACGCAATAACGGAGATAACTCTTTAACCGACACATTGTGCACCGAAACAACACGGGTAATGACACTGTCAGCATCGGTGTTACCGGATGAATCCAATACAGGAATAGCTGAGGTTTTCGCATCCTTCGATTTAATGACTTTCAGTACACCGTTGTCCATTTCAACCACGGCAAAACCATAAACTTCCAAAACATTCAGAAAGAAACCGTAGTATTGGTCATCACTGAGCGTGTCATAACTCCGTACATCGATTTTGCCGCGTACGGACGGATCAACAATAATTGTTTTATGTAAATTACGACCGACAATGTTAATAAATTCCTGAATATCAGTGCCTTTAAAATTGACGCTGTACTCGTTCGCCAAAGCTACCGGAGAAAGCATCATACTCCCTAACAACAGCCACGCGCTTTTTTTTAGCCAATACTTCACGTCTTTACTCCCTCAATGCCTAGCGACGCTGCATTAAAATTGAATATATATATCATGAGTCTGCCCATTTCTTTCTACTGTAATCTTTACATTCGAAAGGTCTGATAAGACCGAAGAGATATCTGACATTGCACTTTCCTTTCTTAAATCGACATCATTCAATGCAACGGCAATATCACCATTCTCTAATCCGACAGATTGAAATAATTCCGGTGAACGCCCGGGACTCAAACGGTAACCGAGAATATCATCATCTCGTCTCATTTGAGACAAACGAACATATTGAAATAAAGTCTGTGGATTTTCCGCAATTTCATGCTTGATTTCAGCCAGTCGTTCCGACTGGGTACTCAGCTCACCGGTATCATAATTGACAAAATCATCCGGAGACGGGTTATTCAGCACAGCAGGCGGCTGACTATCCGTACTGCCCAGACGGCTGTATTCCACATCCTCCAGCATGAGTGTTTCATTTCTGCCGGAATTACGGATAATCACCCGATCATTCAAAACCGATTCCAGCGTTACCCGCGTTCCTTCAATGCGTTCCTTCAGGCCGTAAGTTGCCTGAACGCCTTGATAATCAATAATCGCAAGATCTTCCGTATTGTTATCACTCACAACAACACCAACAAGCTTCAGGTTTAATTTTGTTTTCGGGGCATTGACGACATGCTCTTGAACAACAGGCTTATCACTCTGCTTTTGTAGTTCACCAAAGAGTTGCTTTTCCTTCACAAATGCACTGTCAAAATGATTGGTTGTCCCTCTGGATTCAGAGGAAGAAGGCGGTTTCCATGACTGAACCTGCATCGTTTCAAATGGTGCCCAGACCAACTGACCGAATATCCAGACGACAATTACCCATATTCCCACTGAAATAATGGTGCTGAATAATGATTGATAGTGAATGAAAGAACGCAATAAAGACATGAATAACGCAGGTACTGAGTTCTTTAGTGTGTCAACGTGTGGCAATCTCTAACCCTTTGAATTTATCCCTGATTAATTGACGTAACCGATTCTGTTACACCATATTAAGATCCTGACTAATATAACACACCCAATTTACTATCCACTGTTTTATACTCAAATTTCATCATTTTCTTGAAAACCTAGGGATAAACCACCATTTATCCTTTTATTATTGAGTAAAACAACATATTCAGAGGATGATTTTGCGATGAGTTCTAGCGAAGACCCGGTACGACTAGATAAATGGCTCTGGGCTGCACGGTTTTATAAAACCCGTTCGATTGCCAGAACGATGGTTGACGGTGGTAAAGTCCACTATAATGGGCAACGGTCGAAACCAAGTAAAATCGTAGAAGTCGGTGCAACTGTCACGCTTAGACAAGGTCAGGAAGAAAAAGTTGTCATTATTGATAAAATATCAGACCAACGTAGAGGCGCGCCCGAAGCACAAACCTTATATACAGAAACGGCGGAAAGCATTAAAAAACGCGAAGCACATGCGATGCAACGTAAATTGAATGCACATAACCCGAGTCCGGATAAGCGTCCCGATAAAAAGCAACGACGCGATATCATCAAATTTAAACATCAATAAAGAACCTAAGCTGGAGTTTCCTTCATGGCAAGCAATATGTTAAATCGCTACCTGTTTGACGAGTTATCAGTCCGTGGCGAGCTGGTACAACTGGATGACGTTTATCAACAAGTCGTGTCCAGTCAGGAATATCCGGCACCAATTCAATCTTTACTGGGAGAATTACTCGTTGCAACGTCTCTGCTAACCGCGACACTCAAGTTTGAAGGTTCGATTACGATGCAGATTCAGGGTAATGGCCCCGTATCGCTGGCTGTCCTCAATGGCGATCATAAGCAGAATGTCCGTGGTGTTGCCCGTTGGAAAGGCGACATCCCTGAAGGCGCAACCTTACACCAGTTGGTGGGAGATGGTCACTTAGTGATTACCATCGACCCGGATAAAGGTGAACGCTACCAAGGTATTGTCGCTTTGGAAGGCGACTGCTTGGCCAGTGTTCTGGAAAGTTACTTTGCTCAGTCGGAACAGTTGAAAACACGGTTATGGATTAGAACAGGACAATCAGAAGAAAAGCTCTGCGCGGCAGGAATGCTCCTACAAATCATGCCGGATGGCACTGGTTCACCGGACGATTTCGAACACCTTGAGCAGCTAACCGATACGATTAAAGATGAAGAGCTATTTTCTCTACCAGCCAATGAATTGCTCTATCGCTTGTACAATCAGGAAACCGTGCGATTGTTTGACCCCCAGCCAGTGACTTTCCACTGTGGTTGCTCCCGACAGCGCTGTGGTGCCGCAATTATCACGCTCCCTGAAGAAGAAGTAAAAGAAATGCTGGCAGAAAACCCAGTCATTGCACTTCATTGTGAATACTGTGGTACCGATTATCAGTTTGATGAAAATGATATCAAAGAGTTACGTTATAGCGCTTTGGAACAAAACAAAACCATCCATTAATTTTCATCAATTATTAAGCATTTCTTTCATCCTCCAAGCCAGTTGAAAAACTGGCTTTATTGTTTATTCGGCAATATAAAAAACTACTTAATCCATAAAAACCAACATTTTAACAACACTTAATTTGCATAAATTAATAATTTCTATTACCTAGTCTAAACTAGTCTCTATAAGTTAGAATAACTTACCCTAATATGTGACGAGACACCTAAATACTCATAGTAAATGTGGGTATTTTTTGAACCATCTCCCTGTTTTGGATGGTGCTCGTTGCTAGCATGGCATACAGGTTAAATAAAAGAATTCTTACAAAATCTCTACAATTCCTACAAAGGAGCACCTATGACCGTAATGGAACAAATAAAGGCTGCAAATATGGATCTGACCTCTTATGGCATCACCGATGTCACCGAAGTTATTCATAACCCAAGTTATGAGCAGTTATTCGACGAAGAAACAGCCCCTAACTTAGAAGGTTATGAAAAAGGTATCGTGACCGAGTTAGGCGCGGTTGCTGTTGATACCGGCATTTTTACCGGCCGTTCCCCAAAAGATAAATACATTGTGAAAGATGACACGACAAAAGATAATTTTTGGTGGACGTCTGACACAGTCAAGAATGATAACAAACCCATTACTCAGGCAGTTTGGGATGATCTAAAACAACTGGTCACCAAACAGCTTTCCGGGAAACGGTTGTTTGTGGTCGATGGTTACTGTGGTGCCAACCCAGACACTCGTCTTTGTGTTCGCTTTATCACAGAAGTTGCTTGGCAAGCACATTTTGTGAAAAACATGTTTATCCGTCCAAGTGAGGAAGAACTGGCCACGTTTGAACCTAACTTTGTGGTGATGAATGGGGCGAAATGCACCAATTCAAACTGGGAAGCTCATGGCCTGAACTCAGAAAACTTTACGGTCTTTAACCTGACAGAGAAAATGCAGCTGATTGGCGGCACTTGGTATGGCGGCGAAATGAAGAAAGGTATTTTCGCCATGATGAATTATTTCTTGCCACTCAAAGGCATTGCATCAATGCACTGCTCTGCCAATATGGGTAAAGATGGTGATGTTGCCGTTTTCTTCGGTCTATCCGGTACCGGGAAAACAACATTATCGACCGATCCCAAACGAGCGCTGATTGGTGATGACGAACACGGCTGGGATGATGATGGTGTCTTCAACTTTGAGGGCGGATGCTATGCCAAGACCATCAAACTATCCAAAGAAGCTGAGCCTGATATTTACCATGCGATTCGCAGAGATGCCTTGCTAGAAAACGTCACCGTTCGTGCTGATGGCACTGTCGATTTCGATGATGGGTCCAAAACAGAAAATACACGTGTTTCTTATCCGATTTATCATATTGATAATATCGTTAAACCCGTTTCGAAAGGCGGACATGCAAGTAAGGTTATCTTCTTATCTGCTGATGCGTTCGGTGTGCTGCCTCCGGTTTCCAAGCTGACACCTGAGCAGACCAAGTATCACTTCCTCTCCGGTTTTACCGCAAAACTGGCAGGTACAGAGCGTGGCATTACTGAACCGACGCCAACATTCTCCGCTTGTTTCGGGGCTGCATTCCTGACATTGCACCCAACCAAATATGCGGAAGTGCTGGTCAAACGTATGAAAGCAGCGGGTGCAGAAGCTTATCTCGTCAATACTGGCTGGAATGGTACCGGGAAACGGATTTCAATTCAGGATACCCGGGCGATCATTGATGCCATCCTTGATGGTTCGATCGAGAAAGCATCAACCAAAACCATCCCGATCTTTAATCTTGAAGTTCCAACGTCATTACCAAACGTGAATTCTGAGATTCTCGATCCGCGGGATACATATGTCGATGCACTGCAATGGGAAAGCAAAGCTAAAGACCTCGCCTCTCGTTTTGTGAAAAACTTTGCTAAATATACCGATAATGATGAAGGCAAAGCACTCATTTCTGCCGGACCGCAAATCGACGAATAAACCGTTTAAAATATCAGCAAGCCCCTATTTTCAGGGGCTTTTTTCTAATAACACAAATTTTGTTGAAGCAAAGCGATTTTTGTTCCAATCTGTTAGGCCGAATGAATCAATGGTCTTAAACAATGAAAACAGGCATTATCCGGATATTTCTTGTATCTCTTCTGCTTATCCTGATGGGGCTCACCGCCGGGATCGTGGTGATTCAGTCTCGCTATCTCACACCTGTTGCGCAATGGACCATCCAAAAAATAGGATTCCCGGATTTTCACGCTCAGCAAATTAGTTACCAATATCCGTTTCACCTGAAATTTGAGCACGTCACACTCTCTCAACAACTCGCTCCGCTCCAAACTGTCGATGTATGGCTCAACCCTGACCAAAGCACCCTCAGCCAGCTCGTATTCGACAGTGTACTCATTGATGGGCTCACCCTAAGCAACGAGCGTGAATCTCTACCTGCTTCGTTACAGACCCTAAAAATCAACCAACTCGCTATCCGCAACCTTTCGGTTACAACCCCCGACGATCTGATCATTCACGGGCTCAATGTGCAAATTCAGAACCCGACTTGGAATGCGGCAAACGCTTATCTACCTTATGGTGATATCCAGCTGTATGCGTCTCAGGTTATGTGGCAAGGAGAAACGCTCACCGATCTGCTCATGACGGGTAGCTATCAATCACAACATAGCCAGATCGATAGCCTGACCGCAAAATGGCGAGGAGCTTCACTTTCCTTGCAAGCAGAAACGAACGGACAACGCTGGTCCATCGAGAATTTAACCACAGAGAAGTTGAACTTGTCTCAGTCTCAGTTGCAACAACTGTCGCATAAATTCCGGGATCTGATTGAACAGCATATCGCACAAATTGAGCGGCTTGATCTGTTAAACAGCCAACTCAATATGCCACGTATCCAGTTAAATAATTTTGATTTATCCCTCACAGATTTTTACCCGGCCGCATCAGGGGCGCTCTGGAAACAGAATCATGCAGTGCTTTCATTAGATGCAGAAAGCCTGGTACTCGATAAAATGATGTGGATAGAGCCCAGTATCAACCTTATCCTGACCCCCGGCCAGTTAGATGTCGATGACTTTAGTGCAACGCTCATGGACGGCCAGTTCCATGCATCCGGCTCAATCACACCCGAGGCGGTAACTATCCGGGATTTACAGGCTCAGAGTGTGAAAATGTTTATCGAGTCAGGTTCTGAGCCTGACTTCATTTGGCTTGCATCACTCATACCCTCATTCAAACAAGTGAATGTCGAACAACTGAAGATTCGGAACAGCCAGGTTATCCAGCTCGCCCATCAGCCTTATTGGCAATTATCAGGGATCAATACGGATATCGATCAGGCTCAACTGCTCAATGATCAACAGTGGGGGCTATGGCAGGGTACTGCGAGAGTTTCCGTCAATAATCTCAGCTATGGTCAGTTCGTAGTATCCCAAGGATTAGTCGAAATGCACAGTCAGGCGCAGAACTGGATACTGGATCGACTATTTCTTCCTTTCTCCAAAGGATATCTGGCCGCCAAAGGACAATGGCAATATGGATTGAAAGGTGCACCATGGCAATTTTCAGTTGACGCGGATAGCCTGCCCCTGAATCTGTTTAAACATCTTCCGCTCCACCTGAAGGGTATTGCTGATTTGTCAGGTTCGGCGCAGGGGCTTTCCGGAGACGCCGTGATTATCAATCACACTTTAAGTGGCTTATTGAATCTGGATATCCGAGAGGGTCAACTCCAGCTACCGGACAGCAATGAGCAGCCAAGAGATTTTTCCATAAATGATATTAAAATCACCGGAGACCGAGGAAAACTAACCGTACCTGAAGTGCACTTAACAGCCGACGCACTCAATGCAACCATCAGCGGCCACTGGGATTTAACTCAGTCTGAAGCAGGCTCGTTAACACTCGCGGTGACAACCGGGGAGAAACAAACGCATTACAACTTACTCGAACCGGCGAAAACAGTACCACAGGCTCCCCAGTCCGAATCAGGCTCTACACAAGAAGCCCAGCATTCATCGGCCAATTAACGTCTTATAATTTGGGATTAACATGTAGGTTCCGACAAACTGAACCGCAGGTTGATCCCCACTTTTAATCGTTACATTCACAATGATCCGGGCTTTACGCCCAGACTCGAGACGATCCAGATCCCCACTGATATCATCTAATGAGGTCACAGCGAGCGGACTCTCCCAAACAGGCTGACGATAGCGAATCCGGCTATCGACCATCACAATATCACCGTAAAGATTGCGCTCTCGCATCAGTAACCATGCCATCCCCCACCCAGTCAGAGTTGCCAGAGTAAAGGCGGAACCCGCAAACATCGTATTATGTGGGTTAATATTCGGATTCATCGGTGCGTAACACTCAAACTGATAGCCGGTGTACTGATTAATCTTGATGCCCATTTTTTCGCTGATCGGGATTTGGTTCTCCCAGCGTTCCTGCAACTCGGAACACCACTGCGGTTTACGCTGAACATTCGCCATCGGATCCAGCGTTTTCACCATCTGCTGATGCCGGACAGGGCCACGTTCATCACTCAATTCACCACGGCGCTCAAAGCCGTTTTTCTCATAAAAAGCGATAGCATCTTCTCTGGCATTACATACCAGTCGCTTCGCGCCCTCCTGACGGGCAAGTGACTCTAATGTCACTAAGAGCAGCGACCCCATCCCCCGACTCCGACGATTCGCTTTAACCGCCATATAACGGATCTGTCCTTCACAGTCCGGGGTAATGTATAGCCGACCGACAGCCATCGGACGTCCCCGACTATCGACAATCATCCGATGATGGCTCATTGGGTCATATTCGTCCCGCTCAGATCCCAATGGCAAATGCCATGGCTCTCGCAGCATTTGCCAGCGAAATAAATAGTATTTATTCAGCTGGTTCTCCGTCTGAGGACTGATAATCTTAAACATGAATTATCCCTATCTTATTGATTAAACCTGCAACCAGAAGGTCACCGGTCCATCATTCACCAACGCAACTTTCATATCCGCGGCAAAGCATCCCCTTGCTGTCGGAAGAATGCTTGCACACTGCTCAGCGAAATAATCATACAACCGCTCAGCATCTGCCGGTGCAGCACCACGAGAAAATCCGGCGCGTGTTCCCTTCTTTGTATCTGCCGGTAATGTAAATTGTGAAACGACTAGCACTTCGCCCCCGATTTGTTGAACATTGAGATTCATCTTCCCTTGTTCATCTTCAAACACGCGGTAGGTGGTTACCCGTTCAACCAGACGCTTAGCCTTGGTTTCATCATCACCTTTTTCAACCCCCAGCAATACCAGTAACCCTTGACCAATATTTCCGACAACCGATCCATCTACAGTCACGGATGCTTCACTTACTCTCTGAATCAGTGCGATCACGATGTGTTCCTTTTTCTCCACCATTATCAGCCGATTCTGCGGATTTTAGCATGTCTTGATACCAATATTCATGTTCACCCAGAGATGCAGTGACTTCTGCACCCAACAAGACAATCAACCAAGAGAAGTAAACCCAGATAAACAGAATCGGAATGGCGGCCAACGCCCCGTAGATGACCTGATAAGAAGGGAAATGGGTAATATAGGCAGCGAATCCCGCTTTACTGACTTCAAACAGTAAAGCGGCAACGAGAGCGCCTGATAACGCGTGTGTCAGCTTCACTTTTTTATTCGGAACAAGCACATATAAACCGGTGAATGCTGCAAATGAGAGGAGAAACGGTAGCCTTCTGAGTACCCACTGAGAGAACCCATGCAAGGTCTCGTTTGAGACCAGATTCAGTGACATAATATAGGATGTCACAGCCAGACTTGCCCCTACCAGCAGCGGACCTAGCGTCAGCACCATCCAGTACATTGAAAAAGAGAAAACCCAGCGACGCTTCTGGTGAACCCGCCAGATATAATTCAACATTTTATCAATGTTAGAAATCAGCGTCAGTGCTACGATAAATAGAAACAATCCCCCTAACGCCGTCATTTTGCTGGTATTAGATACAAAGTCATGCAATGCCTGATTCACCGCTTCACCAGCAGCGGGCAAAAAATGCGTAATTACAAATGCCTGAATCACTTCTCCGGCATCATTAAAAGCCGAAAAAGCGGATAAAACCGAGAGTAAAACGGTGACCATCGGAACAAAAGACAATAACGAGATATAAGCCAGATATCCCGCATTCACCTGAATGCGATCATGAAGAACCCGGTACCATAAGTATCGGGTAAAAATGACGCCAGTATCGATCATTTTTTGTGTATTCAATACAGCTACCTCATCAACATATCGTGGTGATTATATAGATGAAAAATCATTGTTGAGAAATGATATGCAAACTAGGGGAATAATATTACCCTTGATATCAATTGCGCAAGAATATGCATTTAGATTAGCAGACTAGCAGGATATTCACTGCGTGACCATCTCATCCCACGAATAACCCGCCGATAAAAAAGGCGGAAACAATGTTCCGCCTTTACTACATCATCGTTCTATAGCGATTTACTTACCGCCACGATTCGCTCTTTTACGATCATTTTCAGTAAGATACCGCTTACGGATTCGGATGCTCGCAGGCGTTACTTCAACCAGTTCATCATCATCGATAAATTCGATCGCTTGCTCTAATGTGAATTTAATCGCGGGAGACAGAACCTGTGCTTCATCAGTACCAGAAGCTCGAACGTTAGTCAGCTGCTTACCTTTCAAACAGTTTACAGTTAAATCATTCGAACGGTTATGAATACCAATAACTTGCCCTTCATAAACTTCATCAGCGTGTTCAGCGAACAGACGTCCACGCTCCTGCAAGTTAAACAATGCATAGGTTAGCGCTTTACCTGTCGCATTAGAAATCAACACGCCATTATTACGTTGCCCGATAGAGCCACCTTTGTGTGGACCATAATGATCAAAAGTATGGTAAAGCAGACCTGAACCAGAAGTCAGTGTCATAAACTCCGTTTGGAAGCCGATCAAGCCACGAGAAGGCATGATGAAGTCCATACGAACGCGACCTTTGCCGTCCGGAGACATATCTTTCAACTCACCTTTACGGATACCGATATTCTCCATGATGCCACCTTGATGCTCTTCCATCACATCAATAGTCACCACTTCAAAAGGTTCAAGTAGCTGGCCATTCTCTTCTTTCAGAATAACTTCCGGACGAGAAACTGCGAGTTCAAATCCTTCACGACGCATATTCTCGATCAAAATCGACAAGTGCAATTCACCACGACCGGATACTCGGAATTTATCAGGGTCATCTGTTTGTTCAACGCGCAGCGCAACGTTATGAACCAGCTCTTTTTCCAAGCGCTCAAGAATATTACGAGATGTGACAAATTTCCCTTCTTTGCCGGCAAACGGTGAAGTATTAACCTGGAAAGTCATCGTAACGGTCGGCTCATCAACTGAAAGTGCCGGCAATGCTTCAACATTATTCACATCACAAATAGTGTCTGAGATTTTCAGCTCACCCAGACCAGTAATGGCGACAATGTCACCAGCTGTGGCACGCTCAACTTCGTGCCGTTCCAGCCCCAGATAACCGAGAACCGTTCCGACTTTACCGTTTCTCTTCTTACCATCTGCACCAATAATGCTCACTTGCTGGTTCGATTTAACGGTTCCGCGTGTAACTCTGCCGACACCGATAACACCGACATAAGAGCTATAATCTAACTGGGAAATTTGCATCTGCAACGGTCCATCCAGATCAACATCAGGTGAAGCGACGTTATCAACGATGGTTTGGAAAAGAGGTTCCATATTCTCGCCGGTTTCGCCTTCTTCTAGCGAAGCCCAGCCGTTTAGTGCTGACGCGTAAACTACCTGAAAATCCAATTGCTCATCTGATGCGCCTAGATTATCAAATAGGTCAAAGACTTGATCCATTACCCAATCAGGACGTGCGCCTGGTCGGTCAATTTTGTTAATAACCACAATAGGTTTCAAACCATGCGCAAATGCTTTTTGCGTTACGAAACGGGTTTGTGGCATTGGGCCATCAACGGCATCAACGATAAGCAGGACAGAGTCAACCATAGACATAATACGCTCAACTTCACCACCGAAGTCCGCGTGTCCGGGGGTGTCAACGATATTGATGTGGTGATCGTGCCAGTTAATCGCTGTATTCTTAGCTAGGATTGTAATTCCACGCTCTTTCTCAATATCATTCGAGTCCATGACTCGTTCTTCAACTTCACCGCGAGACTGTAAAGTTCCGGATTGTTGTAATAGCTTATCAACCAAGGTTGTTTTACCGTGGTCAACGTGCGCAATGATCGCAATATTTCTTAGTTTATCAATCTGTGGTGTTGTCATGGATTCATCATCATTGTCAAAGTTCAATTCCCGCTCTTTGATGTAACTGGATTTCGGGATAAAAAAAACGCTCAATAATGTACCAGATTTTGAAGAAATGCCCAGAAATATGTGATCTAAAACAAGCCTATTTCTTCTGTCAGTACATTAAATCACTCTTCTATAGTTTAGTCTCTGTAATCCGCCCCGTTCAAAAAACCATTGTGATCAAAACTTTTCACGACTAGAAAGTAGAAAAAACCATCAAATGCCGTTTGACAAATTGCCTGTTCATAGGGCTGAATAGAAGGGCATTTGGCAACTATTGGTGCAATCCAAATCAGAACGCACCAAATTAGTGCAATGCGCAAATCATTTTAGTGCAATGATTGATAATTGAAAGCCCATTATCTCACTAATGCATTGAATTAAAAGGATTTTTAATCATGGCACGATTTTGGCTAATAAAGTTTCAGCTTCAATTAACGTGATGAACACAAAGTTAATCGATGCTTAAACCAAGTCGAGCTTTTACCGATTTTTAAACACTGGAGGTTGTCCAAGATGTCAGTAGAAAATGTTCTATCGCTGATCCAAGAAAACGAAGTTAAGTTTGTTGATTTACGCTTTACAGATACAAAGGGTAAAGAGCAACACGTTTCTATTCCTGCTCACCAAATCGATGCTGACTTCTTCGAAGAAGGTAAAATGTTTGATGGTTCATCTATTGCCGGCTGGAAAGGAATTAACGAATCTGACATGGTTTTAATGCCAGATGCCTCAACTGCTGTTTTAGACCCATTTACAGAAGACTCCACAATCAATATCCGTTGTGACATTTTAGAGCCGACAACCATGCAAGGTTATGATCGCGATCCTCGCTCTATTGCACAACGCGCTGAAGAATATATGCGTTCTACAGGTATCGCGGACACCGTACTATTCGGCCCAGAACCAGAATTCTTCCTGTTTGACGATGTAAAATACGCAACGAACATGTCTGGCTCTTTCTACAAAATCGATGATATCGAAGCTGCATGGAACACAGGCTCAGACGTTGAAGGCGGAAACAAAGGTCACCGTCCGGGCGTTAAAGGCGGGTACTTCCCTGTTGCTCCTGTGGACTCTTCTCAAGACATTCGTAGTGCAATGTGTCTGATTATGGAAGAGATGGGACTGGTTGTTGAAGCGCACCACCACGAAGTTGCAACCGCAGGTCAAAATGAGATCGCTTGCCGTTTCAATACCATGACATTGAAAGCAGATGAGATCCAAATCTATAAGTACGTTGTCCATAACGTTGCTCATGCATTTGGTAAAACTGCGACATTTATGCCGAAACCACTTGTCGGAGACAATGGTTCAGGTATGCACTGTCACCAATCTCTGGCAAAAGACGGTGTCAACTTGTTTGCCGGTGATAAATACGGCGGTTTGTCTGAAACTGCGTTATTCTACATCGGTGGTATCATCAAGCACGCTCGCGCAATCAACGCATTCGCAAACGCTTCAACAAACTCATACAAGCGTCTGGTTCCAGGATTCGAAGCACCGGTTATGCTTGCTTATTCTGCTCGTAACCGTAGTGCATCAATCCGTATCCCAGTCGTGCCAAGCCCTAAAGCACGTCGTATCGAAGTTCGTTTCCCAGACCCAACAGCCAACCCATATCTGGCTTTTGCTGCAATGCTGATGGCTGGTCTAGACGGAATCAAGAACAAGATTCACCCTGGAGATTCAGCAGATAAAGACCTGTATGATCTACCGGCAGAAGAAGCGGCACAAATTCCAACAGTTGCCGAGTCTCTCCAACAAGCATTAGAAGCTTTGGATGCAGATCGTGAGTTCTTAACTGCGGGTGGTGTATTCTCTGATGATTTCATCGATTCTTATATCGCGCTGAAATCAGATGATGTGACTCGTATCAATATGACGACTCACCCACTTGAATTCGACATGTACTACTCTGTATAAGTCTACATTCATACCCATATTATCAGGCTCGCCTCTGGCGAGCCTTTTTTATACCAAATGAAGATTACTTATTGAAATATCATCATAAATCTTTTCACAAACCTCACAAATAAAGAGCATATCGGGCAAGATAATTGCATCCATATTTAATGTAATCAACCATGGCTGCAGTTGTCATGAAATTAGACTCAAAGTGCTGTTGAGCGGACTGATTTCAAAGAAGAGAGACTTGTATTTATCCCTTAGTTAGCCATACTCATTCTATCAACGCACCACTTTTGTGCAATGCGTCATTTTGGAACATGGTAACCATTCATGAGTAGTGAACTTAGTACAACAATATTGAATAATATTGTGACATCCACACTAATACTGGATGAGTCTTTATGCGTGCGCTATGCGAACCCTTCAGCAGAACAGTTATTCTCACAGAGTGCTAAGCGGATTATCAACCAACCTCTATCCAATTTAATTCAACATGCATCGCTTGATCTCGCGCTTCTCTCGCAACCATTGCAGAGTGGCCAAAGTATTACCGACAGTGACGTAACATTTGTGGTTGATGGTAAACCCCTGATGTTAGAGGTCACCGTCAGCCCGTTAACTTGGCAAAAACAATTAATGCTGTTAGTCGAGATGAGAAAGATTGGTCAACAGCGCCGTCTCAGTCAGGAACTAAATCAACACGCCCAACAACAGGCAGCGAAGCTACTCGTACGGGGATTAGCTCATGAGATTAAGAATCCACTGGGAGGACTGCGGGGAGCGGCACAGTTATTAGAAAGGATGCTCCCGGATCAGAGCCTGACAGAGTATACACAAATTATTATTGAACAGGCTGACCGCTTACGCTCTTTGGTTGATCGACTCCTCGGACCGCAAAAACCAGGGAAAAAGCGGTCTGAAAATTTGCACTTAATCCTCGAAAAAGTCCGTCAATTGATCGAACTCGATGCACGTTCTCATCTTGTGATTGAACGTGATTATGACCCAAGTTTGCCCAATATTATGATGGATATGGATCAAATTGAGCAGGCGTTACTGAATATAGTCAGTAATGCTGCACAAATTTTGTCATCACAACAACATGGTAAAATCACCCTTCGCACCAGAACGGTGCATCAAGCCAATATACATGGTCAACGACACAAACTGGTTGCCCGAATTGAAGTGATTGATAACGGCCCGGGAATTCCAAACGAGTTACAAGATACTCTCTTCTATCCGATGGTCAGCGGAAGAGAAGGGGGCAGCGGGCTGGGGTTATCGATTTCTCAGAATTTAATAGATCAACATAATGGCAAGATTGAGGTTGAAAGCTGGCCGGGACGGACCGTTTTTACCATCTATCTTCCGATAAATTAATCATGATGAACCGTTCAATAATATCAACCAATGAACGAACCATTGACAGAACAAAAATTTTAATGCTTTTCAACGTTAGTCACAGATGCTGTTTAAGGAATACTGATTATGAGTAAAGGATACGTGTGGGTTGTCGATGACGATAGCTCTATTCGATGGGTGATGGAAAAAACCCTGTCTTCGGCCAACATCAAATGTGAAACTTTCTCTGACGCAGAAAGCGTTCTGATGGCGCTGGAAAGAGAATCACCTGACGTATTAGTATCCGACATACGTATGCCCGGTATCGATGGTATCGAGCTGTTACATCAAGTCCACTCTCGCTCACCAGAGCTCCCTATTATCATTATGACGGCTCATTCCGATCTGGATGCCGCAGTGAATGCCTATCAGAAAGGTGCTTTTGAATATCTCCCCAAGCCTTTTGATGTTGATGAAACACTCACATTAGTCGAACGTGCCATCGCTCACGGCCAAGAACAGCGAAAAGATCAGTCAGGTCGCCTAGCAAATACAGATGATACTCCTGAGATTATTGGCGAAGCTCCGGCCATGCAAGAAGTATTCAGAGCCATCGGACGTCTTTCACGTTCTTCGATTTCCGTTTTAATCAATGGCGAGTCAGGTACCGGGAAAGAGCTCGTCGCTCATGCTTTACATCGACATAGCCCACGCGCACAAAAACCATTTATCGCCTTAAACATGGCGGCAATTCCGAAGGATTTGATTGAATCCGAGTTATTCGGTCATGAAAAAGGGGCATTTACCGGCGCCAATAACGTCCGGCAGGGGCGTTTTGAACAAGCCAATGGCGGGACACTCTTTCTGGATGAGATCGGCGATATGCCGCTCGATATTCAAACCCGGTTACTGCGAGTTCTGGCCGATGGACAATTTTATCGTGTTGGCGGACATTCAGCGATCAAAGTGGATGTCCGAATTGTTGCTGCAACACATCAAAACCTTGAGAAACTTGTTCATCAAGGTAAGTTCCGGGAGGATTTATTCCACCGCTTAAACGTTATCCGGATTCAAATACCGGCACTCAGAGAGCGTCGTCAGGATATCGAGAAGCTGACTAAACATTTTCTGGCACTTGCTGCCAAAGAGCTTGGCGTGGAGATGAAAACACTGCATCCCAAATCATTAGAAATGCTCAATCGTCTCGATTGGCCGGGCAATGTACGACAATTAGAAAACATGTGCCGTTGGTTAACCGTTATGGCAAGCGGCACAGAAGTTCTTCCGAATGACTTACCTTCAGAGCTATTGTCAGAAAAGAAAAATATTGAATTCGATAATGATACCAGCTGGCAGAAACAATTAGATGCTTGGGCGCGAACGGCTTTATCTGCCGGAGAAACTGATCTCCTATCCTATGCATTACCTGAATTTGAGCGAATTCTATTGGAAGCAGCTTTAAATCATACCAACGGGCATAAGCAAGATGCAGCCAAAGTGCTAGGATGGGGACGAAATACCTTAACCCGGAAGCTAAAAGAGCTCTACTAAATCCTCGGCTCATTGTTCGAAACAGAAGCCAGCTTTAGTGACTATTTCTTTAGCCAAGAATAGTCACTACTTCCCACTCGAGTTTGTTTTCAAAAGAAAGGCGAACCCACTGAACGACCGCGCCACTTTCGGCTGCCGGTGAAACTGACAGGCATTTATCTCTCCGCCAGATACGAAAAAACCCCAGCATCGCTGCTGAGGTCTTCAAATCAGTGGCGGAGCGGACGGGACTCGAACCCGCGACCCCCGGCGTGACAGGCCGGTATTCTAACCAACTGAACTACCGCTCCACTGGTATAGCGCTCTAAATAAAGTCTTACCGATAACCGCTTTATTTAGAAGTTTGTCGCTGTGCGATGAGGATTTTGAAGCGAGAAGCGCAGTGTGCAAACGCACATGAGCATCGCAGCTATCAAAAGCATCAAGCTTCAGTAGACAAACTGTAAATTAAAGCCTGGCGATGTCCTACTCTCACATGAGGAGACCCCACACTACCATCGGCGCTGTTTCGTTTCACGACTGAGTTCGGCATGGAGTCAGGTGGGTCCAAAACGCTATGGTCGCCAAGCAAATTCTTTAATTCGGAAAGCTGTTTTCTTTGTTCTCTACACAATCAAATTGTTCTTAATGAGCCACAAAACCCCTTCGGTGTTGTATGGTTAAGTCTCACGGGCAATTAGTACAGGTTAGCTCAACGCCTCACAGCGCTTACA
>NZ_FULE01000038.1 GCF_900163965.1 Vibrio ruber DSM 16370
TTAACGGAAAGTTCCGCGATGAATGTTTAAACGAACATTGGTTTCGGGATCTGAGTCATGCTCGTGAACTCATCAGTAGCTGGCGTATGGATTACAATGAAAATCGTCCTCACTCAGCACTGGATTATCTGACTCCATCTGAGTTTGCAGCAACCACAAGAACAGTAACGAACAATGGTGATTTAATAAGCATTACTAATGAAATTTTGGATTAATTCTTGGGGGCAGGTCATGGGTTGTAAGAAATTAGTTGAACTCTTTACAATTTGAATTTGTCGACTAATGACTCATTTATCTTAACCTTAGCTATTTCAGATAGTTCCTTTTCTAGTGTACTTACGGTATCAGCTAGGTCTGTTTTTGCTTGTTCTTGACTTTTATCTCTTTGAACTTTTGCTGACTCAGTAAAATATCGATTTGCAATGTTATTTTTCTGGTCAGGACTGCACGTCAGAGAGTCTATTATATCTGCATCATAGAAAGGTATCGGAGAAAAGGAGTCTTTTACATAAGCACAGCAATGTAGGGGATATAGATGCATAACTTCAGCAAGACGTTTGTCACAAGAGAGTAGAGACGGGAAAAAGTAGTCTGCTGTTGAATCAGGTCTTATCGTTAAGCCAAATTCCAATTGGCGTATATGATATAAATCCCACGCCATTCCCAAAGCAACCTCGAAGAGGTCGGCTTTGTTCTTTTGTATTTTACTAAAAAAACCAAAACCTTGCCCTCTATCGAAAAAACTATTCGATAAAAGAGTTTCTCGGAAAAACATCGTGGCTAGAATTGAATGACTAAAATCTAAGAACTCTACTAACTTATTGTAAGTTGATTTTCGGGGAGAACTTAGCTGGATAGAAATCATTTTTAATAATAGAGCGTAGAATGAAAATACGCGGGTACGTATAGTGTCAAAATATGTGCGATTAGATAATTCTTGATACATGCAAGCAATGCTTTCTTGGGCATTTTTGTTTAGTTCTAGCTCATCTAGGTACGATTCTAGTACGTGTTGCTCAGATAGCGATTTATAGTTTAGAGACCTCAGAACTTCGTATGCTTTAATTTTCTGGAATATTTTATTAGCATTTTGAGGGTCTTTAAGGTTTATGTAGTTCTCATGTATGTACGGCAATGGATCTACCGAAGTTTCATTCTTAGAAATGAATTTAAATATTTCATCAAAATCTTTTGGAAGTTTGCTAGTTCGCTTTCCAAGAAATGGTTCGAGATAGCTTAGTGCTTGGGTATCAAGAGATATCGAATAATCAACTTTAAACGATGCGGTTCCCGTTCGCATAGCTTTTACAGTTTTATAGTCTAGAACGAACACTTTCGGAGATTTAAATAAACTTCTTATAGCGGAGCCATCTGTGAAGTCAAAGTTTACTGAATAACCAGGCAAGGGACCATTTTTCGCCCCAAAGACAAAATGACAATCATGCAGTAATGGTAAGTTTCTCTCAAACATTTTAATCGAATCTAGCAAATTCTCCGATGTCGCGACTGCATGGATCGCCATCATTTTTTCTTTTTGCAAATCTTCCTTCCTTTTAGTTTTAATCTTGTTAATGCAACCGTCTACGTTTATGCCAATTCGCTTTTTTCTAACCCTATCTCAAAATTCTTAACCATTTCAAACCAGAATATCATCATAAATTAATAATATATGATGGTTGAGTGACGTCAGTAATGCCCCTTCGAAAATGCCTTTGTACATATTTTGGCATTAAGCAAGCACACTCAATGCCAAAGTACATTATTTAATACTTTACCAATCTAGCGAAGGTAGCGGTTTTCAAGGTGGGCTTTGAAATGCGCCGGATTCAACGTCTCCCCAGTCGCTTGTTTCACTAGTTCATCGGTGGTGAATAAGCTGCCTTTGCTCCAGATATTTGCTGATAGCCAATTGAAAATTGGTGATAAGTCACCGGAGCGTATAACGCTGTCAACATCAACAGTTTTCTTCATAGCAGCCATAAATTGTGCGGCATACATTGCACCGAGGGTATAAGACGGGAAGTAGCCAAAGCTGCCATCAGTCCAGTGAATATCCTGTATACAGCCTTGGCGATAATTGCCTTGAGTAGAAAGCCCGAGATAACGCTGCATCTTTTGATCCCATAATTCCGGGACATCACGGAACTCGATCACACCATTCATCAGATCACGCTCGATTTCGTAACGCAGAATGACGTGGGCAGGGTAGGTGAGTTCATCAGCATCGACCCGGATAAAGTCCTTATTCACTCTGGAGTACAGTTTTTGCAGGTTCGCTTCTGCAAATACCGGATCATTATGGGCGTTGAAGTGCCGGGCAGCCAGATCCGCCAAATGAGAAATAAATTGAGGATTGCGGCCAATCTGCATTTCAAAAAAGAGTGACTGTGACTCATGAATCCCCATCGAGCGCGCTTCACCGGCCGCTGTTCCGGCATAGGCTTTCGGTAAGCCTTGTTCGTAGCGGGCGTGGCCGGTTTCGTGGACGATTCCCATCAGTGACTGGACAAACTCTGTCTCGTTGTAGCGGGTTGTAATGCGCACATCGCTCGGCACACCGCCACAAAACGGGTGGGTACTTTCATCGAGTCTGCCGTGATCGAAATCGAATTGCAGGAGTTGCATGATCGCTAATCCCAGTGATTTTTGCGTCTCACTCGGATAATTGCCCCGTGGTAGCAGCACAGATTCGCGGGATTGTTTCTCAATGACTTGATCAATCAACGCTGGCAGCCAAGATTTCACATCGTCAAATAAGCGATCCAGCGTTGCGGTAGATGCTCCGGGCTCATACAGGTCGAGCATTGCATCATAAGGGGTTTTGCCGGTCGCTGCTGCCCGGATCTGAGCTTCTTCGCGCGAGAGTTTGACCACTTCTTCCCAGTTGGCCGCAAAACCTGCCCAGTCATTATCTTGTTTCTGTTGGCGCCAGGCATGTTCGCAGCGGGCACCGGCGATTGATTTGGCTTGAACGAGTGATTCAGGCAAGACGGTCGCTTGTTGCCAGCGCCGCTTCATCTCACGAACAACGGCTTGTTGCTCTGTAGAGAGCGGGGCTTGTTCTGCCTGTGTAAACCATTCGGCAAGCTGGGGCTGGTTCATCAACTGGTGAATATGAACGTGTAGTGCAGCCATGGCATCGGCTCGCGCTGGTGCACCGCCTGACGGCATCATTGCAGCCTGATCCCAACCACAGATTGCAGCAAGATGCTCGAAGTGAGAGATATTTTTTACATGCTCAACCAACTGATGGTACGCATTCATAGATTCAACCTCTTTTTTTAGTCGTGGCAAATGTTTTAGTCGCAGTCAATACAGTCAAGGGTATCTCAATATGCAGTGAAAGACACAATGATTTTTATGTTTGATGACTTATTGATTTATATATAATTTTTATTGTTGTTTTTATTTGTTAAGTGACTCCCAAAAGTGATCTAAATTGCAAGATGCAATCTTCATGATGAGACAAATATTGATAGAATTGATTTTTTATTCGTTTGAGTTTTTATTTTAACTCAAATGACTTAAATCGTATGATAAACAGTTCGTTGAATTCATAAAGAGTTTAGCGAAGCAGTTTTTCGCCTATCTATATAAAAGGAATGATCATGATAGTAACTTTGCGATGCTTCTATTGGTTATCTCGGTCAGATTATCAACAAGCCTGTCGATTCATCTTAGCGCCTTCGTCTCATTCAGGATGGGCTTGAATGATGAGACGATTTCAATCTGAGCAATTATTAGATTTGAGCCCGACAGAGACGGGTCATGAGCTTTATCTGTTTGTTGATGGGCGCCAACTGCCACCTTATTCCCGGGTCTATTTTCCTGATGATCCGATTATTGAAACAGCAGCCGTTTATCTCTGTGAACCGGATGAAAAAAGCTCTCCTTATCTGTTGGCTGTCGATCATTCGGTAAAACATTGGTTTTTGAGGCATCAGCAGGGGACGGAGGGATTCTTCTTCAGTTCATCTTGGTCGCTCGAAAAACTTGCCGAACATTTCAGGCAGCAGATTCAGGTGCTGTCTCCTTACGGAACTACAAGCTATCTCAATATGGCTCATGCCGATGTCGCGTGGACATTACTCAGTGCCTCGTGTCATTGGTTTTGGCAGCCAATGGATAAGGCCTGGCTCCCGACGTCTTTGGGCTGGCAAGTTATGGTTCGGGCTGACTTTGAGCCGATGGTCTTTTTCGAATTACCACTGCAATTAACACCGATGCAATGGCAGCAAATGAGTCATATTGCATGGCAGAGTCTGCTTGAAGCAATATATCATCATATGCGACGCCATTTTCCTGAGGTGTTATTTCAGCAGGAAAGCGGGACACTATGGATTGAAGCTCATGCGCAGATTGCCCGCCAGAAAGGATTTGTCACCCGTCAGGATCAGTTGAATTACTTTAATATTATTGGCTGGCTGGGGGAATCAGCGGTGACCGGTGAATCGTATCCGGAAATTTATCAACTGATTCATTTCCCCTCACCGGACAATTCGCCGACACAGCGGATTTGTCAGGCGGCTCGATTAGCCAGGCAGTATGCGTTGAATGTGTAATTGCCGAGTTCAGGAATATTTGTGCATAAGGAAAGAACAATGATAGATATGATCGATGCTTTTATCGTATCTCATTAATTTTCATGCAAGATAAATGTCATAAAAATCACGTAAGTTGTTATCAGTAGACAAGCAATGGTGAAGGTTTATTATGCCGGGTGCATTTGCTCATATCACGGCGGTCAATCAGGCATTCATGCAAGGTGATGCGCTGTACGCTTTACCCAGCCGAATGCAACGTATTTTACTCGTGAACCAGCGTTACGTTGAAATGGGGGCGGTTTCTCCTGATTTTCCTTATCTGAAAATTACTGATTCTCTTCAGGCTGCGTGGGCGGATCGGATGCACTATCAATCGGTCGGTGATTTGTTGCGTAATATGATTGAGCATGTCCGTCGCTTACAGGGAGAACAGCAGGATCGTGCGTTTGCCTGGCTGAGTGGGTTTCTTGCTCATGTGATTACCGATATCGCGATTCATCCGGTGATAGAGCTCAAAGTCGGGGAGTACGACCAGAATAAACAACAGCATCGCGAGTGTGAAATGCATCAGGATGCGTTTATCTGGCAACGTATGGGGCTGGGTGATATTGGTTATGTCGAACGCCTATCCCGTCATTTGCTCCACTGTGCAGAGATTCAGTCCCCCCATCAGATTGACCATGTGATTGAGACGGTGTGGCGGGAGTCACTGCTTGATACTTATGGGCAGCAATTCGGCACACCGGATATTGACGGCTGGTATGTCGGGTTTATTCGCGTGATGTCTCTGGTTGAAGATCAATATCGGCTATTTCCGTTTTCCCGCCATGTTGCGGCTTTTCTTGGTTTGGTTTATCCGCAGATTTCAGCTATTGATCGTCAATACATTGAGTATCTGGAGACCCCTTATGGTTGCTGGCATTATGATCAGGTCTTCGATTTTACGGTGGCGAATATCATCCGGTATCAATGTTTACTGGGTGAGAGTGTTTATGAGCACGGTGCAACGGACTGGCTGAAGAACTGGAATCTGGATACGGGGCGGTGTGAGCAGGGGAATTTAACGCTATGGTCACCAGAACATATAGACGCACCAGAACGGATTGGGGCCTTAGTATGCCTCGGGACACAAACACAGAGAGAAATCCCGGCGGGTAATACTCCGAATTTCGGTGAGCAGAAATTAAGCGCGCCGGTTGCATGTCGCATGGCGCGCTCGATTCGTCGTTAAACGCTGAACAGTATTCAGGCTTCGGCCGGGGTAGACTTCATCATCCCGTGACGGAAGAATAACGCGGTTTCTGCAATAACCACTTTTCTCAACGCCAGTAAGCCAATCAGGTTGGGAATCGCCATTAAGCCATTGACAATATCAGCAATGATCCAGATTAAATCCAGATGTAAAAATGCTCCGGAAGCAATCAGCGCGATAAAGATCAGCTTATAGGGGAGGACACCTTTAGTCCCAAACAAAAATACCACACAACGCTCACCGTAGTAGTTCCAGCCAAGAATTGTGGTAAACGCAAAGAAGATTAATCCGATGGATACCAGCATCGGGCCAACCGTTGCTGAATCAAGACCGACGGCAAACGCATGGGTTGTCATTGCGGCACCGGACAGATCCCCCTGCCACGCATTGGTGATGATTAAAGCCAAGCCTGTCATGGTACAGATCAGAATCGTATCAAAGAATGTCCCCGTCATGGAGATCAACCCTTGTCGTACACAGGAGTCCGTTTTTGCGGCGGCGGCGGCCATCGGGGCGCTGCCAAGACCAGACTCATTGGAGAACACGCCGCGGGCGACACCGGCTTGAATCGCCAACATAATGGTGGCACCGGCAAAACCGCCGGTTGCTGCGGTCGATGTAAAAGCAGATTGAATCACCAGCAGGACTGCGGGAACAAACTGATCTGCTTGCATGATTAAGATCGACAGACAGGCCAGAATATAAAACAGCGCCATGGTTGGCACGACTTTACTGGCAACTTTGGAAATCGACTGAATACCGCCGATGGTGACAATCGTAACCAGCAGCGTCAGGATAGCAGCCGCCACTTCTCTGGAAACGCCAAATGAGAGTTGTGATGCATCGACAATCGCATTGACCTGCGGAAATGTCCCAATACCAAAAAATGCCACACCAATCGCAAATACCGCGAAGGCGGTCGCTAATAATTTTGAGCCGACACCGTCTTGTAGAAAATACATCGGCCCGCCAACCATCTGGCCTTTTTCATCGGTTTTGCGATATTTGACGGCCAGTAAACACTCCGCGTATTTGGTCGCCATGCCGAACAGAGCAGCAAACCACATCCAGAACAGTGCTCCGGGCCCGCCAAGTTTAATGGCGGTTGCCACACCGACAATGTTGCCGGTACCGATGGTTGCAGATAGTGCGGTACATAGTGCCGCGAAGCTGGAAACATCACCGGTTTTGGCTTGTGACGAACGGCCAAACACCAGTTTTAATGCGGTGGGTAAGTGGCGGAATTGCAGCAGTCCGAGACTGAATGTGAAGTAGATACCGGTTCCGACCAGTAAAATGAGTAGTGGTGGACCCCAAATAAAACTATCGATAGCACTAAATATAGATTGCAGGTCTTGCATGATTTCCCCTTAAAATAAGTACAAATAAGGAGAAGAGGAAAGGTTGATTATAAAGTGATCATCCTGAAATAACGGACGACGCGTCGAATAAATTTTCAAAAAATGTGCCTTTCACTCCTCTGTCCTTTTGCCTGAGAGTTTCATCCCGGATGGGACTTGCTCCTTCGGCGATCGATTCAACGATTCTCTCCAGAGGTTCCTCCAACTACAGTCCTCGTATCCTCAAAAATTCAGAGTGATACACCTGAAAGATTTACTTCTTCGGTGGGAAATGTTTCACCTAATGTTAAAATTAGGTTAACAACCTCTCTCCTGTAGTCTTCACTGGAACAATCATCTAGGTTGATGATTTACGGGATGATGTTAATCCAAAAATTTTGTGATGTCACCTACAGAATTTAGGTAAATCTATAAAAAATGGTGACTTGATGTATTATCAACTTTCCTCTGACCTTAAATAAAAGAATCATGATATAAATCCCAGATGAGTAAGGCGGAATAGTTATGGTTAGACTCATTGCAATTATTGTTTTGATTGCGCTTGCATATGTTTTGGTTCGATACGACACTCGAGAAAACATCCAGAAGGGCATTATTGTCGTACTGTGTAGCGCTTTTGCAGTTTACCTGGTAGCCGTTGTTGTAAGTGAATTAATACGTTAAAGCAGATGGAGTTATTGTGAATAAACAATCTGACAGTTTGGATGATGGAGATGAAGAGGTTGTCGTTATTGAGCAAAGGGACAAGCGAACTTATATCTACATTGGTATCGCTGCCGTGATAGGGATTGCCGCAGGCGGACTGATCGGTGCTTTGCTCTCGGGACAACGTTGGCAAGAGGCTTATCAGGCGCTGGAAACACGTTATCATCAGCTTGAACAAGTCAACCAGAAAACATTGGTCGATTCAGATCAACAAACTCATTTGAAAATTCAGCAACTGAGTAAAGAGTTTGATCAAAAGTTAGCGGACGAAAAAAGTGCTTACCAAAAGCAGGTCGATGAGCTGAATGGCAAAATCGAGCAATTGGCGCAGGAAAAAGCTGAGCTGGCAAAGCAGTTATCTACAGAGAAGTCGAAGATCACTCAGGTCAATAAAGTTAATAACCGGCTGAATCATCAGGCTGATCTTCAGGCGACGATGTTTGAGCGGTCACGTGAACTGTTCCAGAAAGAGCTGAAAGTGAAGCAGTCACTTGAGTCGCTGGAAAAAGAGCGGGAAACCTTACAGCAGAAAAAGAAAGAGCTGAAGAAAGAGTGTGATCTTTATCTGCAAGGCACCTCGTGGGATGCACATTCCGATGCCTGTGATCAACAGGATGCTGCCAATGAACGTTTGGGTAAAGTCAATCAGCTGATCAAAGTCAATCAGATGGATTTGAAAGAGATTCAGGCGCTGGCCAAAGATCTGGGGATTGATGAGTAATGATGTGTAAATGAACCGGGACTTGGCGTTCCGGTTTATTGGCGTATCTGTATTCGTTCCGACTGGATCTGACAATTTTGATTATACCGTGTGACTTCATCGTACTTCTACATTCTGCATCCTACGGGGCATTTTTGGACAGGAATCGTTTAGTGGGATTACTCTATGTAATTTCCTACAGATTAGAAAAGTATCTTGAAGCCCTAAACGCTTGTTAGCAGTACTACTCGCGCATGATTTTATCTATCATGTATGAACAGTAACCACACAGATCAGACTCGGAAATTTCCTCAGGAGGGATACGGCCTCCACACCGCATGCATGACGAAGCTGATGTAAAATCGCATATTGAACAGATTCCCTCTTCTATCAAGTAAGTACCTTGATAGCATGATGGACAATCTATCGTAGGAACATCGTTACCATCGGTATGAGCTAAATAAAGGTCAGCGGCAAAATACTCCGCTAGAGCCTTCCCCGACAATTCTTCGTAATGTTCTGAATGTCCGCATGAGCGACAGTTAAAGTTGGCTTCCAAAGCATCTACACCAGTATCTTGAGCTTCAATTAATCCAGAACCACACTCTTGGCATTGATACTTTTTGAAAGCGTCTAAGATGGTATCTGAAACATACGTCAGCGTTTCTAGCGATAGTTCACAAGCCGCCTTTTCTTGCTCGTAAACTTCGTTTACCTCGACCATTACTTTCCAATATTCTTCACCCAATAGTTCTTTTGGATCTGTATCTAGCTGTTCGGCAATGAAGTTACGAATAATAATAAAAGAATCAGAAATTAACTGTTGAACGGATTCGTGATTCATAGTGCTATAGTAATGCTCAATATCATTTCTATAATTGTTAATTCGTTCTAGTCTTTTCCAATCAACTTCTATGCTCAGAGACTTAAATCTATCTTTAATATTGTGAACATCAACAGTCTTTTTGCCTTGACCAATCCAGTTTACAGCACCAGTTGCGTCAATTGCTGGTAATACTTTTTGTTTGATTAAAGCTTCATCCGAATCTTCAGGGCTAAGTTCACAAAGACGATGTTTAAATAAAAGCAATATTCCAGCAAATATGTTTCTAGTAGAAGATATTATTCTTCGATCATCCGCTGACTCAAAGTCTTCCAGCCCTATGGCTATTGAATCTACCGCATTTTTTAAGATACTCATAAATCTCCTTGTACTGCTAACGCTTTATAGATGGAATAACTCCATACTTACATTCCACTTATGTTGCTACCAATCAATATAAAACTCCTAGCTTGGCCAATTCAAATAGGAAATAGTATATTGAAGTCTCAGGCGCTTATATGCTTTCTATTTAGAAGCCAAGTGTCATAAAAATATTTTGCTGTTTATGATTCGGCAAAACAAAGTTGGTACCTAACGGCGATAGCGGATTTTGAGGCACAGTACCAGCGAGTAAATAGAGAACTTAAGCCATTCTAGCTTTATCTAGAGCATTTTGCGCTTGTCGCATATCGTCTATCGCATTTTTTAAGTCTTCAGAACTTACCTTACCTGCCCGATGAAGACTCACCATTTCCCTATGATGTTGGCAAGCTTGTTCATACTTATCTCTTGCTTCCTGTATTTCAAGAGTTCGGTTTGTAGTGGTCAACTAAAATTGGCCACGGTTTTAGAGTTTTTCCAATATAGTCGTTCAGACTCATTGGGTGTCAGCCCACCATTATATTGATGGGGCCTAAGTTGGCTGTAATAACCTGTGATGTAACGAGTTATATGCTGTCTTGCTTCGCTAAAACTCCTATAACCCGACACCGGTATCCATTCTGTCTTTAGACTTCTGAAGAACCGCTCCATCGGGCTATTGTCCCAACAATTACCTCGCCTAGATAAGCTTTGCTTGATTTGATAACGCCACAACAGTTGCCGATAAGAACGACTGGTGTAATGACTTCCTTGGTCGCTGTGGAACATCACGCCTTTGGGTTTACCTCGTGATTCAAACGCCATAGAGAGTGCTTTCCCTGTCAACTTACTATCAGGCGATACTGACATCGCCCAACCAATTGGCTTTCTCGCGAACAGGTCGATGACAACAGCAAGATACATCCAGCGTTGTCCCGTCCAGACATACGTCACATCACCGACCCAGACTTGGTTGGGAGTGGTAACGGCAAATTGTCGAGACAGATGGTTTGGGATCTCTACGTGCTCTTGTGAT